>JBKPSD010000094.1:0-6796 GCA_046734935.1 Nitrospirota bacterium
CCCATTATGGAGGTACAGACCTTTTGTGCAGAGGCGTTCGATTGCCGCCATATTGTGGCTGACGAAGATGACCGTCCGTCCGCTTTTGGCGACGTCCCCGATCCTTCCCATGCACTTGTTCTGAAACGCCGCGTCTCCAACCGCCAGCACCTCGTCGACGAATAAGATTTCGGTGTCAAGATGCGCAGCGACTGCAAATGCCAGTCGCATGTACATGCCGCTGGAATAATGCTTCACGGGAGTCTCAAGAAAACGGCCCGTCTCGGCAAAGGCGACGATGTCATCGAACTTCCTATCAATCTCTGCTTTCTTCATGCCGAGGAGAGCACCGTTCAAATAGATGTTTTCACGTCCGGTAAGATCTCCCTGAAATCCGGTCCCTACTTCAAGCAACGTGCCGACCCGGCCTGCAATCAGTGCGCGGCCTGTGGTGGGCCTCGTGATGCGGGACAGAATCTTCAGCAGCGTGCTCTTGCCCGCGCCGTTGCGCCCGATGATGCCAAGGACCTCTCCTTTGGGAAGTTCGAAGGAGACGTCCTTTAATGCCCATACGATCGGCTCGCACTGCCCAATGGGCTGTTGGGCAGGTCGTCGAGCGGGACCGTTATCGGTCCGTCGCGGCGGTGGATGCAAGGCTTCAGCCACCATTCCTGCGATCGTGTTGCGCCGCGTACGTTCACCGATTGTGTAGCGTTTGCCGAGACCTTCCACTCGTATGGCGACGTCACCCATCGTCACACCGCGTCGGCGATCGTCTGTTCAGTACGCCTGAACACATAGAGACCGGAGATCAACAACAAGACCGCCATGATGGCCGACGGCAAAATCATGAAGCCGCTGTGACTTTCCCCCGTCAGCAACAGCTGTCGGAAGCCCTCCACCACGCCCGCCATCGGATTTATCGCGTAGAAGAATCGCCATCCCTCAGGGATGAGGCTGGCCGGGTAAATCACCGGCGTTGCGAACAGCCAGAGCTGAAGGATCAGCTGCTGCGCCTGTCCTATGTCTCGACACCACGCATTGAGCGTCGCAAGCCACAGCCCGACTCCAAGCCCCGCCGCCATGGTCACGATCGTGAGCAATGGAAGTGCCCATGCACCGCTGCCGACTGCGCTGCCGTAGTACCACATCATTCCCAGCAGCATGCCCAAGCCGATTCCAAAATCGGCGAGGGCGGTAATTGCGATGGAGAGCGGCGCAATCACGCGAGGGAAATACACTTTCGTGATCAGATTCTCGTTGGCAACCATGCTTGATCCTGAACCGGCCACCACGCGGGCAAACAGTTGCCAAGGGAGCAAGGCGGAAAAGACAAAAAGCGGATACGGGATCCCATCCGAGGGCACTTGGGTTAGCCAGCCGAAAATCAAGGTGAACACCGCCACGGTCAGCATGGGCTTGAGTACCGCCCAGCCGAATCCCAGCCTCGTTCGAGCGTACGACACCTTAAGATTGCGCCAGATGAAGAAGTACAGAAGTTCACGATATTCCCAGACATCGTGAAGATTCAGCCGTTCCCAGCCCTTCATCGGTTCGATGAGAATCGTTTGGCATTCAGCGGTTCGCGATGTCATGCCAATTTCCCTTGCGATCGAAGAAGAGAAAATAACCGGTCAAACCGGCGCTCCCACGTATGCTCCCGCAAGACGCGCTGCTGTCCGGCCTCGCGGATTCGCATCGCAGCCGCGGCGTTGCGCGAATAAAACAGGACTTTGTCGACCAACTCCTCCGGCTGCGACCACGTGACGATTTCTTCACCGAGCTTGTAGTACTGCTCATGGTCTGGAGCTTGCTGAACGAGATACAGTCCTCCTGCCATCGGCACCTCAAAATCCCGAAGGCGGCACTGGAGGTTTCCGGATTGACGGACCCTCGTTGCACTATGCCATCCAGTGTCGGAAAAGCCCAGATTTACCTGACTTTCGTTGAAGATCGTCGGCAGCGACTCGTCACTGCATGGGCCTCTGAAATCGACTCCCTCCAATTCTTCAAACGAAAACCCTCGGGCGCACTTTCGCCGCAATGGACCCACGACGCTCTCAGGGCCCTCCGCCTTCCAGCGAGCAGCGGCGTAATACCGAAGATCATGAAGGATCTTGTACGGCCCCCAAGGGAATCGATACGGGCTCGGACTCTGGCAATTCCATCCGCGCCCATACACGACGGGACGGATGCCGTTGCGCACACACGCCGACAGTAAGGCGCGACGAAACGGATTGAAGCTACCCACAAAGGACACCTGAGGCTCACGATGCGTCGGAAGAGTGGCCGCGCGGAAGTAAAAACTTGGATTCGCCGCCATCGGCATCCAATGAATATTCGCATTATGCGCGGTTAGGTGGTCGGCATTCGTTAACTGGGCCACCGCCAACACGTCAAAATAGGGAGCGGTGCGAATGACTCGATACCATTGAAAGGCCATGTCCACATGATAGTTGACCAGCGGCACGCGAAGTTCCTGCAGTTTCTTGGCCGTTTCAACGAGAAGAAAGTCGTCGTAGACGATGCAAAAAATGAAATCGAGCTTTCCTGACGACTTCAGCGTCGCAGCCAACTCCGTGAGGCGATGGTTCAGCCTGTCTCGTTGAGCTCTCCACGACTTCGAGCCGAGCTGTCCCATGCCGCCAGGATAATTGAAGACATGCAGTTCATCGCAGAACCTGCTTCTCAAAGTGTCCAGGAGATTGACCTCCATCCATCGATCTGGAGGGAGAATCGCAAGACCTTTCATCTCGATGTCCTGATGGAAGCCGTTAGAAGTCGCGGCGCTGGAAGATCAAACAGGCACCAGTCAATAACATTCCGATGTAGGCTGCGCCGTACGCGGTCGCTGTTGCCTGATAGCCCCATTCCATCAGAATGCCGCTGGCCGCTTGGCCTTTGATGTTGAGCACGTCCAGGTTTGGGCATGCGTAATACAGGACCGACGTCACTATCGTCGTTAGCGTGCTCTCACTGTGTTCAGCCATGCTCTTTAAATCACTCGTGAGATGCCCGATGATATAAAAACCGATCGTCATCGTCGCACTTAACACGGACGTGCTGAACGTCGAGAAGAACAGCGCGATCGCCATGACTAGCCACGTTTCGACAAGCGCCAATTGCACGGCTTGGAACAACGCGCCATAGATCGTATTGCCGCTTACCCAGACGGCGAGCAAGAACATGCCGAACATCATGGCGACGTTGGCGCTGATGATGCATCCTAAGCCGATATATTTTCCAAGAATGAACTGCGTTCTCGTGATGGGCCTCGAGAGAATCGTGTAGATGGTCCGACGCTCAATCTCCTTCGTGACGAGCCCAATGCCCACGAAGATGGCGATAATGACACCGACAAGGTTAATGGCGGCCAGTCCCAGGTCATTGATAATCCGAGCCTGCTCTCCTATCGTGAGGGTGCCGAGCACCACCGACGCTCCGATGAGGAGCACTGCGAAGAGGACGAGGTTGTAGAGTATCTTGTCCCGAATCGTTTCCCGGAAGGTGTTGCCGGCCACCGCGACGAGACTGTACATCTCAGACCCTGCGATTTGTGTATTCAAGAAAAATGTCTTCGAGCGATTTCTTGTGCGGAATGACCGAGACAAGCTTGCCTCCGGCGGTCCGAAGGACGGCGAGGACCTGCTCCAGCTGGTTGCGGCCGGGCAGCATGATCATGCAGCGGTCCCTGCGTTGAATGATCCTCGTCGCTAGGCGTTTGATATCGGGCAAGCTGTCACCCACAACTCCGTCGGAAACGACTTCCAGACTTTCTGTCCCATGATCGTTCACGAGATCTTCGATGCGGCCGACTGAAAGCACCCTGCCCTTCGCCAGAATCCCCACTCTGTCGCAGATCATTTCGACGTCGGAAATGATGTGCGTACTGAAGAAGACGGTCGTGCCTTGATCACGCAGACCAAGGATAAGATCCCGCACCTCTTTTCGGCCGATAGGATCGAGGCCCGACATCGGTTCATCCAGGATGACGAGTTCGGGGCCATGGATCAGTGCCTGGGCCAGACCGATCCGCTGTAGCATTCCCTTGGAAAATTTGCGCAATTGCCTGTGCCGGGCCTCGGTCAAGCCCACTCGTTCGAGCAAAGGGGGAATACGTTTCGCGATGGTTTCCCGATCTAATCCCGCCAGCTTTCCATAGAAATGAAGGAATTCTTCGGCGGTGAGGTAATCGTAAAAGTAGGGAGTTTCGGGCAGGTACCCGATGCGCGCCCTGACATCGACGCATCCCACAGGCTGGCCGAGAAGTTCCGCATAGCCACTGGTGGGGCGGAGCAGGCCGAGCAACATCTTCATCATCGTGGTTTTGCCCGCGCCGTTATGGCCTAAAAACCCAAAGATCTCTCCTTGCGCCACTGAAAGCGAGACATCGGAGAGAGCCGTGACCGGCTTCTCCCATGGCCACGTCCGCGTATACGTTTTACTCAGCTTTTCAACGAGGATGGCGTCCATACGTCAATCACCCAGCGCTAGCTTGCATCATAGCAATCGAGTACACACGGTCAAAGGTTTCGCGATTTCGTGACACGGGGATCTTCGCGGTCCGACCATCAATCGGGGTACTGCATTCGCCTATGGACAGGAATACGCATGCGCTCTTTCACTTCGCTGCTCCGAACCACGCCGGTCGCCGGCTCGTAAACGTAGCGTCCGCCGAAGGGCTCCTCGGGCAATCTACTCAATCGGCCTGGGCCCACCAATTCCTCCAAGCTATGCGGGCGGCGCGAATACTTCTCCTGATATTGGCTCAACGCCTGCTCCAAGAGCTGAAGATCCCGCTCGACGATCGATTCTTTCAGGCGAATCTCGACAAGCCTTTTGATATTCTCATCCGTCGTTTCGGAGTAGACGTTCGCAAGAAACTCGACCGCTTGCTGTGGCGATTTGGCTGAGACAAACAGCTTCGCGGCGAGCCTCGCCAATGCATCAGGGGACCCGGGCAAACGAGCCGCCTTCGCCATCGCGTCAGCAGCCTTCTTGTCGTCCGCCATTTCAAAGTAGTAGTTGATCGCCAGTAAAAACGGCAGCTTCCATTCCTGTGGGTTATGCTGCATCCCCTTTTCAAGCAACCGGTTGCTCTCTTCCGGGAGGACGACAAGCGTGCAGAGCGCCAAACTGCCCGCCTCATACGCGCGGACAAAGGTCGGATCGAGCGTGGTAATTCGATCCACTGCCTCGTAGAGCCAATGTCCGTCATCCTTCGAAAGTTTCCGCTGCCCGATCACTTGAATCACTTGAAGCCATAAGACATCTGCGACTAGTTCCCGGAATCCCAGTGAAGCGAGTCGCAAATACTGTCCGTCCGGAAGGTAGGTGAGCTGTTGGAGCTTTGGCGTTGACGCACTCCACTGGTGTAACGGGAGCTGAAGCGTGCTCATCAAGGCTGCGAGAAGCGCGCCGATCGCCCAGAGAGTTCGTTGGCTGCGTAAGACGTTCATGGCTGGCCCCTGCCAGACAACGAGCGTTCAAGTGCCGCTGAATCGACATCGAGAAACTGGCGTTCAAGATCCGTCATCGTTCGCCTCTGGTATCGTCGTTGGACAGCCATGATGGTGTCCAATTCGGCTCGCGCATCCTTGACATCGCCCTCCCTCAGTGACATTTCAGCGAGCCGCAGGTGCGCCGGCAAATAATTGGGCTCATAGCGTATCGCCTCCTGCAGCCATGACCGTGCCTCCTGCTTCCGGCCTTGCTCCATTGCGATGTCGGCCAACCGCAGGTAATTGAGAGGAGAGTAGGGATCGATGTGTTTCGCTTGTGCATAGGCTTCCACTGCCTGGTTGATCACGGTTGCCTGCTGATCATGCGAAAGGGTCTGCCGAGCCAGCACATCGAACATCGTCCCCAATCGATACGGAAACCGTCCATCCATGGGATTGAGTTCCATGGCCACCTGCTCTTCTTCAACCGCTCTCAGCAGCCACTGTCGATCTCCGGATTCCTCGAAGCGTTGAAGTGCTGCCCTGGCAAGAGCGTCATGATACCCAGTCGTGCCCGGATCGATCCGTGACGCCCGTTCGAGCCAATCCCATGCCAGATCCTGTCTCCCCTCCTTGGCATGAACCTGACCTTGCATGAAGCTGTACCACGCCGCAGCGGGTTGAATGATGAGTATGGCCAGCAGCACACCGAAGAACAGGACGAGCGCGCGACGGGCCGGATGAAACGAAAGCGGAATCCGCCATTGTCCAATGGACCTTCCATGGATTGGCCCGAATTTGAGAATGACACCGCCGACCACAATCATCGTCATGACGAGCGACGGTTCGTGGAACACGGAATCCACTATGGCATGGGAGAGAATGGCCATCACGGCCGCCACACCTCCCACGGCCAGACCCCGTTCCCACGGCGATACCTGACTGTTCACTACCTTCCTGACCTCGCCTGCCCATGCTGCAACGCCGGCCAAGAACATCAACAATCCGACGATCCCCAATTCGACGGCAATTTCCAAAAACCCGCTATGCGCCGATTCCGCTCGTTTCCCATAACGCGCAATCTCGTGGTCGACGGGGAACCGGTACTGAAAAGACGCATATTTGAACATTCCCAACCCTATTCCCCAGGGATGTTCGGCGATTCGTTCCACGGAGCTTTTCCAGATGTCCACCCGAGTATACGCGTATGGGTCCTGCGTTGAGACTTCGCTCACCCTCCGGCTAAGCGGATTCGGGATGACCGCCAACATCGCGATCATCAGCGCGAGCGCGATCAACGTTTTTTTCTCGAAGCGCAACCAGGCAATGTAGAGTCCCGCGACGAATAATGCCCATAACGCTCCCCGCGACTGGGC
>JBKPSD010000095.1:0-3878 GCA_046734935.1 Nitrospirota bacterium
GGCCTGCGCGGCTTCTTCCTTGCCGATCCCGAAGACCTTTCTCTCCTGGTCCTCATCGAACAGCTCGCGTCCGAAGCGCCCGGACAAGAACCGATGGGACGCATCGAAGGGGGCAACGATCGGCTGCCGAACGCCATGGCGGTCGAACTGGGAGAGGCGGTGCATCTTAAGACAGCGGCCTTGGCAATCCACGACGACCGGTCTTCGGTGCGCGTCGCGGTCGAGCATGCAGGCGAGCGCACGGAGATCAAGGCGGATTATGTCATCGTCGCCGTTCCGGTCACCACGCAGCGCGCCATTGAGATCAGCCCTGAACTGCCGATCGAACAGGCGAAGGCATTTGAACACTTGAAGTACGGACGGGTGACCAAGAGTCTGCTGCAGTTCGACCGCCGCTTCTGGAAGCGCAAGGGCCGCTCGCGTGCCTACGGCACCGACGCTCCGACAGGCGCCATTTGGGACGCCAACGAGGAACAGCGCGGTCGCGCCGGCATTCTCACGCTCATGGCGGGCGGCCAGGCGAGCGAGGACACCCGGAAGATCCTGGCTCAGGAAGGTGTCGAGGGCCTGGTGCGTGCTTTGTCGTGGCTGAAGCCCGGAGAGGCTGAGTTATTGAAACACCACCACGTCACGTGGGAGCACGACTCCTGGGCTCAAGGCGGCTACACCTACTTCGATCCCGCGTTCGATCCCGCCTGGCGGCCGTGGCTGGCGCGACCGCATGGCCGGCTCCTTTTTGCCGGCGAGCATACCAGCATCAAGTGGCAGGGCTATATGAATGGGGCGGTGGAAAGCGGCTTGCGCGCGGCGACGGAAGTCTGGGCTCTGGCTTCCGAAAAATAATCTCGCATATGACACATCTCCTATCTCACTTGAGACCTGAGATCTGCAGTCATCTCGCAGTAACGCCTCAGCGCATTACTCGTAAATGATACGCGAGCCCGGAGATTTCATGCGGAAGATCTGGAGCGCGCTGTAGATGCCTTTGGCGGGATGGTTGAGAATGAGCCGTGAATTGGTGATGTGAGTATCGAGCAGCTCGTATTGCCCCCCGCTATAGTAGAGATCGCAATCGTCGATGTGGCAATTTTTATAGACGTGATTGTCGAGCGCCAGCTTGGCCTTGCTGAAGGTCTGGCCGTCCACGATGATGTAGTTCGGTTCCAATCCCATTCAATCGTCTCTCCGGCGCGGACTATAGCAAAGTTCTTCCCCCCTCCGCAAACAATGTGCGCCTCTTTGCGGCCTGGTCCCTGAGTTCCTAGGGGATCTCCCGAATGCCCAGCGATTATCGTTTGTGTCTCTTCTCGGTTTAGCTTACTCTAGCGACTCACCACCGCAAGAAGTCTGGATATATGGTACGTCTGCGTACAGCGGCTCTTATAGGTGTTCTCTTCACTGGATGCGCCTCCACTCCGCCGCAAGCGACAACCGACAACCCCACGGCCAAACGTCTCGTGGGAACGACCCGGGCAGAGCTGTTTCAATGCGCGGGGACGCCCCTGCGAGAGGTCCCTTATGGTCATGGCGTCATTTTCCGTTATTACAAGGAAGCGCCCATGTTCGAGGAATCGCGTCCGTTCTTAAAGGGCAGTATTGCCCAGGAACACCATGGCTGCTGGGCCAGCCTGCTTCTCGAAAAGGACGAAGTCACGGGCGTCGAATTTCGGCCTGTGCCGGACGGCACCGAATACGATCACTGTGAGGACATTTTCGCGCGTTGCCCGGAAACGGAGCTTCTGCATTGACAACCTGTGACAAATCCGGTAGACGGCATCGTATCACGCAGTGCTGACGGAGTTTTGCGGATGGATGGAATGGACCCTGACGGTAACGCGTTACTATCGATCAGTGCTCCGCATTGCTGTGTGTCTTCGGCAGCTATCCCCTTCATGGTGTGAACCGATCACATGATGGCTGCCCCGGCCCACTCTATGCGGATGGGCCCAAGGACGCAGCCCATGATGCCCGCAATCATTTCATCACTTCGACCCCGCCTTGGCAGAATTCTCTGCTTCGTCGTGCTTTCATCGTGCGCGTGGTTGTCGTCCGCCTATGGATTGGAAAAATACGGACGCCCGTTGCCCTCAATGGAGCAGCAAGACAACGGGTCGGCCGAGGCCGAAGAGACGTTATTCGGTGGCTATCTCCTTGCTGCGCCCTTCGTCTCGAATCCGACATTCGCCGCGCGTCCTGATAACACCGGCCTCGTTGGAATGCGGTATATGGCGCATCTGGAGGTCGATCTCTACAAGCAGTACCTCACCTTCTACACCGATCAAAACTTCTTCTCTGATCGCACGAACGGCTGGATCGAACTCAGCGAGTGGGATATGACCTATGCCCTGACCGGCCTCGTAGATCGATGGGGCTGGCGCATTCAGTATGAACGTGACGCTCCGCTCGATAGAAGCGGCCTCAAACAAGCCTATGCCGACGTGTTAGGGACCGGAAATCTTCACGCCCGCGAGGATTTTTCCTGGTGGCGCAAGTACTTGCCTCAGCAAAACTTGAATGCCTATGCGGGATTCGGCTGGCTGTTTCATAACGACAGTTACTTCGCTCGTCCGGACAATACCGGGCGCGCGCTGTTTCGCTACGTCGCTCATGTCGACGTGGATTTATACAAAAACACGCTGGTGCTCTATGGCGACACCAATTTCTTTACCGATCGTGAATTGGGCAACAAGCTCAAGCCCACCGAACTGGACTGGATTGTCGGTCTCGCCTTTCGCTTCATGGACAACTATGAAGTGAGTGTCTACAGAGAACAGGATCGCTCCTTGGATAAGCCGGGCACGCTCGTCCAGGAATATTGGGCGGTCCAATTGCGGTACGCCTTCGACGTCCCGAAACGCATGTTTCTACGGACAGAGAAGTAACTTCACCAAACCTTTACAATCCCACTTTTCTTCAAGTAATGGGGCCTAACATATTGCCCTGATGCGTTCGAATTGGTACACTCCGCTCGGCACGAAGCGAAGACCCGTGGGCTCGGGCGCGGAACCGTTTCGTGATGTTCACCAAGGAGGGGAGTATGACTCGTAAAATACTGTGTCTAATGGTGGTGGGCTGTATGGCCTTGTTGACCGCGGGATGCTCGAAGAAAGCGGTTCAATCGAATGGAACCACCTCAACTGCGGCGCGTGCGGCGGTTCAAGAACCGATGCCGAACTTGTCCTTAGACGATCCGAACACCGAACGCCTTTCCGGCATGGCCATGGCCAAGAATGATCAGGCGACCGTCAAGCGGCAAATGGACGATCTGCGGGCAGAACAGGCCGCAACGGCGGCCGCCGGTCTTCGGGATGTGTATTTCGGCTATGACAGCTGGACCATCAGCGATGAAGGGAGACAAGTACTGAGCCGCAACGCGGAATGGCTGCGCAGCCACCCCGCCGTGCAGCTCAAGGTAGAAGGGCATTGCGATGAACGCGGCAGCTCGACCTACAATTTCGTGCTCGCAGAGAAGCGCGCGAAGGTCGTGATGAACTACCTGACCGATCTCGGCATCAGACGGGACCGTCTGGTCGCCGTGTCCTACGGCAAGGAGCGCCCGTTCTGCAACGACCGCTCGGAGTCCTGCTATCAGCAGAACCGGCGCGGTCATTTCGTCGTCAAACCCTAAGCCGGCATTGGCTGGCCGCTGCCCGGCGGCCAGCCGTGTTTGGTCCTGTCGCCCGCACCCCTCGCTCGCGCACTATCCAGAATTCCGCTGACTTCAGCCTATCGACTAGACGGCTTCTCAGCAGTTTACATACCGACCCGCGATTGCCTTGCATCATTCACGCATCTTTCCCCCTGCCCACCGGTTGCTTTGCAATCGTTCACCCGTCTCACCCGCCCTCGCCACCGGTTGCTTTGCAATCGTTCGCCCG
>JBKPSD010000096.1:0-5950 GCA_046734935.1 Nitrospirota bacterium
TGTGTACGCCGGCGGCCGCATTAACAGTTACAACGACATACCCGTGAACTTGTCTGTACGGGCACACGAAAACGGCGAGCTTGATACGTCCTTTACGCCAGCCGTGCAACTAGTGCCCAACGTCATTTGTCCGGCTCAAGACGGCACCGGCGACGTGTTCCTCAGCGGATTTGCTGTGACTGGCGGATCGGGAATCCTTTTTCGGCTGGTGCGTCTGGATCGAACTGGCGCGCTGGTCTCGACATTCCACGAACCGACTCTGGGTGCCGAACCGCCGAACGATGCTTACGTCCTGAGCATCGACCCGGTGCTCGACGGGACGAGGGACCTCTATATCGGCGGGGTCTTCACGACCTACAACGGTGTACCCGTCAACCACATCGCGCGCATCCACGCCGACGGCTCGCTGGCGAGTGTGGTCAATTGATCGAAGCGGCGCCACCCATTGGGGAGAGAGTTATCGACAAGGATGGGACCTTGGATCGATGAAAGGTTACAAATGATGCTGCCGGTTCGTCTCTTGTTGCCATCCTTTGATCTCGAGAGCCGCTCTACGATCCGCCCACAAGGTCCTTGATGATGCCTCTTGCCTCTTCGTTCCCTCGCAGATGGTGAAGGGCTTCTGGCAGACCCTAGGTCAGTCTGTTGAAGTATAAACCAATTCCGCTTTTTGCTTCACTACTCAGAACATTATGTTCAGCAGCTCCTTTGCGGCACGAATTAGGAAACGGTTCGGCCTCGGTAAGGAGCGTTGAACTCTGCCCCTAGTCACGTTCACCTGGTTTATAGGGTTGCGAATGATTGGCTGGCGGGTCAGGCGCAAGACAGAGGCAGCACACAAATAGAAATAGAGAGTGCTTGCGTGTCCGCTTGCCCGAGCGTGTCCACCACCCGAACGGTAAACGATGATACGCCTGGCGCAGTCGGCGTTCCGGATATCACGCCTGTCGACGGAATCAAATTCAAGCCCGGTGGAAGTGCCCCTGAAACGATGCTCCAAGTCCGCGCTCCAATCCCTCCGTCGGCATGCAGCGTCTGACTGTAGCTTTGACCAAAGGTCCCTGCCGGAAGCGTGATGTTCGTGATATTTGGCGGGTTGGAGAAGTCAATAGTGATCGACAGCGTCTGAGTGTCATTTCGTCCGCCCGCATCTGCCGCTTGGATAGTAAAAGACGACGTGCCTGCCGGCACGACCGGTACTCCCGAAATCACGCCGGTCGTTGAATTCAAATTTAGACCTGGCGGCAGATTACCTGTGGGAATAACGCTAAAGGTCAGCGGTGGAGTACCTCCAATGGTTTGGACAGGCTGGCTATAGGCCTGGCCGATACTTCCGGATGGGAGGGAGGTAGTGGTAATCGAGAATGGGGTCACGGTGATCGAGAGATTCTGCGTGTCAGTCTGACCCAACGAGTCTGTGACCCTCACCGTGAAGTTGGAGGGCCCTCCATTGCTCGGAGTGCCCGAAATGGTTCCACCATTTGGCCCAGACGGATCGAGTAGGAGACCCACTGGGAGCGACCCAGCAGACACACTCCAGGCAAGTGTTCCAATCCCTCCACTTGCCTGCACCCTCTGAATGTAGGCCTGACCGACTGTGCCGCCCGGTAGCGAGGTGGTCGTAATCTGAGGTGGAGTGGACGGGTTAATACGAAGCGAGAGCGCTTGCGTATCCTCTTGCCCTCCCCCGTCTGCAACGCGGACGGTGAACGTGAACGTGCCGGCTGGGGCAGCTGGTGTTCCTGAGATTATGCCGGTGGTCGAATTCAGACTAAGAGTCTGCGGTAGTGTGCCTGTGCCTGGTAGGACAATGTTAAAGCTCAAGGCTCCAATGCCGCCAGCGGTTTGGACAGGTTCGTTATAGGCCGCGCCGATACTTCCGTCTCGAAGGGAGGTTGTGGTAACCGAGAGCGGAGGTTCGATGGTTAAGTTGAACGTTTGTTCTACTGTTTCTGATGTGGTACGCACCGTAAACGTGTGCGAAGTGGTTCCCAGTGTCGTCGGTGTGCCGCTGATTGCGCCGGTTGCGGCATCAAGGCTGAGACCATTCGCTAACGCCGGCGAGACGGACCACGTGTAGGGGGGCGCGCCTCCGGAACTACTGACTGAAGCCGAATAGGGCCGGTTGATGGTTCCCTCTGGGAGTGAGGACGTGGTGATAGCTAAACCTTCGGGGGCACCACTGTCGCCGCAGCCGGTCAACCCGAGAACGAAAATACTGTGAACGATGGCTGCATAAACAATATGATTAATGACGTTTTGGCGATTCATGAAGATCATTACAGATGTCTACAACCGCTTCATTTGGTCCCTTTTCTCCGCTCATCGCCTAGGAATGTCAATGCCTTCTTTAGTATGAGGGAAATTTACCTGATCACATTTACCGAGTAGTTTGTCCTACGCTGCGCAGGGCGTTCGCCTCACGAGCAATGGTTGATCGGAGGCTACGCGATTAAAACCTACTGCCAATCGCCAGCCTCGAATAGATGACTGTGGTTGCGTGAGGCTGACGTCGCGGCCTCTATATTCAGTCTGAACGACAAGCACAAAGATCTTTCAGTTGGTGCAACAATCAGGAATCGAACGATGGGTTTGGGTGAGACTGTTAAAGGCGTTAGACCGCGCGCATATTGTCGAGCCGACATCGGTACCTGATGGGGTTACCGCGTACTCGCGTGTGCGCCTTGCGCCCAAAGACCCGGCCTCATCATGCTGCACTCAACGGCCGTGGCTCTTTCTCCGGATGCGATCTTCGGCCACAATTGAAGCACACATACTGAAGTATCACGATGCCGCTCACGAGGTCGATCGCTGTTTCGGCCCGCAGGCTTCCTTGACACTTTTCACAACGGATATACTTCCTGACTCTTGCATCCATAGATCTTCACTTCGGTAGTTTCTGAAACTCGGACGACGAGTGCTTCCCTGTCACGAGCCTGACAACTTCATCCGTGTAATAGTTCACCATTTCCATCTCTTGTTCGGAGAAGTGGTTATTCCGTCTCATCGATTCGCCAATGAGATGTTCACACGCACGGGTATATTCCTGAACTTCTTTCGAGAAGCATGAGAACGGCATATCCACACCTTTCATAGAGTTCTTCGCTAGTCCATTAACAAATCGTACCCAGCGCTGATTAACCATGTAGATCACTAGAGACGCTTTGACCGTCAATGCGCCTTATCGATGATCTGCCTTATCCATGACCTTTAATGGTCAAGGAAATAGCCAGGCCACGCCCCACCATCGCTTCTGGAGGGCATGGCGAGTCATCGAGTAAGCCACCTTGCCCTCCTACGGTCCTTAACCTTGTGTCTGATGCGCCATTAGCACTCATGGTTTTCCCACCCTTCCCTTGGGCCCCCGCTTCACCGAGGAGGAACCGCAATGTCAGTCACCTTATTCTCTTCGTCGACTAGCAGGATGACTGCATCGCCCTTGATCAAGCTTGTCAGTCTTCGTTGAGCAAGTGGACGCACTTCGTGCGTATGCTCCCCCACATCGGTTCGGATTGAAATTCTATTGTTCTCCAATGGCGTCACGATTACGCCGGTGATTCTGTCGAAATTCCCTTTCAGAGGAGTTTTCTTGTTCCAGAGTTCCGCCGCGCGATGAACCGCCTCCTTGCTGCCGAAGGTCACATCCACGATTCTGTCCGACTCATCAATGAGAAACACGGCATCCACACCAACCGGCACAGACGCCATCTTGCTCCGTGCCACCGGTCTAATGAAGTGGGACTCCTCTTTATCCTGAGTCGTACGAAATACCGCGCTCACATGCCCCGTCACGAGCGGTTGAATGAGTTGGCCTTTCACGACGCGGTGATAACTTGCCTCACCGATCAAATGCACGTCGACGAGCAGATTCTGATCATTGAGCGTGATTTCCACCCGGTCTCCCCGCTTAAGGTCCGGCAATCCCTTGGCTTCCCGTACTCCCATCGGAACAAACCGCGGCTGTCCTTCGCCCGTATCGATACGCGCCTGCGCACCCCTCACTTCCTGCACGGTACCAATGAGAATACGGTCTCCGATCAATAACTGATGCGAAACTTGCTCGGTCATTGAAGCGGTAGCACCGACGGATGGTGCGGACAGTAACCACACTGTTGCGGCAATGAACTGCCAGTGGATATCTCTCATGGTGTTCTCCTTCAGGTCTGTGATTCTATTCATTCGTTCGCGCACTGTTCGTTCACCCTACATAAAGAAAGGGCATCGGGTCCTTTAATATTCTCGGGCGTTTCCCGATCGTCTCCAGACTCGCGGCAATCCGTTTTGGACTGCCCCAGTCACTCCAGTGGACGTCCCGCATTTCCATCACCGCGAGCCGTTCAGGAACACGTTCGAGTAAGTGCTTTGAGAAATTACGGCGCGGCATGCTGTCATAGATCGCGTCGAGGACCATCATTTCGTCCGCGGTATCAATCACCTCTTTATATCGCTCAAAAAGCGTCATGATCTCGGGAACACACTTCTTGCCCAAGCTCCAGAGTTCTCGGCCTTTGGCTGCGAGAATCATGGTATTCCACAGGCTTCCACCCACCGAGGCACGGCGCGCCACGGCTTCCGTCGGCTTTTCAACGAACCGTTCGACGCTTCGGATGGCTGATGTTCCCGGACAATCCAGAAAGCGCCCAGGCTGAATCCATCCATATTCCAATTCCACGCTATCCGGCTTGGCAGCCAGCAACACTGGTCGTCCACCGAGCACCATGCTTCCCCTGACAGCCTCGTCTACAACCGAGATGAAGGACTGTAAGGGCCGGATGAAATGATCGGATGGGTAAATCACGACAGTCGCATCAGGATCGTTCGCCAAAATGTGACTGAGAGGCAGAAACACACCTGCCGCCGTATCTGCATTACTTGGCTGCAAGACGATCATCCCAGCGGGCCTTCCATCGAGTTGAGCCCACAATTCGTGTTGATGATGCCGAGCTGCGATGACGACCATGCGTTCCCATGGCGTTAACCTGACTGCGCGATCGAGCGTGTGTTGAAACATCGACCGGTTACCAAGGAATGTGCAATACTGTTTCGGTTTGTCATGACCCAGCCAGCGGCGAATAAATTCCTTCGTTCTCACCCCATCACCGCCTGCCAGCACAACCGACCAAAGGTTGTCGTGTCTCTTTCCTTGTTCCATTATCTTGTCCTCAATATCCTCGAATAACGTTCCATTTCATTCGCCCCTTCGTTTGTGCCGTAAATTAAACGGCTGCACCGGACATTTCTGTATTTATGGGCAGCATGTACCAGGCATCTTTTCGGTCCACGTCTTCGCTCGCCGTGCGGTGCCGGTTGAGCAGAATCACAGGATCAATGCGGTAACCACATTGAACGCAACGCAGAAGGTTGGCCTTATATTCACCTCCATTACAGAGGTCATAGGACCATTCGTTTACCAATAAGCCCGAGCAACGAGGGCATGCATCCATGTAAAAGTGCTGGTCTTCGGGGAAAAGCCGCATGGCCCGTTCATTCTCCGGTACAATTCTTTCTCGCATTCCTTCTCTTGACTCCATGCTTCTTTCCATAATCAACCTCACGTCGCTCGGGTCACGGTGTTATTAATGAGTTTCGTAGATCTCCTCGTTCACGATGAATTCGGCATCAAGCCAATCCCGCAATGCGTAGCCTTGGCGGCATCCGCGTTCAACCTAGAGAAAGGCCCTTCTCTCCTATCGCTCACTGCTCGTTGAGCGTAGGTTCTGGTGCCACGAGCACCTTAATTTAATAAGCGACTACGGAACCGAACTCATGGCCCAGGTGATGACCAACAACATTCCTCCTATGATGACCGGAAACAACAGGACTACGGTTATGTCCGCCATTTGTTCACCTTCCTTTCCAAGAAACTTTCTTCATATCCTTCGATCGTGTGCCTAGGTAGGAAGGTAACAGAGGTAAATGAAGCCGTCGTGAATGGATCGTGAAGAGTTGT
>JBKPSD010000097.1:0-5047 GCA_046734935.1 Nitrospirota bacterium
AATCAAACGGCGGGATGTCGAAATGGTTGTATTGACGCGGGTTTACGCTGAAGCGCGTTCAGGAATTATGACCGGATGGACTTCGATGCGGTTCTGATTCGCGATTTATTGCTGCAGGGGTCGCTCGTTCGGTTCTCGCCGACAGGCCAGAAGAATGCGCTTTGACTCGCTCTCCACGGCGGTTCTCAGGCTCTCCGGCCGGAGCACCCGCACGCCGCTGCCGAAGCTCAAGACCCAGCCGACAAGCTCACGGCTGTCGGCGACGGTGAGGCTCATGAGCATGCCGCCGGTTTTCAACGGCGTGATCTTTTGGGTCGCGTGCCACATCCGGTCTTTGGCCCAGGCTGCGGTCGCCTTGTCGAACCGCAGCATCACTTCGATCGGCCGCCCTCGCATGACCGTCAATGAATTCTGGACGAACGCTTCCAGATCGAATCCCAGCGGCATTTGATAGGGATGGTCGGTCAGCGTGACGGCCCGCATGCGCTCGACGGCGAACATGCGCGGCTCCTTCCGCATATGGCAGTAGCCGATGAGATAGAGTCCGCCCGAGGCATACCAGAGCCGGTACGGATCGACTTCCCGGCGCGTCATGCGCAGGCGTCCGGCCGAGTAATACCGCATCTGCACCGTCCGCTTTTTGGCAATGGCTTGCGTCAAACGGTCGATCGTCTCGCGATGCAGGCGATAGGTCTTGTGGGGGCCGAGGCCGACCGCGAACACGTTCTGCATCTGCTGCACATAATCGATCGAGGCCGTCGGCAGCAGCCTCGAGGCTTTTGCCATGGCCGACTCCAGCGCGGACTGGATTTCCGTTCCTGCCAAGGGCTGTAAGAGTGAGCGGCTGATGACGAGCGCCATCAATTCGGTGGGAGAAAACGACAGCGACGGCACTTGCCGAAAGCCGTCCATCAGGCGCCAGCGGACGCGGCCTTCCACACGTTCGTTGAGCACCGGGAAGCCGCCGGCCTCGAGAGCCTCGAGGTCGCGACGGACCGTGCGCGGATGCCTGGGATAATCGGCGGGCAGCCGATCCACGATCTCGTCGAGCGTGAGCCCGCGCGAGGCCTCGAGCAGCCTCAGCAGATGCCATTGGCGGGTGACCTGGTCGTTCCTGGGCATAACAGTCCGAGACAATTACGCCGCTCAGGCCTCCAAATGCAATCATTCGGAAGGAGGGTCAGGCAACGAATGGCACTGCCGGGCCTTGGCTCAGCCGGCTATATAACGCTCGCTCCCTACCCCACCTGCTGAATGGCGGAGAGCAGCCATTTGCCCTGCCGGTGCCGCATGAAGGTCCAGAGTTCCGCCGTCTCCGTGGGCGTTTGATCGCTGCCTTCGACGAGATACCCCGGCTGTCCGGGCTGCTTGCTGGTAGCTACCGTATAGTCCCGCGCCGTCCATTGGAGTTTCGCCGTGGCGTAGTCCGTCCCCTCTTCCGTCCACGATTCCTCGAGATCGGCTTTCGTGAGGACCACGTCCTCGACGTGATTTTCCACTTCCTGACTCGCCTGCTCGGCGAGCGCAGTGCTGAAGTAGGCCAGCATTTCGGGTGTGACGAATGCCCGCAAGGCGGCGAGCTCCTGCTTGCTCCAGGCGGTCTGAATGTCGATCAAGAGTTGCTGGAAGGCCGCCTTATCCCCCGCCGTGATCTCGCTCTCGACGGCCGTGGTCCGGAAGGACGCGCCCGAAGAAGATCCAATGGACGAGGAATCTAGCAAGGACCCGCGCGCAGCCGTGCCCCGGTTCATGCCGGCGAACACGGGCACGGGTTTGCGCCGGCGCGAAAAGTAATAGAGCACCCCGCCCGCCACGACCATCAGCAGGAGCATGTCCACGGTGTTGAATCCGCTCGCATGACTCGCCGCGCCGGCCTCGCCGTCCTCGTTGGTCTTCGCCGTGCTGTCGGTGGCGCCGAAGAGCATATGGCCGATCCAGGAGCCGGCGACGCCCGCCGCGATGCCGGTCAAGATGGGATGCCGCTGGAAGAGCGAGGGACTGCTCTGGGCCGTCGGGGCCGGAGTGGCGGTTGTCGGCGGCGGCGTGGCGGCCTGCGGCTTAGGCGCGGTCGATTGCTCGATCGGCTTCCCGGCGTTTTGTTCGTAGGTGCGTGAGCCGCGGCTGCCCATGCTGGTCGATCCGCCGCCGCGGGAGCCGCCCGAAAACCCGCCTCCGCCGCCTCGCGCCTTCGCCAAGGAGACGGTCGGCACGCCGATGAGCGCACAGACGATGCAGGAAGCAATCAGTTTCTTGGTAATCACGAGCGATTGTCCTTTCGGTTGCGGTCGTGGACCCGGCACCTCTTCGCCCTCATCCTAACAGGTATGGGCGAAAGAAACCGAAGATTCGAGGGCCATTCGACGCGCCGGACGGGTCGCTTCCAGGTGGAATTCATCGGATGCGTCCCACGCCGAAAACGAAATGTGTGAGTTTGCGCACCCTGGCGGGCAGTGCTATAAAGCCGCATCTGACACGACGACGCCTTCCCGACAGCGGGGCGATGAAAGGATCTGGAATGAGTTATACATCGTTGAATATTGATCTGTCCGACCTCACGGCCGTCAAGCTCACCTGTGCCCAATGCCGGGCGTCGGCTGAATTTCCTGCGACGCGCCTCCAAGGCGATGCCCCCGAGCGCTGCTTTCACTGCCGCGCAGAGTGGTTTGTCCCCAAGAGTCCTCAGGCCACCGCGCTTGAGCACTTGTTCCGTGCCTTGGGCGATCTCCGCGGCGATGCGACGGCGGAGTGCCGTGTCCAGTTCGTGATCGATCCCGGCTCACCGCGCACCCGTGTGCCCTTTTAGTCTCGCCGCGCTTCTCGCCTGTCGTGCGAAGCCGCTTGGACTGCTCGGCGACAGGACCCGCCGTTAACTTGGTGCCTGAAGTACTGGCCCGTCGACCGACAGCGTGATATGGAACGCTGTCCCCTTCCCTTCCGTGCTTTCCACCACGATCGTCCCTCCATGGGCATCCACAACGTCTTTCACAATCTTCGTGCCGAGTCCCGTGCCTCCGACCTTACGGCTGATCGCCTGATACGAGAAGAGACTGTCGCGGACTTCCGCTGACATACCCTTGCCCGTATCGATCACCGACAGCATCACGTGCTTGCCCGATTCGTCCAGGCGTCCTCGCACCGTGACCAATCCGCCCGCCGGGACTTCGGGGATCGCATTGTTCACCAGATTGTAGATCCCATTGAACAGCCGTGACTCATCGGCCCGGATAGCCGGCAAGGCGTCGAGTCCTTCCGTGCGAAGCACCACATGACGTTCATCGGCCAGGAGACGGAGGGTTTGATAGACGTTTGATACGATGTCGGCCAGGCGGCAGGGCGCAAACTGCGGAGGCCGCGTGAGGCCCTTCACGGAATCGGCGATCTCCTTGACCCGGTCGTTGATGCGCCGCGAATTCTGCCTGATCATCTCGGTCAATTCGTGAGTCCTTTCACGAGCAGGTTTGATGGCCGCGGCCGTCGTCTCGGGCAATGTGCCAAAACATTCGCTCAGTTCCTCTTCGAGCAACTCGGCGGCCCCCGTGATCGGCATGAGCAAGTTTTTGAGGTCATGGCCGATGTCGCCCAACACCCGCGCGACTTCCGAGAGCCGCTGCTCCTGAACGAGACGGGCTTCGGTGTCCCGGAGCTCCGCTTCCGTCCACTTGCGGTCCACAAACAGGCCGACTTTGATCCCGAGATCCGCGACCATTTCCAGCACATCTCGATCCGGCTCGCGGCTGGTGCGGGTGAAGCAGTCGATGACGCCGTACAACCGCTCGCCTTTGCTGACCGGAAACGCAAAGGCGCCATGCAGCCCGGCCCTGGCGGCCATGTCCGCCCGGCGGAACGAGGGATCGGCACAGATGTCCGGAATCCAAATCGACTTCCCCTCGGCCCAGACGCGGCCAACGAGCCCTTCCCCGCGTGCAAACGTCCGATCTTTGCTGTCCTGGATGAACTCTTCGGCCTCCACGTCCGGCGCGTGCCAGAGGTCAACAAACCGGAGCACCTCGTCGTGCTCCTCGAGCCCCCAGAACATGCCGATTTCCCAATCGAGATTCTCCCCGATCACGCGGAGCACGCCATGCGTCGCCTCTTTGATCGTCGCCGACTCGGCCAGGATCCTGGTCACGGCATATTCCGCGGCCAGACGCCGTCCCGACCGCTTGGTCTCAGCCAGCGCCAGGCGCATGTCGCCGACCATCCGCAGATAGCCGCGGCTGACGTACGTCAGCGCCAGCACGTATGCGGCGAACCGCACGACGTGCCAGATCCACCATTCCCGTTCCCATGGAGCAGAAAAGAGAAACATCAGTTCGGCCAATCCGAACAAGATGCCTAGCGTCGCCAAGAGCTGATGTTCCGGCCTGCCGGTGCGCCCGGCCTCGAGCCAAAAACCCGCGGCGCCGGCGAGGAATAAGGCGGCGGCGAACCCGTTCACCGCGAGCGCCATCGGGGCAAAGTGGTCTTGCACCGTGAAGCGGGGAAGTTGGCCGGGAACGGCGATGACGAGCGTGCCGAACGCGACCGTCCCGCCGATGACGAGGTAGGGGACCAGCTCTCTGGTCCGCTTTCCGATCATTCCCGGCGGATGCCACACAAATGAGAAGGCCACGCCCCCGAGAAGACTGGCCGCACTGCGCAACAATACGAAGCCGTGATCGGGAGTGGACACCGCGTGAAACCCTTCGAGAATGCCCATTCCAATGCAGCCGCTTGCCACCCCCTGGAGCCTCTCGTCTCCCCACTCGGCTTTCCGCGCAAGCAGGACGAGGCCCATGAGCACCGCCGCCAATCCACCCAAGGCTTCCAGGGTGGAGTGGAGCGGAAGATTGACCCACGTGTCACTTGGCCACAGGAGATGTGCGATTAAACCGGTCAGCCAGGCGGCGACGACGACAGCGAATGCAAGGAGAGATCGAGCCATGGCACGACCTCGCGAGAGGATAGGCGAGGACATTACGACGCGGCGGGATGGAGGTCAAGCGGCGAGGTCAGGGGTCTTTCCCCTCCGGCTTGTGCGCTTCAATGGCTGGCGATACACTCACAC
>JBKPSD010000098.1:0-10987 GCA_046734935.1 Nitrospirota bacterium
CTCGAGCAGTTAAAGGGCGGCGAGCGTTGCGTGTGCGAACTCACGGATGCCATGAAGGCGGGACAATCGCGGCTATCGTTTCATCTCAAAGTCCTCAAAGAGGCGGGTCTCTTATTGGATCGTCGAGAAGGACGGTGGATGTATTACTCGATCAATCCCGATGCCATCGAGTCACTTGAGGAACTGGTCGATACCTTGAAGCGTTCTGCAAAATCGGCCGCTTCATCCGGTCGCTGCTGCTGATTTTTTTTGGCCGTAACCCATCAAGATTTATTGATTGGAGGTGCGCGATGAAGGATAACGCCGAGATCAAAGACCACGTGCGAGCCGAATACGGCCAAGCCGCCCGCCAGGCAAAAAGCGCAAAGCCTTCGTGTTGCGGTACGGGGAGCCTGCTTCAAGGTGATGCCCTCGATCCCATCACCGGCAACCTGTATCAGCCGGATGAAACGGCGGGGCTGCCAACCGACGCTGTCCGCGCCTCGTTTGGTTGTGGCAACCCGACCGCCTTGGCGACCATCCAACCAGGCGAGACAGTTCTTGACCTTGGATCGGGTGGTGGCATCGATGTGCTCCTCTCGGCCAGACGGGTTGGGCCCACGGGAAAAGTGTATGGCCTCGATATGACCGATGAGATGTTGGCATTGGCACGGGAGAATCAGCAGAAGGCGGGAGTCACCAATGTCGAGTTTCTCGCGGGCGATATTGAAGATATCCCGTTGCCTGAGAGCTCTGTTGATTTGATCATCTCGAATTGTGTCATCAACCTCTCCCCCGACAAGGACCGAGTGCTGAAAGAAGCATTCCGGGTGCTAAGGCCTGGGGGTCGCTTGGCCGTCTCCGACATTGTTGTCCGTGGTTCGATGCCTGAAGAGGTCCGTCACAGCGTAGAACTTTGGGCGGGATGCGTGGCGGGGGCATTGGAGGAGTCGGACTATCTCAGGAAACTACAGCAAGCTGGCTTCGAGCAGGTCAGCATCGAACCAACCCGTATCTATTCGGCCGCCGACGCCCGGGAGTTCCTTATCGGCGCCGGTCTCGATGTCGAGGCGGTGGCGAAAGACGTTGACGGAAAATTCATGAGCGGCTTCATTCGAGCCGTCAAACCGGTCCAAGGCAAGTCCTGTTGTGGGCCGACCTGCTGCGCGTGACAGAGAAGTAGTGACATGGATGCACTCTTGACCGCTCCGACGATTCCAGCCAAACGGCTTACCCCCTTTGAGCGCTATTTAAGCCTCTGGGTCGCCCTCTGCATAGCCGTCGGCGTCGTGCTCGGCGAAGCGCTTCCAGGACTTGTGCGCACCCTTCGCGCCTCAGAATTGGGGGAAGGCAGTCACATCAATCTTCCGATGGCCGTGCTGATTTGGCTGATGATCATTCCCATGATGATGAAAGTCGACTTCATGGCGCTACGTCAGGTGGGCCAACGGCCTGGAGGCCTGTTGGTTACCCTTTTTGTCAACTGGGTCGTGAAGCCGTTTTCAATGGCTCTCTTCGCGTGGCTGTTCTTCCGCTATCTGTTCGCCTCATGGCTGTCTCTAGGGGAAGCCGATCAGTACATCGCGGGCTGTATCATACTGGCCGCTGCCCCTTGCACCGCCATGGTCTTCGTGTGGAGTTATTTGACCGACGGTGACCCGGCTTACACACTCGTACAGGTGACGGTCAACGACTTGCTCATGTTGCTGCTCTTTGCACCGATCATAGGCCTGCTCGTGAGCGGGACGTCTTCGCTCACGGTACCTTATGCGGTCTTGTGGTACTCGGTCCTGGCCTTCGTCGTGATTCCGCTCGTCATTGGAACCGCACTTCGCTGGTGGTTGATTGAGCAGTATGGCAAAGGGTGGTTTGAACGCAGTTTTTTGCCACGGTTTGCGCCAGTGACCATAACGGCGCTGCTCGTGACGCTCATCCTGATCTTCGCCTTTCAGGCTGAGAATATCATCGCAAAGCCGTGGCACGTGGCACTGATCTCCGTACCCATCTTGCTTCAAGTCTACATGAATGCATCCTTGGCCTACGCGCTGATGCACTGGCTCCATGTGCCATATTCCGTTGCTGCCCCTGGTGCATTGATAGGCGCCAGCAACTTTTTCGAATTGGCGGTGGCGACCGCAATCGCATTATTTGGAGCGGATTCGGGGGCGGCGTTGGCGACGGTGGTCGGAGTCCTTGTTGAAGTCCCGGTCATGCTCTCTGTCTGTCATGTCTGCAATGCGACGCGCGGGTGGTTCGAATGGAAGATGGCCTGAAAACAAGAGTCTTGTTTCTCTGTACCGGAAATTCGGCACGGAGCCAAATGGCTGAAGCGCTGCTTCCCCTCCTCGGCGGCTCACACTTTGAATGCGCAAGTGCTGGAACGCATCCGCTGGATGTCAACCCAGCGGCCGTAGAGGCCATGCGAGAATTGGGGGTAGACATTTCCCGCCGTCGCTCAAAACATGTAGCAGAGTTCCTCGGAGAGAGATTCGATTACGTCATCACGGTGTGCGATCGAGCCAAAGAAACCTGTCCTATTTTTCCGGCAACGCGTTCGCTTTTGCACTGGACTTTTGAAGACCCCGCCGCTGCGCCGGACGGGCAACGAGAAGACATGTTTAGGCGCGTGCGAGATGAGATTGCCGACCGACTCTCCAAATTCATCCTAGAAACAAAGGTCTAACAGTCAGCTCAGAGTCCCTGCCTGCGAGCTACCGCTGCGACACTGTGCTTTTCAGGTGGCCGAACTGGCCGCGCGTCTTTCACGGCCGCAAACTGTCAAGACGGGAGAATGCCCGTGTTTTCGCCTCCTGTTCCACCTTGATTGCGAGCTCGGACAGGCGAACGGCGCTTTCTTCAACTCGCAGAAGCGTCTGGTCGACAGCGGCTATCGTTTTCTCGAATGCTGACAGGGCATTGCTTAAGAATTCCTGAACCTGAAGCCGCTCACCTGGATAATCAGCCAAGTGCTGACGACATTTTTCGATCAGCTTTTCTTTGGATGCGATAAGATTCCTTAATTTTCCATTCCACAAGGCAAGGCGGATCGTGCTGACCGTCTGCTCATGATCTACCGGTGTCGGGATAAGATCGAAGGCGCCCTGTGCCAGCACTCGACCTGCAGGTTCTTTCTCGTATGCGCCGGCTGTCACCACGAAAGGACCGAACTGCCGAAGAGACTGACTGCGCTTCAGCAAGAAAAAATCGTCGACCTCTGCCAGGTGGGCACCGGCAATGATGAGCTCGTACGGCGTGGCCGATAACTTTCGCATCGCACTGGCCTGGGAGGTGCATAGATCAAAGTCGGCGTCGAGTCGGCTGTCTCCGAACGTGCGGAGAAGCGGTTCAACGGTCGACGCATAGTCCGCGGCGATCAGCAGTCGGGGAACCCGGTGAAAAGAGGAAATGGATGAGATGCGTTCATTCATACCCAGCCACATCGATGCGGTGAGCAGCATCGTTATGGTTAACGCCAAACAACCCGTCGACTGATACACACGCCTGCATGACGTCGGTATGAATGAAGAATGGTCGTAGCCTGATACTTCTTAAGGTTTTTGTCTATCAGCGTCCGCCTACAGGATTGTAGTTTTACGGCGCCATGCGTTTGTGGGAAGATGCCCTCAAGATTGATGGGTACGCGCTAATAGTCGAAGAGGGAACCAATGGTCCGACATCAGTGCATGATTTACGAGGGCTCTCCCGCCCGCCATCTGCCGGCTCTCGCCGCCTCCATTCGGCAGAAGCTCGGCGAAAACTACCGATGCTTATATCTGAATAGTCCGCCTATGGTTGCGGGACTGCGCTCTTATCTATTTGCAACAGGTGTGGATGTCCCTCAGGAGGTCTTGAAAGGCAGCCTCATCGTTTCCTCCGGTGATGGACATCTTTTGAATCGAGCGTTCGACACCGAGCGAATGCTGAATACATTGAATGATGCGGTAAATCAGGCGCTAGTGGACGGATATCGAGGACTTTGGGCGACCGGTGACATGAGCTGGGAATTCGGTCCCAAGAAGGATTTTTCGAGACTCTTAGAATATGAGTGGGGACTCGAGGAATTGTTTGAAAGACACCAGGCTTTATGCGGCGTGTGCCAATATCACACGGATAGCCTGCCTCGAGAAGTTGTGCGTCAGGGCCTGCTCACGCATCAAGGAATTTTCGTCAATGACACGCTGTCCCGGCTCAACTCGCATTATGTTCGACGGGAATCCTTCGTGACGCCCTTCCAAATTCCGGCAGACCTGGACAATACGATTGACCGGCTCTGTAAGGGTCACGGCCAGGCGTGAATTGTTCGGCGGCAAGCTTCGGCGGGTATTCTATTTGTCAATGTAGGCATGCTCTCCGTCCCAGTCGATCCAGAACAGCAGATACAAGATGAGTCCAATTAACCAGAGCAGCGGAACACTGAGAAGAATCAACAAGATCGTTGTCATGACGCCTGTCGGAGGTCGATCCGTTTTTTGCGAGCCAGAAATTCGAGCAGTTGCGCCTTCAGGTCGGCACGGAGGTCGGCAAAAGGAATCCGCTCATTGTCGATGAATTCCGTCCGATCAGGGTCGGCAAAGAGGCGAAAAGACCGGGTGAGGACCTCGCTCGAAATGTCGTCAAAGTAGTAACGCACGAGTGTCGCGTTTCCTCCCTGATCCCCAACAGTCGTTTCTTCATGAAAGAACGAGGTCGCCATTTCGCCGCCTGTGTGAAGCTCTCCTAGATCGACGCCACCTTGTCGTAGAATTGATGGTCTTCCCGATAGCCGCCGTGCCCAAAGCCGACCTCCGCAAGGGAGGCGACCAACTCGATGCGCTGCAAATACTTCACCATCTTATACCCCACCTTTGTTTCCAGGCGCAGCCGGCAAGGTGCGCCGTGCTTCATCGGCAACGGTTGGCCGTTCATCTCATAGGCCAGGATCGTTTGCGGATCGTTCATCTCGTCTAGCCGGAATGCTTCATAGTAATGCTCCGGCGCATATTCATCTTGTACGAATGCGTGGTAGACGATCCATTGTGCCTGTGGCTTCGGCCGACATAGTTGCAGCAGGTCTTGCACTCGGACGCCTCCCCACAGGGCAATTCCCGTCCAGCCCTGAATGCAATTGTGCATGGCGGTATGAGCGTGCTTGGGCAATCTGCGGAGATCTTCCAACGAGAATTCATGCGGATGCTCGACTAAACCGCCGACGGTCAATCGCCAGTCTCGAAAGCCGTTCGCCGCCATGCGGCGGTAGTCTCCGTTCTCAGGCGGATACCCGTTCACATGGTGCTCCGCGGTCACGGCGTTGGAATCATAGTGCTGGCGAGACCACAGACTTCCAAAGAAGAGCCGCATGAGCGGTTCGATGATCGCGGTGGCGCGTGTCTGAAATCCCCGTTGCTGACGACGGGTATAAAGGGTGGCCGCCACGTGGAAGACAATGAGGAAGAGCAACGCGGCAGCGGCCGTCATGCCGGAAACGATCGATGACGATGACGGCGCACTGAACATCGTGAACATGCGCCCGACGTCATCCGGAAAGTGGACCATGATCACCATGACGAGATGCGTGAGCACGTACCCGATCATCAGCATGAGGCCGATAAAATGCAGGCTGCGGGCGCCCTGACGGCCGCCGAAAAGGCGGACGTACCAGGGATACCGCGCGATCAAGGCCGGCGACTGGGCCAAGCCCGTTGCGATCATCAACGGAGCCAGCAGAAATACGACCGCCGCGTAAACGAGCTGTTGCAGGGGATCGTAGGGATGAAAGGACGAGGCCGGAGGCGTGTGCAAGCTGGCGAAGGTCAGGGCACTGTGCCAGGCCTCGGGAACGATGGACCAACTCGTCGGGATCAGGCGCCGCCATTGGCCGGTGGCGAACAGGAGCGTCACGTACGAGAGGCCGTTGATCAGCCAAAGAGCGACCACCAAGAAGTGCCAGTTTCGCCCGGCGCCCAGATTATGATGACCCCCTGGGATCGCAAAGACCGGGGAGACGTCTTCCGCCTCATCCATCGATGTAAAGAGGCGATTGGTCGGCATCTTCTTTTTGCCGAACTTGACCCATTCGCTCCCGGGGCGGCAATGATCGTTCCAATACAGTTTGGGGTGATCCGCAAGGATCTGCAGACCGCTGCGTATCAAAAAAAAGATGCAAAAGAGATTAATGTAGTGGTTGATCCGCAGCCAAATGGGAAAGCCGAGATCGCTTCCGTTGACGTCCATCCGTGAACCTCACATGCGGCCGAGCCGGATCTAAGGCACGTCGACCGCGCCCGGCTTCTGAACGCTACGATACGAAATCCGTTCCCCCGACTCGACTAGAGAATTCCCGTATGCGCCTCCCCGACCGCCGCACTCTTTCCTTGCCGATGCTGAGCGGGACCAGAGGGCTGTAACAGGCTGAACACGGTATTCACCAATGAGAGGTGTGAGAGGGCTTGGGGAAAGTTTCCGAGCAAGCGCTGGGCTTCGGGATCATATTCCTCGGCCAAAAGGCCGACGTCGTTTCGCAGCTCCAAGAGCCGCCGGAGCAGCGCCGTCGCTTCTGCGCGTCGGCCTTGAAGCGTATAGGTGTCCGCCAGCCAAAAGGTGCAGGCGAGAAACATCCCTTCGCCCGCCGGGAGGCCGTCAATCTCGTGCTCCTGATCTTGCCGGTACCGCATGACTAATTGATGTCGGCGCAGCTCGTGCTCGATGGCTCGGACGGTGCCCGACACGCGAGGATCGTTCGGCGGAAGGAATCCCACTAAGGGAATCATCAACAGGCCGGCATCGACATGACGAGCTCCATAATACTGCGTGAAGGTCATGCGATGGTTGTCGAATCCGCGATCGCAGACTTCCCGATGGATGTCTTCTCGCACTCGTTTCCAGCGTTCCGCATCGCCGGGGAGATGAAACATCTCAATGTCGCGTACCATTCGATCCATGGCGACCCAGGCCATGACTTTGGAATGAACAAAGTGCCGCCGCGGGCCTCGGACTTCCCAAATTCCCTCGTCCGGTTCTCTCCATTTCGATTCGAGGTACTCCATCATATTCGACTGGATGTCCCATCCGCGTGCATTCGTGTCGATTCCTGCGCGGCGGGCCTGATGGAGGGTATCCATCACCTCCCCAAAGACGTCGAGTTGTGTTTGACGCCATGCGCGATTGCCGGTCCGGACCGGCGATGATCCTTCGTAGCCCGGCAGCCAGTCGAGTTCATACTCCGTCAGACGGCGTTCGCCGGCAACGCCGTACATGATCTGGAGCTGTGCCGGATCTCCGGCGACGGCCCTGAGCAGCCAATCTCTCCAGGCTTCCGCCTCGTGACGATAGCCGGCGATCAGCAGGGCATACAGGCTATACGTGGCGTCGCGAATCCAGCAGTAGCGGTAATCCCAATTGCGCACGCCGCCGAGCCGTTCAGGAAGGGACGTGGTGGGCGCCGCAACAATGCCACCCGTCGGCGAATAGGTCAGCGCTTTCAATGTGACGAGAGAGCGCACCACCGCCTCCCGCCACTCTCCCTCGATGTGACATCGGGACGTCCACTCACGCCACCAGCGCTCCGTGTCGCTCACCGCCGCTTCGGCGTCCGGTGTAGCAGGAGGCGACTCATGCGAAGGATGCCAGATCAGGGTAATGGGCATGCGCTCCCCCTTCCGCACGACAAATTCGGCGACAGTCGTAAAGCGCTCTCCACGCGTCGGCACCGGAGCGGTGAGGCTCACGGCATCCGGCCCGGCAACCGCATTGATCCGTCCGGCCTCGCGCTGCACCCATGGCACGACAGAGCCGTAATCGAAGCGGAGAATCAACTGCATTCGCATAGGCACGGCGCCTCTCAGGCCTTCGACGATCCGTACGACGGTCGGATACCGCTGGTCCAACGGCATACAATCAATGACGCGCACGCTGCCTTCGTCCGTTTCGAACTCGGTCTCAAGAATGAGCGTTTCATCGCGATACCGCCGGGTGACCCGGCGAGGCGGTGCTGCCGGCGATATGATCCACCGCCCATGCCGCTCCTCTCCAAGGATTGCCGCAAAGCAGGCGTTCGAGTCGAACCGCGGCAGGCAGAGCCAGTCGATGCTACCGTTGCGTCCCACCAATGCTGCCGTATGCGTGTCCCCGATCAGGGCGTAATCTTCCAGTCGCATGACCGAGCGGTGTTGAGATCTGGTTACGGAGAGTGAACGTCTCGGCGAACCTGGATATCCAGTGGGCCCTCGAGCTTCACGATGTCCACATCGACGCCGTCCTTGCGCCGGCGGAAGGTCAGGTCGACTGACGCCTGCCCGATTCGGAGGCGGCTGACATCAAGGCGATCGAGTCCTCGCGGCAGCATGGGCCGGACGATCTCGAGCCGCTGGTCAAGCGCCTCGGGCTCGAGGCCTAACAGCGTGGCTAGCAAGAACGGAAGAGCACCGGCGGCCCACGCTTGAGGATGACAGGCGACCGGGTAATTGATCGGGACTTCATAATCCTCTCGTCCGAAACCGCAAAACACCTCCGGCAGTTGATGCAGATGAAAGTGAAACGCGGCATCGAACAGTCCCTGAAAGATTCGCAGTGCCTGTTCATCGCCGCCATAGCGGCGAAACCCCGCCGCGACGAGCGCGTTGTCGTGAGGCCAGACGGTGCCGAGGTGATAGCCGATCGGATTGAACGCCCGTTCTGTGGCGGCAAGCGTGCGGACACCCCACCCCGAAAACATGTCGGCAGCCATCAATCGCTCGATGGTGCGCCGTGCCTGTGCTTCGTCCGCAATCCCTGTCCAGAGCGCGTGGCCGGGATTCGACGTGACGACTGCCGCCCGAAGCCCATTCTGCTGGAGCGCGAGCGCGTAACAGCCCTTGTCTTCCATCCAATAATCCCGATTGAAACGCGCCTTGAGCTGCGCGGCCTGCTGCCGAAGGCGCTCGGCCTCCGTTGTCTCCCCTGACCGATCGAAGAGCGATGCCATCCCTCGCCAGGCCTCATACACATATCCTTGCACTTCGACCAGGGCAATCGGCGGCGTGGCCAAAGACCCGTCTTCGTTGACAATGGCGTTGCCGGAATCTTTCCACCCCTTGTTCGCCATCGCATTCTTGCCGGGTTCGCTCGCGTAGGCCAGATATGCACCCGGATGCCGGCGGATCGAACCATCGATCCACTCGAGCGCCAGCTTGATTTGCGGCCGCAGTTCCTTAAACAACTGCAGGGACCCCGTCCATCGCGCGTGATGCGCAAGGACAATTAAAAACAAAGGCGTGGCGTCCACGGTGCTGTACGACGGTGTCTGCGGGATGGCGTTCACATTGGCCAGTTCGCCGACGCGCAACTCATGTAGAATTTTTCCCGGCTGTTCGTCACGCGCTTCATCCTCCCCACGCCCCTGATGCTTCGCCAGCAACCGAAGGGTCTGATCTGCCACAGCGCTGTGATAGGGCAGCATTTGCAACCCCGTGAAGAGGCTGTCCCGGCCGAAGAGGGTGACGAACCATGGCACTCCGGCGGCAAAATATTCGTCACCGTCCAGATGGGATCGAAGAACGTCCAAGCCACGGAACGAGCGGTCCATCAGTTGGTCCAGCGCCGAGCCGTTCGCCGAGAGTTTCGTGATCTCCTGAGTCGAGGCGTTGAAATGTCGAAGGATCTGCGGGGGACGCTGAGCCGAATCCGGCCGCCGCGATGACGGCGACGTGGAAGCAGCGTTATTGGATTCATGGATCGTCAAGGACACCCGTACTGTTTGTTCTTGGCCGGGATTCACCGCAATGGGAAATGTGGCGGTTGTATGACGGTGCTCAATCGGGGCCGGATCGCTTTCAATGGACAGGGCGCGCGTAATGCCGTCCTCTCCCCGGTACGCCAGTGTGAGAACGTCTCCATGCCATTGAGGACTTTGCACGTGCCCGCGGGGAGGCTTCGTCAATCCGCGCACGACATACACGTCTTCAAACGCCGACCGGAAGGCGAGCGTGATGGAAAAACGGATCGGCCTCAGGCTGAAATTGTGAAATCGCAGTTCATCCCGCAAAGCGGGAGTCTCCGCAGCGAGTACGCGATGCCACGTCAATCCGAGTTGCTCTTTGTCCACCCTCTCGCCACTCGGAAGGACAAGCTCGGGATTCGTTAATGAAAATATCCCGACGGCGCCCACCGCGGCGGACGCCGATAAGCCCACGGGCGGCAGGCCGCCCATCGTCAATTCATACCCGTTCAAGTACCGGCAGTCATGGTAGTACAAGCCCAGTCCATGATTGCCGGTCATCGGGACATGGCCATCCCGCTGCGCTAAGAAAAAGAGATTGTCTTGTTTCATGACGATGGCCTGCGCCAGGCTCTCGACGCCCGTCGGGCGCGTCTTCGTCAATGTGCTTTCAAACCGTTGTGTTTGGTCGTCTGCTAAGAGGCGTGAAGAAGAGGCGAGGGCCGAGCCGGCAAGTGGCCACGACAAGGAGCAGCGAAGGAACGAACGGCGATTCAACATGCGATGGACTTAACCCAATCGAAGGTCCGCCCCTTCACCAAAGCCGCCGCCGGACATCAGACGACTTCCCTCACCTTGTCCTCGACGACGGTCTTGATGATTTCCCACCGGTCCTGCTGGCCCCGGCCGAGCGCTTTCGCGAACTGCCAGGCTTGCTCGATTGTGATCTTCCCGGGTAGCGGCGGTTCGGCGGGATCCACGGTCGCCTCAACAATGGCGGGACCTGGAGATTGAAATGCCTGTCGCAAGACATCCGGGACCGCAGCGGGGTCGTCGACACTGAACGCCGCAGCGCCGCACGCCCGGCCGAAGGCGGCGAAGTCTATGGGCTGTAATTGCACACCATACTGGGGGTTGCCCTCCATGGCGATTTGTTCCCACTTGATCATTCCAAGGACGTTGTTTTTGATGACGATGATCTTGACGGGAAGGTTGTATTTGACGATCGTGGCAAGTTCACCCATCAGCATCGTAAACCCGCCGTCGCCCATGAACGCCACCACTTGGCGTCCTGGGTGGGCAATAGCGGCGCCTACCGCATAGGGCAGTCCACAGGCC
>JBKPSD010000099.1:0-13645 GCA_046734935.1 Nitrospirota bacterium
TCCGCATTCTGGAAAGGTCTGATCGAAGACGATACGACGCCGATGAATCATCATCTCGCCGCGCGGATCGGAGTCCTGACGATCGTGACGATCGTCTGTTGGAGGCTGGTCCTTCCCAAACGGTTTCACGTGATGCCCGCGGTTCTGATCGGCGTTTCAGCAGCGACCATGGTTTCCGTGCTGCTGGAGATTCCGATTCAGCGCATCGAAGTTCAGGACAACCTGCTTTCGATCATTCATCTTCCGACGCACCGGAGTCTCGCCCATTTTTTCGACACCGACATACTCGCCGAGGCGCTTGGCCTGGCGTTCATCGCCAGCATCGAGACGCTGTTGTCCGCTTCGGCCGTCGATCAGCTCCACACGGGTCCCCGGACGCGATACAACCGCGAACTCCTCGCGCAGGGCCTCGGCAACGTGTTGTGCGGGTTCATCGGATCATTGCCGATGACCGGAGTCATCGTGCGCAGCTCCGCCAACGTCGAGGCGGGCGCCAAGACCCGCGCTTCGGCCATTTTTCACGGCGTCTGGTTGCTCGTTTTTGTCTCGTTCTTGCCGTCGGTGCTGCGGTTCATCCCCACCGCCAGCCTCGGCGCCGTGTTAGTGTTTACCGGCTACAAGCTGATGAACTTCGCAATACTCCCGGAACTGAAAAAGCACGGCCGTGGGGAAGTGCTTATCTTCTTTGTGACGATGGGCACGATCGTGTTCGTGAATTTGTTGACAGGCGTCATCGTGGGGTTGGCGCTGGCCCTTGCCAAGCTGTTGTACACCACGCAGAACCTTGAAGCATTTTTTGCCCACGACGCAGTCACGGGAAAATTGACGCTGCATCTGCAAGGCATCGCCACCTTCGTCAGTCTTCCGCGGCTGGCCGCGACCCTCGAAACGACGCCGCCGTACGCCGAAATCCACGTCGATGCCGCGTCATTGCGCCACATCGATCATGCCTGTTTGAATTTACTTCAAAACTGGCAGGGACAGCACGAAGCGAATCAGGGCAGGGTCCTCGTGGACTGGGACAAAATGCGGGGAGCGTCCTATGCCGGCAGACAGGCCCTTCGGCAGGGATCCTGGTGGCAGAAATGGCTCGAATAGCCCGGCTCGCATGCGGACGCCGAAACGGCTACACTGGGGCATGACCGTCACATCGATGGCCGCCGCCGTCATACTGCTGTCCCTCGCCCTCGCCGCTTGCAGCGGCGACAAGGCGAAAGAATTGCTCGAGACGGCTCAATTCGAAGAGCGGCAAATGAACGTGCCCCACGCCAAACAGCTGTATGAGGAAGTGATCCGACTCTATCCGTCCAGCCGTGAAGCCCAAACCGCCCGTGAACGGCTCGCCAAACTCAATGCCGGGTGACCCGCCGCTTGGGCCACCACGGCACAAACGCACTAGTCGTTCGCTGATAGTCGCGGTACTCTTCCCCTCGCGTGTGTAACGCCTGCCGTTCCGCCCACGGAATGCCCGTGACATTGACGAGCGCCCAGCCCATGCCCACGGGCCCGAGCAATGTCAGCGGCCAGCCCGGCGCGCCCAGCGCCATGACGACATAGCTCCACCAGTGAAGCCATTCGAAAAAATAGTTGGGATGGCGCGAGCAGTGCCAAAGGCCTTCCCGGCACACGCGCTCCCTGTTCCAAGGTTTTGACCGAAAACGCGCCAACTGCCAGTCGGCTATTGCTTCTCCCGAGACGGCGATCAGCCATATGAGGACGCCCGCCAATTCGTGGAGTCCGAAAGCGGGCCGCGGATTTTGAATGACCACGAGAAACGGCAGCGAGAAGGCCGCGACGGCGGCGGCTTGCAGCTGGAAGTAGCCGAACATCAGGAGGCGCTCCCTTCCTCCCCATTCGTGCCGCAACCGCTGATAGCGGGGATCTTCCGTCTTGCCGATGATGCGATTCAGAAGGATGAAGGATCCCAAACGTCCGGCGTAGAGGAAGACCAGCAGGACCACAAGCAGCTTGCGTTCATTGTCGCCTGCCGCGGCCTGAGCGTACCAGATGACTGCCGCGATCAGTCCTGCGCAAAACCCGACATCCGCCACGGAGGCATTGCGCAGCCACAGTTGCAGCACCCACAGTCCGGCCATGAGCACGGCCGTCGCGGTATACACGCTGACGACGAGGGAAAGCGGATCAGTGGCCATGCGCTTCGTAATCCCAGAGGTCTGTTCCCCGACCCGTCCTCTCACTGAGCCACGACCGTAGCCCAGGGAGGGGAAAGGACAGGAGCCTCTGGATTTTGCCGCAGACGAGGGACAAGTCGATCGGCCTCGGCGCCCCCGCATGGCTGCGAGCGGAGCCCTTGACCAACCGGCCGCGCAACTCGGGGTACCACGGCAACAATGCCTCACCGATCTCCCAACGCGAGAGTCGTTCGCTGCCTCCGAGATGGTAGAGGCCTGGCTTGGCCTGATCGGCCAATTCCCACAGGGCCCTCGCAATCACGCCGGCGGGCAAAGGACACCGGAATTCATCGGCAAAGAGCGTGACGTCCCGACCCGCCTTGGCCGCTCGTGACATGTCCTCGACAAAGCTTCGATCGCCGGTCGTCGAGGTGCCGGCGGTCAAAACGATGCGCACGACCGAGTGTGCCGGGTTTTGCAAGACGACGCGCTCGGCCTCGAGCTTCGTCCGGCCATAGACGTTTATCGGATTAGGCTCGACGGACTCGTCATACCAGGCGGCCGAACCGTCAAATACCTCACCGGTCGACACAAACAGGAAAGGTATATGGGCGGCCATCTCGGCAAGCGTGCGGGTTGCGTCGACATTGATGCGAGCAGCTCCCTGAGGATTACCTTCGCAATCCTTGGTTCGACTCATCGCGGCACAGTGGATGATGAGCTGCGGCTTGTACTGCTGGAGCGCAGATGAAACTGCAGAATGGTCGGTGAGGTCAAGCCTGGCCCGCGTAATGCCTTCGGCCGTCCAGGCAGGCGCCCACCGGACTGCAGTCCGCAGGAGGTAGCTGCCGATCAGGCCTGAGGCGCCGGTGACCAGCGCAACCGGTTTCATGGCCGAGGATCCGTCATGCGACTGCAGCGCCGGCCATCGAAGCCTTCTAGCTGCGCGTCAACTTGCGGTAGCGGATCCGGTGAGGCTGATCGGCTTCCTTGCCGAGGCGTTTTTTCCGGTCCGCTTCATAATCGGAGTAGTTGCCCTCGAACCAGACGACTTTACTGTCGCCTTCAAAGGCAAGGATATGCGTGGCGATCCGGTCGAGAAACCATCGATCGTGACTGCTGATCACCGCACAGCCGGCGAAGTTTTCAAGCCCCTCCTCGAGCGAGCGCAGGGTATTGACGTCGAGGTCGTTCGTCGGCTCGTCGAGGATGATCAGATTGGCGCCTTCCTTCAGCATGCGCGCGAGATGCACACGGTTGCGTTCTCCGCCGGAAAGATCCTTCACCTTCTTCTGTTGATCGGTTCCCGCGAAATTGAAGCGGGCGCAATAGCCGCGCGCGTTGACTTCGACTTTGCCCAGTTTCACCGTGTCCTGTCCTTCTGAAATCACCTCATAGACGGTTTTGCTGCCGTCGAGGCTTCGGTCCTGATCGACATAGCCGAGCTTGACCGTTTCACCGACCTTGATGGAGCCGGAATCGGGCTTTTCTTTCCCGGTGATCATTTTGAAGAGCGTGGTCTTTCCGGCCCCGTTGGGACCGATGACGCCGACAATGCCGCCCTTGGGAAGATCAAAGCTGATATTCTCGTAGAGCAGCTTGTCACCGAAGGCCTTGGTCACGCCCTGCGCCTGCACCACGACATCGCCGAGGCGCGGCCCCGGGGGAATGTAGATTTCCAGATCTTCCGTCCGTTGCTCCTGCTTCTGGTTGACCAGCTCTTCGTAGCGGTTCAGCCTGGCCTTGCCCTTCGACTGGCGCGCTTTCGGCGACATCCGGATCCATTCCAGCTCGTGTTCCAGCGTTTTCCTGCGCTTCGATTCCGCCTTTTCCTCCTGCGCGAGTCGGTCTTGCTTCTGCTCAAGCCACGACGAATAGTTTCCTTGGAACGGAATGCCGTGACCGCGGTCGAGTTCGAGGATCCAGCCGGCCACATTGTCGAGAAAGTACCGGTCGTGCGTCACGGCGATGACGGTGCCCTTGTACTGCTGCAAATGCTGCTCGAGCCATTGAACGGATTCGGCGTCCAGATGGTTGGTCGGCTCGTCGAGCAGCAGAATGTCCGGCTCCTGAATCATCAGGCGACACAGGGCGACGCGTCGCTTTTCTCCGCCCGAAAGCGTGCCGATTTTTTGATCGGGGGGAGGACAGCGCAGCGCATCCATCGCGATCTCGAGGTGGTGTTCCAGCTCCCATCCGTTCGCGGCTTCGATCTTTTCCTGGAGCTGCGCCTGCTTGTCGAGCAACTTCTCCATCTCGTCCGGCGACGAGTCGCCGATCTTGTTGCTCACCGCTTCATACTCCTTGAGCAGCGCCACGAGCTCGTGCTTGCCCTCTTCGACCACCTCTTTGACAGTTTTATTCGCATCGAGCTGCGGCTCCTGCTCCAGCAACCCGATGCTGTAGCCCTTTGAACGGGAGATTTCGCCGGTGAAATTCTGATCGACGCCTGCAATGATCTTGAGCAGGCTGCTCTTGCCGGATCCGTTCAAGCCGAGGACACCGATCTTTGCGCCGTAATAGAAGCCGAGGTAGATCTCGCGCAGGACCTGCTTCTTGGGCGGGTAGACTTTGCCGACGTTCACGAGCGAAAAAATGACTTGTTTATCGTTGGTGGCCATGAGTTCCTGACTCCTTCGCACAGGCGGTGTGAAAGGCGTCACCTTACCAGAGCGCTGCGTTCGCGCACAATCCTTGACGAACCGGTCGACTGCGCCCATGACCAACGCCGTTCATTTGTGGTACATGAGGCCGACCAACCCTCTCTCGATCGGACCGACAGGAAGGAAGGTTCGTGCCGCGCACCTTGAATCGCGTCAAAGTCTGGTATCAGAGTTTTGTCGATCCCGGCAGGCAGGCGGCGTATTTCAAGACTCTCACACAAGCGCTGACCGGCGCGGCCGGAGAGGGCGTCGCGTTCGATGTGCATGGTATCGTGCCCCCGGACCTCGAACTGCATCGGTTGACGGAATTCCGCTGCGCCCGCCAGGTCATCCGCCATGCGGTCGAGGCGGAACAAGAAGGGTACGACGCCTTTGCCATCGGCCACTTCCAGGACGGCGGTTTGTACGAGGCTAGGGCGACCGTCGATATCCCAGTGTTGGGCCTAGGCGAAACGGCCATGCTCTACGCCTGCACGTTGGGGCAAAAGATCGGTCTGGTGACGATCAATCCCGTGTTCGTTCCCATGCACGAGGAACAGATTCGTCGCTATGGATTGACCAGCCGGATCGTGGCCGTCAAGGCGATCGAGACCGATCCGGCAATGCTGGTCCGTGCCTTTAGCGACAAACGGACGTTCGACACGGTGTTGCGTCAGTTTCGCGCACAGGTCGAGCCACTGGTGGCGAACGGAGTTGAAGTGGTGATTCCGGCGGGCGGACTTCCCTCTCTTCTGTTCTCGCGGATAAAAAATTTTCGTGTTGGGCGGGCCGTTGTGTTGGACTGTATCGCCGTGCTCGCGAAGACAGCGGAACTTGCCGTGGCACTTCAGCGTTTCAACGGCACGGGAGCAAGCCGGCTGGCGACGTTTCAAAAGCCATCCGCCAAAGCGCTGAAGGAGTTTTTGGATAACTAAGCGGGCTGCTAAATTCCCAATTCTTCGGAGAGCCGCAATTCCGATTCATCCACGATTTCTTCCAGGCAAGTGAAGCAGGCGAACGGAAAGCGGTCCACAGGCAGGGCGCAGACCTCCGCCACCCCAGTGTTCGGCTCCAGGGCAGGCCCTCCGCATTCTCTGTGAATCAGCGTCAGCATCGCAGTTAGACGGTCTCGAGGAGAAGCCGTCGCAGGGATTCCATGTGTTCGGGACTACTCAACCGATGGTCGCCGGCTAGGAAGCGAAGTTCGATCGGATAGGTTGGGTCGTGACGAAGCAAGACATTTACGAACTCACGGCTACCCTCGGGCAGAATGACCGTATCGCCGGTTCCATGCAGAATCGTGGTCCGTACGTGCCTGAGATGATCAAAGCTCGAGGCCCAATAGGCTTCGCTTTCCTCCACCCATTTCCATGAGAGGGGCCAGTCGCGGTGCAGCGGATCGTTATCCCACGGCATCCATCCTGCCCGACGCCAGTCATGCCGCCGTTCGGGCGCAATGGTCTTTGCACGCACGCCCATCATGTTGAAGGCCGGTGCAATCAGGATCAACCGCTCGACGTGCTCGTACTGTTGGGCCATTAGCCACGCGATCCAGCCGCCCAAGGAATTACCGACGATCGTCAGCGGGTCGGGTGACTCCTTGAGGACCGAGATGACGGTCCCGGCATCGGCGATCCAATCCGAGAGCGTATAGTCGGTGAACCTTCCTTCCGAATCTCCGAACCCGCGAACATCATAGCAGCAGAACCCCCAGCCGGACTCGGCGCACCATTGAGCCAGGGCTTTGCTCTTGTTCCCCCAGCGCTTTGAAAGAAAGCCCGTGATAAACAACACCTGCCGGCCGCTGCCTTCGGCGCGGTCGCCCCTGATCACCTTGCCGTCTGCACCTTTCAATTCGAATGGACCGACGCTCATGGCTTGCCCAACACTTTCGTGAGGAAGGCATTCAAGCGGGAAAGGACTGGCTCGGGAATTTCATGGCCTCCGTGAAAGCGGTGCCACTCCACGTCCAAACCACCTTTCATCAGTTCGTCCCTCAACCGTTCGGCCATGACATAGGGCAGGACCGGATCCTGAGTGCCGTGGCTCAGAAAGACAGGCAGCCCTGCCCGCTTTCCCACCGAAGGCCGCCACTCCTGTTTGGCGAGGAGCGTTCCGGAGAGCTGGATCAGTCCGGCACATGGAAAGGCCGTGCGCATGACCAGGTCGCAGGTCAGCATCGCGCCCTGCGAAAATCCGCCGATGAGCGTGTGCCGGCTCTCCACGGGAAGCAGCCGCGGTAATGCCGTCAGGAATGTCTCCAGCGCCTGGCGCGCTTGCGGAAGGCCGGGCGGCACTTCGGAAGACAAATCGCGCACACGCCCTGCCCGGCGATCGGCTTCGAGCCGTTCCATGTCGATCATCCACCAGGCGCGGGCATCGCCATAGCCCATGTCGAACTTCAAGAACCCTTCCGGAAAAACCCAACGGGTTCCCGCCGGTCCCCTCAGCACCTCACCGAGCGCAACAAGGTCGTCGCCGGGCGCGCCGTAACCGTGCAGCAGGATGACGAGCGGGCCCGTGCCGCCGCCACGGCCGTCGCTGCCGCCGGTCAATCGTACCTTCAATCCTGCAACGTCCGTCTGCCGCATGGAAGTGGTCACCGGACGTACAAATATTGGAGGAGGGCGATCAGGCCGTAGAGGGAGGATTCAATGACGGGCTGCTGATAGAGAGGAACGAAGGCGCCTTTCTCGTTGGCTTCCACTTCGTCGATGATGAACTGCACCTGCTTCATCCGGACATCATGGTCTTGCCCGGTTTCCAGGGCCTTCACCATTTGACGGCTGAGACCGTTCAGCATGGTCGCTTTGGCGGCGCTCGCCGCCTGATACAGCAAGTACGCTGCGAGCAAGGCGAGGAGCACGTTCAAGGCCCATGAGAACAGCAAAAGGGTCGGATAATTCCAGATGTCGAAGTAATCGTTGCGACCCGCGATCAGGATCAATAACGCGAGAAACGGATACCGGATCAGGCGATTGACGACTTCCGTCCGCTGGCCGATCAAATCGATCGCAGCCAGATACTTGAACTTCTCGAATTCGGCTTTCTGATTCTCGCGCAAGCCGTATTCGACCAGATATTGCTCCTGCACCTGTTGCGACCATCCGCCGGTCGACGCCGTCACCCAACCGATCCACCGCCGGCATGCCATCACGGCGTCGAACACCGCGAGATTGAGGAAGACGACCAGGGCCGTGCTCGTCACCGTCATGATCCAATCGATCCTGCAACTGAGGCCGCCGCGGCAGGGATGGATATATTCTTCGTTCAGCACGTAGTAGCCCAATGCCCAGATCATTCCCACGTAGAGAGCAAACAAGAGCATTGTCCGCATCAAACCTTGTGCCGTGTTGCTGGCCTCGCGATACCAGGACCAGGCTTGGTCGACCGTGGTCGCAGCCATTGTGGCGACCGGATGATAGACCCGTTTCAGATTAATCCAGAAGCTTCTCAGCGACAAAGGCTGGGACGAGGACTCATCCTGGAAGAGAAAGTCGTCGCTGATTTCCTCCCCGTTCTTCGTCAGGTCTCGCGACCCTTTCGCAAGCAGGGCAAGGCATAGGACAATCACGAACAGCCGGATGATTTCGCTCGGCCAGATACTGACTCCCGCCGTCAACGAAAACGGCTCGCCTTCATCGTGATGAGCCAGCAGCGCCGACGCTCCGCCCAACGCGAGGAAGGCGGAGAAGGCGGCCAAGAGGGAAATCGCCATGACGCCGACAGACACCGGATGATTGGAGACCCACAGCCAGAGCCGCCGGTTGCTCCACGCAATCACGGTCGCCACCATCAGGGCGAGAACGACGACCACCGCCACCGCCGTATTATCGAACTCGGTTCCCTGTTTGAGCTGGCCCAGGGTTTCCGTATGAGCGAGGTCCGCGCGCAACGGATGAATCGTCCGCACGCCTTCTTTTTCGACCACACTCAAGTCGACCGCGCCTTCTCTCCCCACCTCGAATAGGCGGGGATGCGACCCGGCGTCGTACAGACGGTCTTCAGGCGTCATGGCGACGTGATAGCTGGCAGTGCAGGGCCGGAGCTGCGGCCCCGAGTCCGGCGGCCCGCAACGAACGTGTCCGACGGCCTGCAGCACGGCAAAATAGGCCGCTGTTTGATAGCTGCTTCGGAACGGCGGGACATCGCGCTGGAGGCCGCCCTCCAGCTGGAGACCAAACGGCGTGGCAACGACCATGTTGCGCGTGGATTTGTATTCGCTGGCATGCAGGTGCCGTGCATCAAGGTCGAGCGTAAAAAAGATCGCGTGGGGAAACGCGGGACGCAGCGCTTTGATGATCAGCAGGGCGTCGTACGGATCGGTGCCCATGATGCCGATGGCCCTGGCGCCTTCACCTTCTTCATGGATCCGAGCCACGAGCGCCTTGACATAGTCCGTTTGACCGGTGCCTTCCGGCCGGTCGCGCGTGGCGTCTTTGCTCTGGTCGGGCGTCTTTGCCGCGCGCGCCGCCCGGGCCGCATCGTCTCCGGGGATTTCTCCGTCCAGACCTCCCAGGTAGCTGTAGCGAAACACGTTGAGGGTGAGCGCCTCATAATCAGCGGGGCGCTGGATCTGAAGATCGATTGCCTGCGGTACGGTCTGGCACCACTGCTTGATGTTCGTCGGTACCTGGATCGTCTTGAGATCCTGCTCCGGAAAGGTGGCCACCTTCGTGCACGCCGCGGCGCGAAACTCGATCGGAAGGGTGCGTCCGTAAAAGCTATCCCATTCACCGATCAGGATGACGGCGTCCCACCCGAGACGAACCTGCCGTCGCTCCAACTCGGCAATCAGCGACTGAAACCGGACGTCATCGGAACCGATGTCATACGCAAGCCTCACGTTCGCATTGGAAAGCCGCCGGTAGAAGACGGCTTCGCAATCTTCGTACGTCGCGCAGGCCGTGCCCTTGCCGCTCTCCGCTTTGAGGCCATAGGCGAGCAGTCCTTTCATTGCGCTCGCCCAGGGAGAATAGAGATCGATCGCTCCGTCCGTGTTCGGCCAGATGCCGATGTCCGGATGTGGTTTTGCGTAGCGCTCTCCGGCTTCGTCGAGAAGCGAGCGGTAGGCCGATGAACTTCTCGGGCCGATGATTTTGAAAGAGACCGCCCGCTGCAGAATCGGATCCAATCGCACGAGCGGCGGCTTCGAGGCGGTCATCGCGCATTCGTTCTTCGAGCTCTGCTGACAGACGAGCCCTTGCGACAGGGAGGTCAACGCGGCGAAGAAGCCGTTTTCAAGCGCCTCCTCAGGCAACCACACGACGAGGATGCTGTCCGCGCGGGGCCCACAGAGGCGTGTCTTTCTGAGCCGGAACCATTCATACGGAAGGGCTTGAACGGGGCTGTCCGGTTCCCAATAGATAAACGACAGCCGGTTTTCGTCTTCGGGCGCGTAACAGGCGGCGCCCAGCGCCGTGCCGATAGCGTACCGGTCGCGGAGACGCGATTCGGTGCTTTCGACATAGGGCCCTCCGCTCGTTGTCACGAGAAGGACCGTCAGCCGTTCGCCGCTGCGGACCCGATCCTCGATCGCATGACGGAGCGGCGTCAGGCGTTGGGCCAAGGACGTTGAGCCGCCGGCCTTGACCGGTCCCTTCTCGCGTATCGCCCGTTCGACCGCCGCAACGGGATCTTCCCACAGCCGCGCCCGGATCAGTTGTTCTCCGGTGGTCTGCTTCAGCTCGAGGCCGCTGCCGACCGGCCGCGAACTGCGCAACGGTTCCTTGACCAGCAGAACGCCGGCGATGGCGAGGGCAAGCGTCAACGCCCCTGCTACGGCTAACTTTGAGTCACCGCGCGGCTTGGCCACGGTTTCCGTCTCCTACCGGAGAAAAATGGGAACACTGTACAACAGGAGATGAGGGTAAGTGCAATACGCAGAGGAAGAAGCAATCGAATAGCCTCGTCCGCGGTGCTCCTGGCCGGCGTATAATGCAAGCCTGCTGAGCTTCGTAAACCGAATGCTGCGCCTACGTTTTGAGGCAGGCAACCTAATGGCTTAAGAGGAGCAGCTCACGCTTAGGTGCTTTCCCCAGTTGGGCGGCGGCGCGGCATAGGCGTTCATGCCCAGTTGCTCGGTGTAAGGACGTTGGAGGACGGCGAGGAGACGGTCGACTTCTGAAAAATCCTTCTGCTGCGCCTTTTCGATGGCCATCTGGGCCAGATAATTGCGGAGCACGTACTTAGGATTAACGAGGTTCATGGCTGCTTGGCGGACCTTGTCGTCGCTCGCTTCGCTCTGCAGACGGGATCGGTAACGCAGCGCCCACTCATCAAACCGGTCTCGGTTCACAAAATGGTCCCGGATTTGCTCGTTCTTCGCTTCCGGCCCTGAGGCGAAAGTACTAAGCTCGCGGAAGACGATCGTATAGTCCGCATGACTACCCTGCAGTAAGCCTAAGAAGTCGCGGATCAACTCCTCGTCTTCGCCGCGTTTTTCTGCCAGTCCGAGCTTCGCCCGCATCAGCGTGAGATATTCCCGCTCGAACACCGGCGTGTAGGCATCGAGGCCGGCTTTCAATGGCTCTTTCTCTGCGAGCGGCAGCAACGCCTGCGCAAGACAACTGAGATTCCAGAGCCCGATGTATGGTTGCTGGTTGAAGGCATACCGGCCGTTGTGATCCGAGTGGTTGCAGATGAAGCCGGCGTCATAATCGTCCATGAAGCCGAAAGGACCGTAGTCGAGGGTCAGGCCCAGGATAGACATGTTGTCGGTGTTCATCACGCCGTGGGCCCAACCGACCGCTTGCCACTGCGCAATCAATCTGGCCGTCCGCTCGACCACTTCCCCGAAGAAGCGGACATATTTGTCAGCGGTGTCTCGCAAATGCATAAAATGACTCCCGATCACAAAGTCGGCGAGTAGTTTCAGGGAGTCGTACTGCTTCCGGTAGTAAAAAATCTCAAACGTGCCGAACCGAACGTGCGAGGACGCCATCCGCAGCAGCATTGCGCCCGTTTCCACCTGTTCGCGGTAGATCTTGTCGTCGCTGCCGACGATGCATAACGCTCGTGTCGTGGGTATGCCGAGTGCATGCATCACCTCACTGCACAGATACTCCCGTATGGTCGACCGCAGGACCGCCCGGCCGTCGCCGTCCCTGGAGAACGGGGTCATCCCCGCTCCTTTGAGATGCAGATCCCAGCGATCTCCGCGGGTGTTTGTGGCTTCCCCCAGAAGAATCGCGCGGCCATCTCCGAGTTGCGGCACGTAGACGCCAAACTGATGGCCCGAGTAGAGCATCGCCAGCGGATCCATGCCCGGCGCCAGCATACCTCCGCCGAAGAGGGCCGCGAACTCCGGCCGCTTCGCCTCATCCGGATTCAGATCGATGAGTTCCGCTGCCGCGGGGTTGAAGCTGACCAGATACGGGCCGGAGGAAAACGGCGTGGGGTTCAATTTTGCGTAGAACGCCCCGGGCAGCCGGGCATAAGTATTGTCAAAGGAGAGGGTCTCGAGTCGGCGATCGCCCATACCAGTGAGAATGCCAGGGCTAGGGCGCGGCTTTCAAGCGCGGCGGTTCGTCCAGGAGAGACGTGAACTCCTCACTGTCAAAATCGTAGACCCAGATGTCGCCTGTGGATATCGAATAGACCCATCCATGGAGATCGACCTTCCCCTTGCGCAGCTGCAACGCGACAGAAGGGTGAGTGCGCAGATGATCGAGTTGCGCCCTGACATTTTCCTGCGTGGTCTTGATCAAACGGTCGTTGCCTTCGAGATCGACATAATGCTCCCGCATCATGCGTCTGGTGGTTTCCGCCTGACCGACCCATTCTTTCACAGCCGGCAGATCGTGGACCTCCTCGGGATGCAATAGCGCTCTCATGACGCCGCAGTCCGTGTGGCCACAGACAATGATGTGGGGAACCTTGAGCACGGCCATCGCGTACTCGATGGTCGCGGTGCTCCCGCCCTGCATTGACCCGTAGGGCGGGACCATGTTCCCGGCATTCCGGAGGATGAACAGTTCGCCGGGCTCAGCCTGGGTCATGAGCGTCGGATCGACACGGGAATCGGAGCAGGTAATGAAGAGCGCGCGAGGCTCCTGTCTTTGAGAGAGACGGATGAAGAGGTCCTTTTTCTGCCCGAAGACCTCACCCCGGAATTTCACGAAGCCTTTGACGAGTTTTTCCATCGACGGTTACCGTGCGCCGTTCTGCAGCTCGCGATCCATCGTGAAGACAAATACGCGTTCACCAAGCTGGACATCGATGTCGGTAAAGACGCCGAGCACCCTGGCGCCGGTGATTTCGCTCACCTGCTCCGACAACTTGTCCCGTCCTTGCGCGATCAAATTCTGCCGCAGGCGCTTGACCATGTCGACACCTTCCGCAGTTTTCGCCAACTGCCGCTCAGCCGGCGTGAGTACCCCTTTCAGCCGGACGACGACCAGGTCCCGGACAATGGACGCACGGACGTCGTCAGGCCCTCGGCCCATGAATTCCTGTTCAAATTTGATGATGGCATTTCGGATGGACGTTTCCATGGGGGGCGACAACATTCCGCGGAGAATTATAGGAGCCGCAGGGAAGACGAACAAGCGGAAACGTGAGCCCTTCGCCCGACGAGGCGGCTCTTCATAGGCCTTTTGGACCCGAATCAACGGCTGAAAAGACGGAGCACGCATTCCCAGTCTTGACGGTCAGGAGGCTGGCGTATTATTCATGAACTCGCCATTCACCGAGACGGCGCTGCTGCTTATCCCGAGCTGCTCGCGGACGAACAGGACGCCAGATCTCGGTATGACGGGCCGTAGGGTGATCGGCACATACAGAAGGCCGGTCACAGTACAAGCCAACTCAGGCGCTTCGATGAAGCTTCGTCGGTGCCGGTTGGCTTTTGTTTTTTTACCGGAGATCTGG
>JBKPSD010000100.1:0-3289 GCA_046734935.1 Nitrospirota bacterium
GTGTTGGCCGTCGACGTCAGCAGCGCCGTCACCGGCGGCGCGATTCTTGGAGACCGGATCAGGATGCAGGAGCATGCGTTGGACTCTTGCGTGTACATCAGAAGTATGGCGACGCGCGGTCATCGAGGGGGGCTCGCGCCCACGACAGAGCAGGCCGGGCGTGTCTTGATGGCAGCGGGCTACGACGTCGTGCTGATCGAGACCGTCGGCGTGGGGCAAAACGAACTAGACGTCCTCAAGATCGCTCCCACGGTCGTGGCGGTGGTTGCGCCGGGACTTGGCGATGAGGTGCAAGCCATGAAAGCGGGTCTGCTGGAAGTTGCGCACATTGTCGTGGTCAACAAAGTCGACCATCCGGAGGGCGAGTCGACGGTCCGGGACCTACGCGAGTGGTGCCCCATCGTCATCAGCACCGTGGCCACGACCGGAAAAGGACTGCCGGAGCTCCTGAGAGCGATTACGGCGCATCAAGAGGATCGAAACGATACGAAAGGATGTTGAAACGGCCGCCTTTGACGTGACTGGCACGTGATTCTGCGGGATGGAGGACACCATGCACCATCAGCTGCTCACTATTTCTCGTCAGATTGCCCGTATCACACTGCACAATCCGCCGGCCAACACGATCACCGCCTCGGTACTAAAAGAGCTAGACCACGTGCTGAGCGAAGTCGAACAGGACGACTATGTCCGGGCAGTCATCGTCACGGGATCAGGGCGCTTCTTCTCCGCCGGGGCCGACATACATGAATTGACTCGCTTGAACAGCACGCACGCCGGAACGGAGTTCGCCCTGCAGGGGCAAGCCCTGTTCAACCATATTGAACGCTGCGAGAAGCCGGTGCTGGCCGCCATCAACGGCATCTGCCTCGGCGGAGGTCTCGAGCTCGCACTAGCCTGCCACATACGAATCGCGGCGACCGAAGCCTCGCTCGGGTTGCCCGAAATCAAGCTCGCGCTGATCCCCGGCTTCGGCGGCACGCAACGGTTGTCGCGGGCGGTGGGCGCCTCGAAGGCCGCGGAGATGATTTTGACCGGAGAGAGCGTTACGGCGGAAGAGGCACTCAGGATCGGGCTCGTGAGCCGGGTCGTCCCTGGCCAGGAATTGATGGCACAGGCGGACGCCCTCGTCGGGATGATTGCAGCGCGCAGCACGGGCGCCGTGCAGGCAGTGCTGCATGCCATCCGCGGGGGACTCGACATTCCTCTTTCTGAAGGGCTTGTCCGAGAGGCCGAGTTATTCGGCGGGCTGTGTACGACGGCCGAGACACGCAAAGCCGTTCAGGCCTTCATCGCGAAACGACAGGCTAGGATGGCGGCAACGGAAGCGTAAAGCTGGGCATTGAGGTGTCGGAATGCTTGCGGATCGCCTTGCCCGATACGGTCAGTCGTTTTCGTTTGCCAGCTTGCCGGCGACGGTCGTCCACGAGGTCAAACGGCGTGTGCTCGATAGCGTCGGCTGCGCGCTCGGCGCCTGGAACGCTCCGCCCTGCGGATTTGCGCGCCAATTCGCCAGACAAGTGACGAAGCCGGGAGGAGCGACCCTCTGGGGCACAAGCCATAAGACCCTTCCCGATCTCGCCACCTTCGCCAATGGAGCGTTGGTCAGGTATTTCGATTTCAACGATACCTACCTGGCCAAGGAACCGGCGCATCCATCGGACAACATTCCTGCCGTGCTCGCAGTGGCCGAGTCCATGCACGCACCAGGAACCCGCGTGATTCAAGCCATTGCGCTGGCCTATGAGATCCAGTCCCGATTCTGCGATGCCGCGGCGTTACGGCCGCGCGGGTGGGATCACGTGACGTACGGCCCGTTTTCCTCTGCACTGGCCGCAGCCAATGTGATGAAACTCTCCGGCGCACGGACGCGGCATGCCCTGAACCTGGCCGGCGTCGCCAATGTCGCGCTCCGGCAGACGCGGGTCGGCGACCTCTCGATGTGGAAGGCCTGCGCTTTCTCGAACGCTGCCCGGAACGGAGTATTTGCCGCCATGCTGGCCCGACTCGGCATGACCGGCCCCTCGCCGATTTTTGAAGGGGAAAAAGGGTTCATGAAGCTCGTGTCTGGACCGTTCGAGCTTCCGCGGCTCGCGGGAGAAAAGTGCGACGCAGGATCTGCAACCGGGCACGCGCCCGGGTTCAAGATCCTCGACACGTACATCAAGCACTACCCAGTCGAATATCACGCACAGACAGCCGTGGAAGCGGCATTGGAGCTTCGCGCCGAATTCATGAAGGCCGAGGGGGACAGGGCGCTGCAGCACGTGTCTGAGATCGAGATCGGCAGCTACGACGTGGCCATCGAAATCATCGGACGCGAGCCGGAGAAGTGGCTGCCAACGACCAGAGAAACCGCCGATCACAGTTTTCCCTACTGCGTGGCCGTCGCCTTGCAGGACGGTCGCGTCACTCTCCAGTCGTTCGGTTCGAAGCGGCTGCGGGATCCGGCACTGGCGGAACTCATGAAAAAAGTCCGGGTGGTGCGGGACGACGACTTCGTGGACCGTTATCCCGCAGCCATGCCGACGCGCATCACGGTCAGAACGAGGGAAGGGAAGGCTTATACCAAGCAGAAGGACCTACCGCTGGGTCATCCGGGCAATCCGATGTCGGATCAAGAAGTGGAGGCCAAGTTCCGGTCGTTGGTGGGCCGACGTCTCGGACGGACGAGGACGGAACGGCTGATCCACAGCGTATGGCAGCTGGAGCGGCTGACCGATATCGGTACCCTGATGCCGCTGATGAGTATGGGCAAGTGAACAGTATGACACAGGACCATCAGACGAAAGCATCGCGCCTTCGTGACATGCTCAGCATGCGAACCATCGGCATTCCCGGCGCCTTCAATGCCCTGATCGCTCTGCAGATAGAACGAGCGGGCTTCGAGGCGGTGTATGTCTCCGGGGCGGCATTGTCCGCCTGCCGCGGTATCCCGGACATTGGACTCCTCACCCTGGCCGACGTTACGGAGGAAGCGGGCCGAATTGCCCGGTCCGTTGCGATTCCGACCATCGTCGATGCAGACACAGGATACGGCGGTCCTGCAAACGTTCGAGAGGCGGTGATCGCCTTTGAGGCGTCAGGTTTGGCAGGCATGCAGATCGAGGATCAGGAGTCGGCCAAGAAATGCGGCCACCTTTCGGGAAAACGGCTGATATCCACACGCGACATGGCGGAAAAAATCGAGGCCGCGGTGCAAGCGAAAGCCGACCAGGATTTTGTGATTATTGCCCGCACCGACGCGCGCGCGGTGGAGGGGTTTGAGGGCGCCGTACGGCGCGCGATC
>JBKPSD010000101.1:0-26534 GCA_046734935.1 Nitrospirota bacterium
CAGCAACCGTACCTCGTGCTGAGGATACGGGATCTGAATGCTCGCCGAGTGAAAACGCTCGACAAGGGCTTGGTTGAGTTCCCCCTGGACCCTGCCGAAATCGGCTATCCGCACCCAAGGATCGATCGAAACCGTGATGCCCGAATCCCCCAATTGGGAAATGCCGACCGCTGGAGCGGGGTCTTTGAGCACGCCGGCATTCGACCCCAGGATCGAACGAACGAGGGCGAGCGCTTCGTTGAGATTCGTGCCATAGGCCACTGTCACCATCAGGTGCAGTTGCCGGATGTTGCTGAAGTTGTGGAGGATCTCACCGACGATTTTCCTGTTGGGAATGACCACTCGCGACCGGTCCGGGTGCAGGAGCGTCGTGGAAAACAAGTCGATCGTAAGGACATCGCCTTCCACGCCGAGCAGCGAAATGTGCTCGCCGACGCGGTAGGGCTTTGTAAAAATAATCGACAGGCCGGCGATCACGTTGCTCAGCACGCCTTGAAGGGCCAATCCGACGCCCAGTCCGGCGACACCGATGCCGGCCAGTAACGGCGCTATTTGTACGCCCAATTGACTCAAGGCGGCCATCGCCGTGAACACGAGTATCACGGTCTGCGTAACCTTGACCAGCAGCATGCGAACCGGCGGCTCCATGTCGTGACGTCCGAGCCATTGCTGTATCAACCTTCCGGCCCATCGAGCGACCAGCGCACCGACGGCAAAAACCAGAACTGCGCCCAAGAGTTGAAACCCATAGCGAATGACATATTCAGTGATAAGGTCCATTGTCGGCATTGCGGCCTCCTTGATCGACGTTAATTTTGTTCGAAAAAGTACTTGAAGCTGATGTTCGGATACATGGCCCGGATGTCGTCCTGCCCTGCGACCGTGAACATGACGCCGATGGCGCCCACGAGCTTCGCCCCGGATTCGTAGCGTGCAAAGGTGTACTCGAGGCCTGGTTGAATGCCGACGAGCCAAAACGTCGCCGGCGTCGTATTCACCGCATGGCCATCGAGTCTGCTGTTGAACTGTTGGAGCGTCGTCATTTCCAGGAGATAGCCGAATCCGGTGCGCTCGTTGAGGACGTGCTCCAACGACAGGTGTGTGCTGAGCAAGTCCCCTCCATAGACGGTGACCCCCGGCTCAGAGCCGGATCCCGGAAAGTTGTACGAATAGTACACATTGCCTGTGATTCGGAATGGTTCCAAATTTTTCCGCACGAGGATGCCTTCAGTCGCGGCCAATGCTCCGAAGCGGCTTGAAGGCACGCGGGAGAGAGGCGTGAACCCGCCTGGGATCTCCGGCGTGCCAAACCACTTGTTGGTTGGCAGGGACAAGCGGCTATAGATGGCGACGGAAGGTTTCCAGGAATCTGGATCCTGCACGATCGGCCGGTATTTGAGAATCAGGTTGGTCGTCCCGATTCCGGCTCCGGATGTCCGCCCGTCCGGCTCAGGGGTGTTGGAACTCCAATAGACCGCCGAAACGCCGATTCCAGCCATCACGTGGCGGGTGAGACCATAATAGAGCGTGACCGCCGGCACGACGGCATCGGGGCTGAAGGGAGTGGCGACCGGCTGCAAAGAGGAATTTTTTTGTGACTCGCCGGATCCGATCATCCCCTGGACATAGGCGCGCACGAACCACTGACCCTGCCGAGTGACATCGGCATTCGAGGCAAAGGAGGTGCCGTGGGTGGGCGGATTCCAGCTCTTGCGGTAGTTGGCCAGTTCTTCCTCGGTGGGTATCCAGTCGATCGCGAACGCCGATGTCCAATTGACGAGCGTGAACAAGGTCACCAGTGTCGCGAATCTGTTTATGAAACAGCGATCGGAAAAAGAGAAATAATGCATGTCTGATTGAGAGACCTCTCGCGCCGCCCGGCAGTGCCGCGTGTATCGTAGAGAAAACGCCTCGTCCGTACCAGGCCGTAGTCGACTCCATACACGTCTACAATTCATGTACTCGTTCAAGCTTCTGGTCTTCGATAAATCACCGACTTGTGAATGCTGCGCAGACATCGTGATGGCATGGGGCTTGCCGATATTACTCGTTCGGATAGTTGCGTCTGTCAGACCAAACCTGAACGGTCGAGCTTTATGCAATCGATGTCTTTTGCGTTTCCGCTCAAAAGCACTCTTCGCGACAAAGGGACACGCGGGCGAAGATACGTGGTGGGTTCGCTGTTGGTGTGTGCGGCGCTGGCGATCCGGATGCTGTTGGCACAACGAAAACAGACGGAAGCGGAGCTTCAGGCCATTGCGTGGCTGCTCCGTGAAGGAAGAACAGTGTTCAAGGTCCCGAACGCACAGCCCTATGGAGACTTGACAGAGCTCAACACTGACCGGACCATACTCCGCACGGTGGGAAAGGATCTGCTCGCGAACGTCGCGGGCGACGCGTTGCATCTCATCGGCACGTCGGGTTCCGTCTGTGAACGAAACGGGCACTATGCCTCCTGCCTTGTCGCCTCCGACTGGTGCCGCTTTCTGGACCAGGCGTCGCGGACGCGTTGCGGTACGCCAGACAACGAAGCGGCATTGGCCAGCGGCGACTGGCATTGTCGTGAATCAGGCAGAGAGGTGTCGATGCGCGCAATGGAGGCAGGCACCCCCGTCGACATGCCCTGCAAAGGCGGAATCAATCTCTATGCCGCGCCCATCAAGGTCGACGGAGAAACGGTCGGCAGCATCACGATCGGATATGGAGATCCGCCGAAGGATGATCAGCGGCTCATGGAAGTGGCCGAGCGTTATGAGGTCCCGGTGGAGAAACTGCGTGAGCTCAGCATCAATATGCCGTCCAGGCCCCAATTTATCGTCGCGGTGGCAAAGGCCAGGCTGCGCAGCGAGGCGATACTGTTGGGGGAGATCATCAAGCGCAAGCGCGCCGAAGAAGCGTTGGAAGATTTGACGAAAAACCTCGAAGATCGCATCACCGAGCGCACGCAGCAGCTGCGCGCGATGGCCACCGAGCTGAATCTTACCGAGCAGCAGGAGCGCAAGCGGCTGGCTGCCGAGCTGCACGATCACCTCCAGCACCTGCTCGTCCTGGGGAAGATCAAGATTGGGCAAGGTAAGCGGTATGCTCCGGCGATTCCGATTCTCACGGAAGCCATGCAACAGGTCGACCAAGTCTTGTCCGACGCCCTTCGCTATACACGAACCCTCGTCGCGGAATTGAGCCCCTCCGTGTTGAGGGATCTGGGGCTTGCGGCCGCCCTGAAATGGCTCGGCGAGTATATGCAAAAGCTTTCCTTGACCGTGGCAGTGACTCTTCCGCAGCAGCCTCAGCTGACGCTGCCGGAAGATCAGGCAGTGCTGCTGTTTCAATCTGTTCGTGAGCTCTTGATCAACGCCTCCAAGTATGCCGGTACCGGCGCAGCGGCCGTCACTCTCCAATATCACGACGATCACTTACGAATAGAAGTCAGAGATGAAGGCGCGGGGTTCGATGTGACGGCTGCTGTCGCCGGCACGGCGGCGAGCGGGTCGTCATCGAAATTTGGGCTATTCAGTATACGTGAGCGCATGCAGGCGCTCGGAGGATCGTTCGAGATTGAATCCGCTCCCGGCCAAGGTGTCACGGCGACGCTGATCCTTCCACTTCCGGCCGCCTCGTGATTCTGCTACCATGACCGCCGGCCTCATGAGACGGCATCTTCCCATTTTTGCCATAACACTCCTGGTCATCCTCGCCGCCTGCAGTTCCCCCCAGGTGGGCTACGATTTTGACCGCGGCGCTGATTTCAGCCGCTACCGCACGTATGCCTGGGTGTCGGCGGCACAACAAACCACGGGAGACAAACGCCTCGATAGTTCCCTGGTCAATGCCCGCATCCGCGCGGCGGTAGATGCGCAACTTCGCGCGAAAGGCTATTTCGCGTCTTCAAACGGACCGCCCGATTTTCTGATCGCCTACCAGGCAGGCATGAAGGACATGATGAAGGGTGCGTCCACGCAGAATTACATCGGCGATCGTGCGCATGGAACATTCACCACGATCAGCGACGTTCAGCCGTACCACGAAGGCACTCTCACGATCGACATTGTCGATGCGGCATCGCGGCAACTGATCTGGCAGGCTTCAGCCGCAGCGGACGTCGAGCAGAGTCTCGGCCCTGAAGAACGCGATGCGCGGATCAACAACGTCGTCCGGGCCATGCTGGCGCATTTCCCGCCGCAATGAGGTTTTGAGGAGGACATCCCGATGAGCACGCGGCATGTTTTGATCGCAATGCTGGCGGTGGCGGCCGGCTGCGCGCCATCGCCCAAGATCGGCTACGATTTTGATCGCAGCGCCGACTTCAGTGCGTATCATACCTATGCCTGGCTCCCGGGCGCTCAGGAAAAGACCGGCGACAGGCGCGCCGACAGCAGCGCCGTCGACATGCGGATCCGCATTGCGGTCGGGACACAGCTACGGCTGAAAGGTTACCAGGCGTTGCCTGAGGGAGAGCCTGATTTCTACGTGGCGTACCATGTGGGGCTCAAAGACAGCAGCCCGAATATGTCGACTCAATATTATTCAGACGGCATGGCGGGGCATGCGTTCTCGCATTCGGCGGACACGCGGTCAGCCGGCAAGTCCGCGCCGGCCGTCAACGACACGCCTTCCTATCTTGGCGGTTCGCTGCTCCTCGACATCATCGATGCGCGTTCCCAAAAACTCGTCTGGAGGGGGACCGCGGCCGGTGAGGTCGACCCGGGACTTACCTCAGAGCAACGGGATGCGCGCACGAAAGCCATCGTGCACAGCGTTCTGTCGCATTTTCCGCCCAACTGAATGTGTGCGGGAACCTTTAAGGCGTCCCGCCGGAAATGACGGGCCTGATCTCGATCCGGTCCTTATCGGCGAGCATCTCGTCCTCGGTCACCAGCTCGTCGCCTCGGATCACCAAATGCGCCTCGACGACAAGGTTCAGCTCTCGCAGAACCTCCTTGGCGCGCTTAGGCCCTTTGATGTCCACGGTTCTGGCTGGATGGCTGAGTTGAACCTGCATGGTTCGGATGATACGGCTGGCCCGTCATCAATTGCAAACCGCCCGGAGGCGGCTGACCGTCATGTATTGGACGACGACCGGCTCCTGATGTCCTCGAGCACCTTGAGAATTTCAGCCGGCCGTGGCGGGCATCCGGGAATGCGAACATCGACGGGAATATGGCGGTCTACCGGGCCTGTCACCGCGTAACTTCCTTTAAAGACGCCGCAATGAATCGCGCAGTCGCCCAAGGCGATCACGAGCTTCGGATCAGGGGTCTGTTTGTACACATCTTTCAGAGGACGCTCCATATTGACGGTGACCGGACCGGTCACGACGAGTGCATCCGCATGACGCGGCGAGGCCGCGATGTGAACGCCGAACCGCTCGACGTCGTACACGGGATTCGTCAGAGCATTCATTTCCATTTCACAGGCATTGCAGGAGCCGGTATCCACTTCCCGGATGACCAGAGACCGTTTGAAAGGCAACGCCTTTTCGCGCGCTCCCGGCGCAAGGGCGGCGCGGGATTGTGGAGGTTGGGCATATTGTCCCGTCACCCGTCCGGTCTTCAGGCTCTTCTTCAAAATACGAAACATAGGCGCCTCGCTCTCATAGATCGTTGCCGGCGTAGGATAGATTGAAACTCTTATTGATCAACGGAAAATCCGGGATAATATTTCCCACAACGGCCCATTGGATCGCCGGCCAATTAACGAATGATGGGTCGCGTACCTTGCAACGATGGATACGGCCGCCTTCACCGGCCATGACGAAATACAGAATTTCTCCTCGCCAGCCCTCCACCGCCGAGAGGGCCCATGCTCCTGCGGGCGGCTGATGGTGCCACTTCGCTATGAGCGGACCGTGCGGAATCGTGTTGTGAATGTCACGGATCAAGCGGATCGATTCATGGATCTCGTCCATGCGCACGCGCAATCGTGCACGGACATCGCCATAGCGATAGGATACGACCTTGACCGCTAATTCGTCATAGGCGGCGAACGGGCGGTCTCTCCGGACATCCTGATCGATGCCTGACGCTCGACCGACAACCCCAACGACGCCATGGTCCCACGCCGTGCGCTCTGTGAGGACGCCGGTCGTTTCCAAACGGTCGGTGAGCGAGGCGTTCGCAAAGATGATGGATTCCAGCTCTGCAAAATCCTTCTCCATTGCATTGAGCACATCGATCAATTCGCTTCGCTGGATGGCCGACACGTCATTCACGACACCGCCGATGGCCAATGCGCCGCGGAGAAATCTCGAGCCGGTCAACTGGTCGTTGAGCTGCATCACCTGTTCCTTCATCCGGCTGCAATGGGCATGAGCCAGCGTATAGGCGGTATCGTTGCAGATGGCTCCGACGTCTCCGAGATGATTGTGAAGCCGCTCCAATTCCAGAAAGAGCGAACGGAGGAAACGCGCGCGCCTGGGGACGTCCAGCTGCAACAATCTTTCGACGGCCTCGCAGTAGGCCAAGCCATGTCCGACCGTCGTATCTCCGGAGACCCGTTCAGCGAGCGGGAGCGCGCTGGTCACGGTCTGTTGCTCGAACAGCTTTTCGATGCCACGGTGCTTCCAAAAGTGCCGGATTTCGAGCTGCATGATCGGCTCGCCGGCGACTGAGAACCGGAAATGGCCGGGCTCGATGATGCCGGCATGAATCGGGCCGACCGGGATTTCGAAGACGCCTTCTCCCTCGATGTGACGAAACCGGTACTGGCCCTGCTGCCGGCCGAGCGCCTTATCCCACAAGAACTCTTTCATCAATGGATGGATGCCCTTGGGCCAGTGTTCGTGGCGAACCAGGCGGCGGAGATCAGGATGGCCTTGCGGGATCAACCCGAACAGATCTCGAATTTCTCTCTCATACCACTGCGCCGCGTGGACGTACGGGGTAATCGAGGTAAAGAGGCGCTCTTGTCCGAGAATGTCCACCGTCACCAGCACCCACTGCCGGTTCAAGCTGAATAGATACTGGATCTCGTATTTGTCTTCGAGCGGCCGGCAATCGACGGCGAACAAGAGTGCCAGACGGCCCTCAAGCTTCTCGTGGAGAAACCGGGCGAGTTGAGGAAGACGGCTCTTGTCCACGCGAAACTGCACCAGGCGGTCGGATGTGCGTTCCGCGATCAAGTCGGGAAAGGCCGGCTGTATCCGTCGCTCGGCCGATGAAGGTTCAGTCACCGTTTCCTCTCAGCGGCTCAATAACAAGGCGGACGCCATTTCAACAAACTGTCGCAACGACGCCGGGAGTGCCAGTCCGAATCCGGCGAGCATGGTGCCCAGCAGAATGATGGGAACGTGGCCCACGGACCACCGTTCTCCGGGGACAATCTCTTTCGGCGCAGAACCCCAGATCATGCCGGTGATCCGATAGAGAAAGCCGGCGAAGGCCACGACACTGCAGAGCAAGAGAATCACGACGGGAATTCTTGTACCAGGGTGGGTCCACTCATCCGGAAGGCCGGATGAGCTCAAGGCCGTGATGATCTGCATCTCACTGGTGAACAGCGCAAAGGGCGGCAGCGCCGTGAGCGCCAATCCGGAGATCAGCAAGGCCAGGGCTGACCACGGCAGCACGGTCGTGAGGCCGCGGACCTGGTCGATCTCCACGGTTTTAAACCGTCGATGGATATTGCCGGCTGCGAAGAACGCGAGCGATTTGGCAAAGGCATGATTGACCAGATGGAACAATCCACCAAACGTCCCAAGCGGCCCGCCGACTCCGAATCCCACCATCGCCAAACCCATGTGCTCAATGCTGGAATAGGCGAACAGCCGCTTATAGTTGTGTTGCAAGAGGATGAAGAAGGCGGCGAGTGCAAATGAGATGAGCCCGAAGAGTGCCAGGAGGCCGCCGGTGAAATCAGGAGACAAGGCCTGGTCGGCGATCCCGCGGCAACGGAGAATCGCATACACGGCGACCGTTTCCAGCACGCCCGCGAGCATGGCCGCCACCGGAGCGGGCGCTTCCGTATAGGCGTCGGGAAGCCAGCTGTGCATCGGCACGAGGCCGACCTTCGTCCCGTACCCCACAAAAAGAAAGACAAAGGCGAGTTTTAGTATGTGAGGATCAAGTTGGGCCGCCACCTGCTGGAGTTGGGTGATATTGAGCCCGGAGCTGACATCGCCCAGCACGCGAAGAGAGGAATAATACATCAGCACGACACCGAACAGCGCGAGAGAGATGCCGACTGAGCAGAGAATCAAGTATTTCCACCCCGCTTCCAATGATTCCCGGCGCCGCCAGAACGCGATGAGAAATGTCGTGGCCAGCGTGGTGGCTTCGATCGCCACCCATTGCACGCCCAGGCTGTTGGCGACGGTCGCCAGCACCATGGCAAGGACGAACATGTGAAACAGGAAAAAGAAGAGGCACAGCCGCTTGGGCGCAATGACGCCGCGCGTCACCTGCTCATCCATGTACGAGCGCATGTACAGCGAACAGGCGAGGCCGACGGTGCCAATAATGAACAGAATGACCGATGACAGGGCGTCGATATAAACGATCTCGGCGAAGGCCGTGACCGACCCTTGCAAGAACACGGCTCGCGCGACGACCGCTTCTGCCCCGACCAACGTGCCGATACTGATGAGATTGATGACGTGCAGCCAGCGCGAGCTGTTGATGAGCAGGCTCAGGCAGCCGGCCGTCAGCGGCGGGAGCAGCAGAAGCCCGACAGCGATCAGGACGGTGGATTCCGTCATTCCTTCAACTCACTGAGACGGGCGGTGTCGACGCTGTCGAAGGCGTCCTGCAGACGGTTCGTATAAATGCCTGCGATCAAGGCCGCCACCAGCACGTCGAAGAAGACTCCCAGCTCGACGATCAACGGCATGCCGTACGTGGCGGCCGTGGCCCCCAGGAAGAGGCCGTTCTCCATGACGAGAAATGCGATCAACTGTGTGACGGCCTTTTGCCGGGAGATCATTGTGAAAAATCCGATCAGCACGATGGCCAAGGCAATGGCCAGGGAGTCGCGTGTCAACAGATGCCCAAAGGGGATGATCGGTTGAGTGATGAAGAAGGCGATCATGACCAGCGCCCCGCAGATCAGCAGGCTGGCCGGCACGTTAATCTTCATCACCAGCTCGCGGGTCACGTTGAGGCGTTCGATGACGCCTTTCAGGACGCGGGGAATCACGATGACCTTCACGACCACCGTCAATGCCGCGGCGATGTAAATGTGGCGGCTGCCCGTGAGGAAAGCCACCAAGGCCGCGGTCATGGCTAAAAACAGCGACTGCAGCGCGAAGAGGTCCACGCAGGCCGACAACCGGCGCTGCGCCACGACGGCAAAGCAGGTCAGGAGCAGCATGGCGGAACTGAAGTCGACGATTTGTGTTGCGACATGCGGCGTCAGCCAGGCCACGGTCAGCCTCGCAAAATGTAAAAGAACAGCAGTCCGAGCAAAGCCAGAATGAAGGCCACGCCAAGCAGATCAGTGATGCGAAAGAGACGCAGCTTGGCGAACATGCATTCAATGGTCCCGATCAACACGGCAAGGCTGGCGACTTTGGCCACGTACGCGGTCAGTCCGATCGACAGGGCCGCCGGCGTCACGCTCGTCGCAATACCCCATGGAACGAAGACATTCGCAATGAGCGTGAGGAACACGAGCAGTTTGATGCCGGAGGCCCACTCCACCAGCGCCAAATAACGGCCCGAATATTCCAACACCATCGCTTCATGGATCATTGTCAGTTCGAGATGGGTCGCCGGATTGTCCACCGGAACCCGGCCGGTTTCGGCGAGCGCCACGATGAACAGGGCGGCCAGTGCCATCGCGTGAGAGGCCGGGTCCGTCACGATCCCTTCCAAAAGAGCGGTCTTGTGGACGATCGTGCTGAGATTGGTCGATCCGGCGGTCAAGGCGATGGCGAAGATGGCCATGATCATCGCCGGTTCGGTAAGCGAGGCCACAATCGACTCCCGGCTGCTGCCCATGCCGCCGAATGGTGACCCGGCGTCGAGACCCGCCAGTATGAGAAAGAAGGTGCCCAAGGCGAGCAAATAGACGAAGGCGATGATGTTGCCCGCAAAGTTCAACGGCATCTGCGAAGCGAACACCGGCACGAGCAGCCCCGCCGTCATCGTCGAAGCAAAGACGATGTAGGGGGTGGCCGTGAAGATCCATGAAGTCGTCGTGGAGACGACCGGCTGTTTGCGGAACAGTTTCCTGAGGTCGGCATACGGTTGGAACACGCCGGCGCCCGTGCGGCATTGGAGCCGCGCCTTCACCTTTCGAATGAGACCGACGATCGCCGGAGAAAGCGCGATGAGGACAACGGCCTGGGCCAGCGTGAGCGCGATCGCCTGAAAAACTGAGTGGTCCGCAATCATGACTTTCCGTTACAGCGCCGCCAACAACAGAACGACCAACGTGACGAACATATAGGCCAGATACAGATGAAGACTCCCTGCCTGGACGATCCGCAGCCGGTCGGCCAGTCCTGACATGAAGACGATGACCGGGTTGTAGAGGTATTTCTGAAACACCGGTTCGATGTGAAATTCAAATCGTCGCCGCTTCGCGAAGTATCGCGACTCTTCCAAAAATTCCGTTTCCAGCTTGACCGTCGGCTGATAAATCGTGCTGAAGACGCGTTTGATTGGTTGCACGAATCCGGTCGCGCTGTACTCCATCCGAGGGGTCAGATTGAGACCGCATCCCCAGGTTTTGCCGTATCGATAGGCGCGGGTGCCGCCGTAGAGCGCGACCAGGCCAAGCCCGCATGCGGCCGTTGCCGCCAGGACGAGACCAAGGACCGGGGAGGAAAGACTCGAAAACTCGACGTTGACCGGTGCCAAAGCCCAGCCGCCGAGCGCCACCATCCTGTCGGCGATCGACGTGCCGATCAGTGAAGCGGTCACGCGGTCTATTATCGGCACCACCAGCATGGGGCCCAGGCCAAGCGCGATACAGCCGGTCGCCAAGAACCCCATGGCAATGCGCATGGGGCGGGGCACTTCCTCGGCGTGTTTGGCGTGGGAGCTGCGGGGCAGAGCCAAGAAGGAGATGCCGAACGCCTTAGCGAAACAGGTGAGGGCTAGCACGCCCGTGAGCGCCAACATGGCCGCCGCGATCGGGAGCATGAGCTTCATCAACAGCGACGGCATCTCGTAGCTCAGGAAGAGCGTTTGGAAGACGAGCCATTCGCTGACGAAGCCGTTGGTCGGCGGCAAGGCAGCAATCGACACGGCGCCGATGAGAAAGAACGCGCCGGTCCAGGGCATCCGACGCAGAAGTCCGCCATATTCCTCCATATTGCGGGTGTGGGTGGCATAGAGCAGGGATCCCGCGCCGAAAAACAGCAGTGCCTTAAAGACCGCATGATTGAGCGTGTGGTACAACCCGGCGATTAGTCCGAGGGCCGCCAATTGTTCGAGGCCATAGCTGTGGAAAATCATCCCTGCCCCGATGCCAAGCAGTATGATCCCGATGTTCTCCACGCTGTGATAGGCCAACAGGCTCTTGAGGTCATGCTCCATGAGTGCATACATCACGCCGAGTAGCGCCGACACGGCGCCAATGGCAAGGATCGCGAAACCCCACCACCAGGGAAAGTGACCGCCGAAAAAATCGAAGTACACTCTGATCAACGAGTAGATGGCGGTCTTGATCATCACACCCGACATGAGTGCGGAGATGTGTGACGGGGCCGCGGGGTGGGCATACGGCAGCCACACGTGCAGCGGCACGATGCCCGCCTTGGTCCCGAAACCGATCAGCGCCGTCAGGAACGCCATGGTTCTCATGCCGTCAGACAAGGCCTGGTCCGGCTGACGAAACGCCTCGAACGAGAATGATCCGCTGCCTTGGAAGAGCAGGAGAAACGTCAGGACAATAAAGGCAGTCCCGACGTGGGTCATGATCAAATAGAACAAACCGGCGTAGCGCACGTCGCTCTTCTCATGCTCCGTCACGACGAGGAAATAGGAGAACAGCGACATCAACTCCCAAACGAGCAGGAAGAAAAATCCATTGTCGGCGATGAGCACCAACGTCATGGCCAGCAGAAACCCATTGAAGAGTGACCCGAGCAGTGAAATCGGAACCCGCCCATAGAATTTGGTCACGTAGCCAAGCGCGTAGACGGACGCAGCCAGGCCGACTAACGAAATCGTGAGCAAAAAGAACGACGCGAGGGGATCGAGCCGGATGGCGAACGTCAACAGAGGCAGCGTCGAGGGCACCGACGCCGTAAACGGTTCGTCTGCGAGCAAGCCCGTGATACCCAGGCAGATGCCTCCCACCCCTGCGATACCGGCAAGGCCGTGCGCAAGGATGTTTTGAACCCTCGGTCGAGAGGGAACACACAGAGGAAGAATCAGTCCGACCGTATAACCGGCAAGAGTCAAAAGGAGCAAAATGGCCATATGCCGGTGATGGCCTACCGTTCCTGGCGAAAGAGGGTGGGAACGATTTGACTCTGGACTTCATCCGTGACGGCGAACCGGGTGTACGGACGGTCGACCATTTGATTGGCATAGAGCCGTCCGACCGGCGCCGGAATAGTGACCTGCACCGATGTCTGTCCCTTGGGTGCAATCGTAATCAGCTGTTCTCTCGCGCCTCCAATGTAGGGATGCCAGACGATGAGCTTGTATGTGCCGGGCGGGATGTCGCTGATCTCGAAACGTCCGTTTGGATCGGTCGTGGCATAGTAAGGGTTCTCCATCGCCAATCCCCAACTTTCCATGTAGGCGTGGAAACCGCACTGCATCACGAATACCCGGCGGCCCTTCGACATGCCCACGAGCTGCTTCATCGGTTCGCCGGCCAGGTGTTTGTGGTACATGGCCGCATCGCTGCGGTCTTTGAGATCGCGCGGGTGCTGCGGATTCATTGGCAGTGGCACATTGAAGAGCACCCGTGCCCCGAGGTGGGAACTTTCGTACGCCTGGATGTCGTGCATGACGGGATCCATGTTCACGACGACGACATTCTCCTTTTCTCGAACGATGGTCGTGAACGGGACGAAGCGGCAATCTCGGGCTTCAATGCGCGGGCCCGTAAAGCTGGCCGCAAAGCTCTTTCCTTTCTCGATGCCTTCGAGGTAGATCACGACATCCCGGAATGCTCCGGCGGGCCCGACATTAAACGGCTGCAACAAGCGCCAGCCTTGACCGTCTGAAATCCGGCCGCAATAGACCTGGTCGGGCAGCGTGGTCAGATTGTAGCCCTTGGGTTTCGGCACTTGCCCTTCGAGTCTCACGACGCCGCGCACCGTGCCTCCGTCCGCTACGGTCGTTTCTTCGTACGCCCAGGAGGGTGCTCCATTGACGGAGGCCGCAACCAGCAGGATGAAAATAAGGTAATGCATATCGGGTCTCCTAGGTATTGATGATGATCAGATCAGGGATAGAAAGGGTCGCCCGGCCCGGTTTTTCCGACACCGGTTCACGCCTTCGCGAGCCTTGAGATTGTTGGGATCGAATTCCAATATCCTCTTCCAATGGCATGACGCTTCGTCAGGCAGATCCAACTCCTCGAGCAGGAGCGCCAGGTCGCAACGCGCAAGGACGTCGCCGGGGCAGACATTGAGCAGCTTCTGCAATTCAGCGAGACGCTCCGTCCGCGTGTTCTCCATAGGTCTTCCTCGTGAGATGTTGTGGGGTCAGAGGATGTTTCAGCCGGTTGAGCGTGCGCAGGTCCCGCAAAGCCCAATATCCCAACGCCAGCAACAGGAGTGCGATCGTCAGGCTAAACGGCCATAGGTCAAACACACCGCCGACTCCGAGGCACAACGCCGCTGCCGAACACAGGAGTTCCAGACGGCCGGCTTGGTTCCTTGTAGGGGGCATCAGTATTTCAATCCACTTCAGACACTGGGGTCAGAATTCCATGGCATGGCTCAACTGCACGGAGAATGCCCGAGAGTCGCTTGAGAGGGCGTAATAAGGGAGACAGATAAATTGCGCACTTTCGTCTGGAGCACTCGTGAACCAGCAGCCGCGACCACCCGCAGGGCGCCCTTCGTGCAACATTTGCAGAGTGACGCAATCAGGGGCTTAAAACCCTGCAACTTTTGCAGGAAGAGGAGCGACGGGGGTGAGACCGGCTATTCGCGGATGCCGTACTCGTTGATTTTGTAGTGAAGCGCCCGAAGACTGATGCCAAGGAGTTTCGCCGCATTCTCCCGATGGTTCGTCACTTCAACGAGCGTGCGGCGGATCGCTTCCCTTTCGATGTCTTTCAGCGGCGATCCCAATGAGACTACCATGGTGCGCGCATCTTCCCGGCTTGCCTGAACCTCCTCAGGCAGATGTTCCGGTTCAATCACCGCGTTTTTCACGGTGACCACCAACCGCTCGATGAGATTCCGAAGCTGTCGGATGTTTCCCGGCCACGCATAGAGCCTCAACAGCCGCATCGCTTGCCTGGAAATCTCCTTGGGCTGCCGGTGATGCTGGGCCGAGAACTCGGCCATGAAGCGGTCCGCCAACAGCGGGATGTCGTCCCCTCGTTCACGCAGGGGGGGCAGATGGACGGGAACGACATTGAGCCGGTAATACAAATCTTCCCGAAACTCGCCTTCTTTGACCGCGGCTTCAAGGTTGCGGTTGGTCGCCGCGACAATCCTCGCATCGACCTTCACGACCTTGGTGCCGCCCAGCCGCCGAAATTCCTTCGTCTCCAGGACGCGCAGAAAATCCACTTGCGACTTCAGCGACAATTCTCCGACTTCGTCGAGCAATAATGTCCCGCCGTCGGCCAGTTCGAACCGTCCCATTTTGTTCGTTGTCGCGCCGGTGAAGGCGCCTTTTTCGTATCCGAACAGTTCACTCTCAAACAGGTTTTCAGGGAGTGCTCCGCAATTCAAGGTGACAAACGGTCCGTTGGGCCGGTTGCTCTTGTGATGAATCGCGCGGGCCACGAGCTCCTTCCCGGTCCCGCTTTCACCTGTCAGCAGCACCGTCACGTCGCTGTCCGCGACCATTTCGACCAGACTGTACAAGCGCTGCATCGGCTCACTTTCTCCGATCATCTGGTCGAAACGAGTCCGTGTTTCGAGACGATCCTTAAGCTGCTTGTTTTCACAGGCCAACGCATGGCGCTCGAGGGCCTTCTCGACCACGACCGCAAGCCGTTCACGATCGATGGGTTTCGTAATGTAGTCGTATGCCCCGCATCGCATGGCCTCGACGGCCGTCTCAATGGAGCCAAACGCGGTCATGACCAGGACCTCGATCTCCGGCCACTTCTGTTTAAGTTGTCGAAGAAATTCCATGCCTCCAAGGCCCGGCATTTTGAGGTCGGTGAGAATCAGATCAGCAGTGGCTGCCTCCAGCGCCTCCAGTGCTTCCTCCGCGGTCCCGGCTCCGCCCACCTGATAGTGTTTCTTCTCGAGGAGTGTCACCAAGGCTTCGCGGATGTTGAGTTCGTCGTCGACGACGAGAATGCGGCTGGAGGCTGTCATCATCTTGCCTCGAGTTCCTGCAGGCGGGGGGCAAGGGCAGGGAATCTGAGCCCGACGGACGTTCCGCCCCCGGGCGCGTGTGAGACGCTGATGAGGCCGCCGTGGTCCTGCATGATCCGGTATGCGATGGCGAGGCCAAGTCCCGAACCGCCTGGCTTAGTCGTATAGAAGGGATCGAACAACCGCGGCATCGCCGCTTCGGGGATGCCCACGCCGGTGTCCCGTACCGAAATGTCGACCCACCGTTTCCCATCGGTCGTCCCTGTGGTTGCCGTAAGATGACAGCGCCCGCCCTGGGCCATGGCTTGGAAGGCGTTGACCACGACATTCACCAACACCTGGCTGATCTGCGTCTCATCGCCAAGCACCGGCGGCAAATCCTTCTCGATCGTATAGTCAAGGCGTATCTTATGCTCCTGTGCTTCGAGCTGCATGAGCGCCACGATATGTTCAATGACCCCATGAACGTCCACTTCGAAAGTTTCGACGGAGCTCGGACGAGCGAACCTCATGAAATTGTCGAGAATCGCACAGAGGCGCCGACATTCGGCGTTCAAGACTTCCAAATAATGGGCGGTCCTACCTGCCGCGGGGGCCGGCTCCCGTAACTCTTGTTCCAGCAGATGGAGGTTCAAGTCCATCGCGCTCAACGGGTTGCGTAGTTCGTGGGCCACTCCGGCAGACAACGTATGGAGGGCCGCAAGTTTTTCGGCGACGCGGACCCGTTGTTCCAGGCCCAACCACTCCGTGACATCCTGCGCTTGCAACAGGACGCCGGCGGGCTGGCGATCATCTCCCACCAATTCGACCGTGCTGATACGAATTGTATGAAGGCGGCCGTCAGGGCCTTCATAAGGCACATCGCTCTGATTCAGGTGCCGATGGTTTCTGAGGGCTTCGTGAAGCGCGTCGCGGATTATTTCACCGATAGGAAACGCGGTCTCATACGAATAGCCGAGCAGACCGGCGGCGGGCCGTTTCAACACCGCTTCGGCAGTCGGATTGACAGCGGTGATGACGCCGCTGGGGTTGAGGGTCAGGATGCCCGTCGGAATACTCTGCAAGATGTTCCGCGCGAGCCCTTTCACTTCTTCGAGCGTTCGCTTGGTGCTGGCGTAGTGCAGAAAGCTGATCATGGCCGCGGTGCTCGCTGCCGTGCTGAGGGCCAAAAATACGGCCATGAAGATGACATCCCGGCGCGAAAAAGCTGCGAAGACTTCCTCGCTCAAGAGCGCCATGACGATCACCCCGGCGGCAACAACGAACGGGATGGAAGCGATCAACCGGAAAGGAGCCCTTCGAAACAAAGGGCCTTCAGGAATGGGTCTAAACATGGCTGCTAGCGAAGGATGGTGCTGCGAGGCATATGCTAACACGCACGGGCGACGCTGTACACAAGGTCCGACTCAGCAATTGAACTTCCAGAGAGGACTGGCAGCGAGGGGACGGCGACGATCAGAGCTCGGCTTCGCGAAGCCACTTGGCCGATTCCTCCGGCGACACCGGGTTGATGTAGAACCCGGTGCCCCACTCGAAGCCGGCCACCTGGGTGAGCTTGGGGATGATCTCGATGTGCCAGTGATAGAACTCACCGGTTTTTTCCTGCAGCGGCGAACTGTGGAGGACGAAGTTGTATGCTGGTTTGGACAGGACCTTGTCCATGCGGCGTAGGGACTCGGACAGGATTGGTGCAAGAAATTCAAACTCTTGCTTTTGGCTCTCTTCGAAATAGCCTGCGTGCCGCTTGGGCAAAATCCACATTTCAAAAGGAAATCGGGGCGCAAACGGCGTGACGCAGAGAAACTCCGGATTCTCCGCCACGATGCGGTCGCCGTCTGACAGATCCTGCCTCAAAATATCGCAGTAGATGCACCGTTCCTTCTGCATGTAATGGGCGCGGCAGCCCTCGATTTCGTTCATGACGCTCGTCGGGATTACAGGCAGCGCGATCAATTGCGAGTGGCTGTGCTCGAGCGTCGCGCCCGCCGCGGCTCCGTAATTCTTGAAAATCAGAATGTACCGCAGGCGGAGATCCCTTTTGAGATCGATGATCCGGTCTCGGTAAGCCCAAAGCACGTCCTCGATCCGCCTCGCCGGCATCTCGGCCAGGCTGTCCTTATGGCCCGGGGTTTCAATGATGACTTCGTGGGCGCCGATGCCGTTCATTCGGTCATACAGGCCTAAACCTTCGCGGCCGATCTCGCCTTCGACCTGCAACGCCGGAAATTTGTTGGGAACCACCCTGACGGTCCAGTTTGGCACGTCCGCCTCAGCCGGCTGCGGCCGGTAGGCCATGATTTCCTTGGGCGTGAGCCGTTCCTGCCCGGGGCAAAAAGGGCAGAGCGAGGCCGGGATCGGCCGAATGTTTTCCATCTGCGCAAAGTCGTGCGGGCGGCCGTTTCGTTCGGTCGAGATGATGACCCAGCGACCGACGATGGGATCGCGTCGTAACTCAGGCAAGATGGTTCACCTCGTGTGAGCGCGGGTCATACCCGCCAAACCGTCGCCTCAAAGTCCGGTCCCGGAACAGTGAACTGCACCGGCTGGTGCCGAGGATATCGCGCTATCTCCAAGCCATTCCCTTGCACGAGCAGCGTCATCTGCAAGGTTTGTCCCTGCTCCGCATGCAGCTCCTTAAAGGAGATTGCCAGCTCCAAGATTTGATTCCAGGCGATCCGGTCGGATCGACTGGCCTCTTGCCATCCGGCGTCGCCTTGTCGCTGTGCCAGCACATAGTGGTCGGCCTCGGCCAGGGACACGTCAAGCCGGTAGCTCCGCGCAGGCGTCTGGAGCACGCACTCAATATGCAGGTCCGCCTTGTGGATCTTGAGCGACTTGTCGGGATCCAGTCGCAGATACAGATGATCCTGGTCGAAACCGAAACAGATGGCGGTAAAGAGGCCTTCGGCTTTCCACATGGCCCCCAGCGGAGGATTGGGATCGATTGTGCCGGCCCCGCGCCATTCGAAAAAATCGGTGACCAGCCCATCGAGTGTCGGCCGCAGCATCGAAACCGGCCGGGTCATCTGATCGCGGCCCTGTAAACGGCGGACTTCGCACAGCGGCTGATTCAGCAGGTCGGGCGGCGCCATGCCGGCAAGCGTCCAGACATTGCGAAGATGGGTGCGGAACAACCGGTCGAATTCTTCCTTGTAGGCGGTATCGAAATCGTCGCCATACCACCAGAACCAGTCACTGCCTTCGGCGGCGTACAGCTCGTGCCAGGCCGCGGTTGCCCGGTCCGGCGGCAGTCCCGGACTGACCTCCAAGAGGCGTGACCGTGTGTGGGTCAATAAATCCCATCCCCGGTTATCCTCTCCATGGCCGATCCAGATTTTAAAGTCTTGATTGATCCACGACCCGGAATGCAGATGGGTCAGATGCGGCATCTCAGGGGAGGCGGCGAGGGCTTCCGAGATCTTGGCGGTGGTTACGCGCAATGAGTCGCCTTCGTCGATGGCGCCTTCAGACAGCGCGCCGTAGAGATGGGAAAGGAACTGTTCGCCGCCTTCATGGTAGTGCTCCCACGGATTTTCGCCGTCCAGGATAATGGGCAGAAGCACCTCGTCCTGCGGCGTGTCGACTGCGATCTGCTTGATGCGGCGTAGGACGTCGGCCGCGGCGGTCTCCGCGCTCGTCTTGTGGTAGAGAAACCCGAAGCCGTCGGAAAGCTCGCGGTCACGAAACACGATCGCCGCCTCTTCGCCGCCCGGGCCCACCCGGTACGGACGATAGAGCTGAGATTGCCGATGCCATGGCTGGTGCGCCGCGTCTAACGAGCGCGCCAGGATGCCTTCATCCGTGGCCACCCAGCGGAGGCCCACGCGCCCGAGCAGGGGAATCAATTCAGGACAGACACTGCCTTCCGAGGGCCACAGGCCTTGCGGCGGCCTGCCGAAGGTCGCCGAATGGTACTCCACGGCCAGACGCAGCTGTCTTTCCGCATCTTCAGGTGCGCGGAACCGTGAGGGCAGCGGCAGGTCCGGCCGCGCCCGTCGCGTATACTCGGTATCCATCACCAGTGGAAGGATCGGATGATAAAACGGCGTAGTCGACAATTCGACCTGGCCGCGCTCGGTCAATCGACGGTACATCGGGACGATGTCCTGCACCGTCTGCCGTTGCAGCGCCAATACTTCCTGCTTGTCTTCTTCGGTAAAGCCCCGGTTCTTTGTTCGAAGGGCGGCGAGGCGCGGATAGCGCTGAACGGCTCCATATCCGAACCAGGCCAGGTTGAACCAGACCTGAAGGTCCAAAAAATCCTGTGCGGAGAACTGGCGGGCGAGCCGTTGAAGATCCTGTCCGTCGATTTCGAAGCCGCGCTTCACCAGCAACTCGTGGTACCGCGGATAGGGCCTAATCATCGTGGCCCAATTGATCGAGAAGTAATGGCGGATCAGAAAGGCTTGTTCCTTCTCGCTCAGCTCCGCCGCGCGCCGCTGGGCATGCTCCCAAAAGAGATCCTTCACCGTCCCGTCGCCGATCTCTTTCAGCTGCAGGAGCAGGGACGGCGTGAAATTGAACGTGGCATGGACCCGCGGAAACCGGTCCAGCAGAAAGGCCATGTCGAAATAGGCCTTCGCCGCATGCAGGCGCACCCAAGGCATGCTGGCCGATCCCGCGACCGGATCAGTGTAATAGGGCTGATGCATGTGCCAAAGAAAACAGACCCGAACAGTCTTCATGGGCAGGCAGAATGAAGGTTGCGCACTCACACCGAGTATGTCATAGGGATACCCACCTTGCAATCAACGGAGGAAAATGGAAAAGGCGTGCGAGCGGACGATAGAGAGTCCCGCCGGCCGTTGGATGGCAGCAGCCTGGCTTCCCGTGGCTGCCTACATGGCGCTGATTTTTTATTTATCATCGCTGCCTCATCCGGATGAGCAGCTGCCAAAATTTCTCTTCGAAACACTCGGTGACAAACTGCTGCATGCCATCGAGTACGCGGTGCTGGCAGCGCTCTCGTATCGGGCATTCCGTCGGGCTGCCGGACCGCACGCGGCACGATACGCCGTCGTCTACGCCGCCGCCGCGGCGTCCTTCTATGGAGTGAGCGATGAAGTGCATCAAGCGTTCGTGCCGTTCCGCACGGCGACGTGGCTGGATTGGCTTGCGGACACCGCCGGGGGCATCCTCGGCAGCCTCACAGCTCAACTGGTGATGGAGCGCAGAGCGAAGGACGCCATTTCGTGACAACGTTTTCCTCTGCCAGTATAATGCCGCGCTGATGGCCACGATCGATCCTGCCACCACCAAACGGCCGCTGGCTGCTCCGGATCGCCCGCTCGTTGCCGAGACGATACACACCCGTTTACCTTTTCGGGCGACATTCAAGAGACTCCTTCCGCTCGCCGGCGACGCGTCCAACCGACGGTACTTTCGCATCGAGCTCAGCGACGCGGCGCGCCATGCCGTCATTCTCATGCAGTTGGCCGAGCCGGAAGCCTTCAAACAATCCGAAGAGGCAGTGAGCGGCAGTTCACACGCGATCGCCGAACTGCCCTTCATCAACGTTCACAGGCATCTCTCCAAGGCCGATGTGCCCGTGCCCGAGCTCTACTACTACGACCAGGCGGCGGGGCTGCTCTATCTCGAAGACTTTGGGGACGTGACCCTCGCCGAAGCCTGTGCCCACGCCGATGCTGCCGAGATGGAAACGCGCTACAAGCAGGCGATCGACGTCCTGGTCCGCATGCAGGCCAGAGGGACTTCGCCCGCCGAGCCCTTGTGTCTGGCGTTCCATCGCAGCTTCGACGTGCCGCTGCTGATGTGGGAGTTCGATCACTTCTTGGAATACGGGATCGCCGCCCGGCTGGGCGCGCCGATGGACAACGGCGATGCGGAAGCGATTCGGGAGGAGTTCCGCAAGATCTCAGAACTTCTGGCGGGACAGCCCAGGGTGTTCGTGCATCGGGACTACCACTCGAGAAACCTGATGGCCGCCGGCGACCGGCTGGGGGTGATCGATTTTCAGGATGCGCTCATGGGACCGGCCACGTACGATCTGGCGTCCCTGCTGCGGGACGCCTACATTGCGCTCGATGAAGCCTTGATCGACCGCCTCATCGACTATTACCTCGACCAGCTTCAAGAGGGACGTCAGCTCTGGACGAACCGCGAGGCGTTCCGCCGTCTGTTCGATTTCACGAGCATTCAGCGCAACCTCAAGGCGGCCGGCCGGTTCGTGTACATCGACCGCGTGAAGGCGAACCCCAAATTCCTGGCTGACATTCCCCGCACTCTCGGGTACGTCAGGCGGAATCTCACTAAATATTCCGAATTATTCACCTTGCGCAAGCTCATGAGCCACTATGTCCCGGAACTTCAATAAGCGGGATTCATTGTCCTGATGAAGGCGATGATTCTCGCGGCCGGCCTTGGCACGCGCTTAAGGCCGCTCACCAATACGATTCCCAAGCCACTGCTGCCGATCGCCGGAACCCCGCTCATCGTTTGGAATCTCCTGCTTCTGAAGCGGCATGGATTTCACGACGTCATCATCAACCTGCATCATTTGGGTCCCATGATCGAGCAGGCGCTGGGCAACGGATCGAAGTACGGACTCAGGATCTACTACTCGCACGAACCGGTGATTCTCGGAACGGGCGGCGGGATCAAGCAGGCTGAACCGAATTTCTCAGGCGAGCCCGTGCTCGTGTTGAACGGGGATACGCTGTTTGAGTTGGATCTCGAGGCCCTCTGTTGCTTCCACCATCGGCGTCAGGCGGCAGCGACGCTGGTGCTGAGAACCGACGCAGATGCGGCGCGCTGGGGAGTGATCGACATCGATGCGGACGACCGCATCGTCCGCATCACGGGTCGTGGAAAGACGGATGCAGGTGCGACCCAACCTCGGATGTTTGCGGGCGTACATATTCTTCACCCGCGTTTGCTGCGTGATGTGCCGAAGGGAAAGCCCTCGACGATTATTGATGCGTACGTGGCCGCGATTCAGCGCGGCGACCTCGTGGCCGGTTACGAGTTGACCGGATACTGGTCCGACGTGGGAACGCCCGAGCGCTACTCGCAGGCCGAACATGACGCAACGAGCGGGCTGATTAAGCTCAGCGAACGGCTCCCTGCCAGCCCGCTCGCCTAGGAAGCCGTTGAAAAGGCCTCGTTTTCACCCGCCCGCCCTGCGCCATCCTTTTCACCCACCGGCCCACCGATTGCTGTGCAATCGTTTACCCGAGACTGTGCTTGACCCAAGCTTCGTTCTCGCATCGCTTAGAGGCTCATTGTACGAATCAACTCAAGAAAAAAACTTATCCGCTCGTTTGTGATCGAAGCGAGCGGGTCAAGCGAAGCTTGGTATGTACCTCTTTGCCTCTTCACTCGTTGCGGCCGACCTGCGGAGAGGCGCGTCTTGGCGCGCCGGGGGCGGGTGAGGATCGTCGGCTGTGTGAACAGCGTTGGGGGTCGGAGCCTGCTAGCTGCCGGGAGCGATGTCGTTAAGATTTTGCAGTCTGCTCAATCATCTGCTCGTCGGCCTCATCTTTGTCTTCGAGTTTCTGCCGCTGTTGTCTCAACAGTCGGGCCAGGTATGTGCGCTGAAGCTTGAGGCGCTCGGCCGCCTTCGTCTGGTTGCCGTCGGCATCGCGCAGCGCTTGCGTTATGACGTAGCGGCTGTGCGCTTCCATCGACTCGTGATAGGGCAGCCGGAGGTAGGACAGCGCGTCGCCGTCCATGTCCGCCGAGTTCATGTCGAGCGCCATGACATCGGGTTCAATCACGTCCGTCTGACTCAAGATGACGGCCCGGGCGATCACGTTGTCCAATTCGCGAACATTACCCGGCCACGAATAGCCCGCGAGGGCGTCCAGGGCCGCGGGGCTGAACCACATGCCGGGACGCTTCGCTTCTTTGGCGTGGCGGCTTAGAAAGAACTTGGCCAGCGCCGGAAAATCTTCGAGCCGTTCGCGCAGCGGCGGAAGCGTCAATCCGATCACGTTCAGCCGATAAAACAGATCTTCCCGGAAGTCTCCGGCCTTGACGGCCTGCTTCAAATCCTTGTTGGTCGCGGCGATGATCCGGATGTTGACCGACACGAGCCTGGTGCCGCCCACCCGGTGAAACTCGCGGTCTTGAAGCACGCGCAAGAGCTTGGCCTGCAGCGTCAGGGACATGTCGCCGATCTCGTCCAGAAACACCGTGCCGCCCTCTGCCATCTCCAGCTTGCCCTTCTGAAGGCGATCGGCGCCGGTAAAGGCGCCGCGCTCGTGCCCAAACAGCTCGTTTTCCAACAATGTCTCCGTCAGCGCGACGCAATTGATGACCACGAGCGGCATCGCATGCCGAGGGCTCCATTGGTGAATGGACCGTGCCAGTAGCTCCTTGCCGGTGCCGCTTTCACCCAAGAGCAGCACGCCGGCATCCGATTTGGCTGCCCGCTGCGCGGCTTCCAACACACTGCGGATCTTGGCGCTGGTCCCGATGATCGACGCATACCGGCTGTCGACTTCGCTCTTCAGGCAGGCGACTTGTCGCTTGAGTGACGCGCGTTCCAGGGCTTTGGCGATGACGATCAATAAGTGATCTTTATCGAGCGGTTTCGTCAGAAAATCATAGGCGCCGTGCTTCATGGCCTCGACCGCGGCTTCGATGGAGCCATGAGCCGTCATGACGATGACGGGAATATCTTCAGCCTGTTTGACGGCGGGGAGCCGTTTCAAGACGTCGAGTCCCCCGAGCCTGGGCATGTCAAGATCGAGGAGCATGAGGCTGGGTGATTCCTGCTCGACTTTCTCCAGGGCCTGAACACCGTCGCCGGCTAGCAGGGTGCTGTACCCCGAGGCTCGGAGACGATCCTCGAGCATGGTCGTGATGTCTTCATCGTCGTCGACAATCAGAACTTTGGCATTCATCATTTCTCCCCGGAGAGAGTCATCGGTCAAGGGTCAATGGGAGCGCTTTGCCAATGACCGTTGACCAGTTACCATTGACTTAATCCTCTTCCATCACGTTGATCACTAGGCCGGTCAGCGGCTTGGGATAAAAATATGTCGATTTGTGGGGCATCCGCTCTCCGGCCTTGGCGACCGCCTGCACTTCGCTCACCTTCGTCGCGTTCAGGAGCAGCGCTCCGGTGCCCGTTCCGCTCTCCGCCCAGTCGAGGGCTTCGGCATCGTCCTTCGTGTAGACAATCGCCTCTTGCGCTTGCTGCGTGGGACAGAGTGCACTCACGACCAACTGCTGGAGGAGCGAGACATCGAGTGTTGCGCGCGGCGACGCGCCGGCTTCCGGACGATGCTCCGGCTTCAGCGAAATTATGGCGTAGCGATGTTCCCCCTTGAAGAAAAGCCCGAACGTCGGCTTCGTGCGGCCTTCTGTCCGTAAGGCGTCGAGAAACTCTGTTCGCACGGCCGGCTTTGTCTGACTCGAGAACGGGAATTCTTTGAAATCAAATTTGCCCTCGAGCTGCGCCTTGATGGCGGCGTACGGCGGCAGCGGTGTCGTCGTGACGCGGTGAGTAGGCAGTACTGTCAGTCCGGGATCTTCGAGTGGTGACAGCAGCATTAAGACGCCGTCATAGGGTTTGAGCGCATCCGATGTCCCGGCCTGTTCCCTCCGGAAGCGCTGGTAATTGAGAGCCGTCTCATAGCGATGATGACCGTCGGCGATGAAGAGGGGTTTACTCCGCATGACGTCGACGATCTGGTTCAGGACCGCCGGATCCGCTACGGCCCAGAGCTGCTGCCGGCAGCCCTGATCGTCGATGAAATCGATTCTCGGCGGCTGCCCTTTCACGGTCCGTTCCAGCAGGTCCAAGATCGCATGCTGCGGATCCGAATAGAGCAGCCAGATGGGACTCAAATTGGCTTTACAGGCTTTGAGCAGGTTCAGTCGGTCGCTCTTTGCCGCCGATCGCGTATTTTCGTGCGGATATATATGGCCCGAATCGAGCGGCTCGAGTTTCGTCGTGGTCAGAAACCCCCGAAGCGTTTTTCGGGGAGCCCGTGCATCCGCGGACGGGACGGCGTACTCGATCGTGTGATAGTAGACGGCCGGTTGCGGGTCCCGCTTGAGCGCCCCGCTCTTGATCCACTCTCTGAGCGTCGTCCCGGCGCGGGTGTACCGGTTATTCGAGCCGTCGTCGCCCGGCTGATCGATGCCCAGTTCGAGCCGGATGATGTTTTGCTGGTGCCGGTCGTAGAGGGTTTTCTGTCCGGCAGCGTCGATAATGTCGTAGGGGGGCGACACGACGTCGCGGACGGAGCCGACGGCCGCGGGGTCATACAGTGTTCCGCGAAAGGGGATGATCTGCGCCATGGATTCCTCTTCCTGCTGAAGTTGAAAAATTTCGTCACGGTCGCGCTTGCGCCGGCGCGGACGGCATACGCCCTGTACGCTGCATCAACGCGTGCTTGACAGACTGAAAGGCTGGACCGCTGTCACGCGTTGCCCAACCGATGCCAAACGGCACCGGCCTCGCGGAAGCGGCTACCGGTCGCGGGTCACCATATAATCAGCGGCGGCCGAGAGCGCCCGTCGAGCCGTGCTGTCTTCGAACTCGCTCAACTCTCGTTTGGCCGCCGTGATGTAGGCTTGAGCGTGGTCCAACGCGTAGGTGATGGACCCGTACTCATCCATGAGGCCGATCAACCGTCGTAAGTCGTCCTCGGTCAGGGTCCGCGTTTCCATTCGGTCCTTAATCATCTGTCCGTCGGCTTCCGAGCAATGGTTAAGGAGGTGAAGCAGCGGCAGGGTGGCCTTGCCTTGTCGGAGGTCCTGTCCCAGTGTCTTGCCCAACGACGCGCCATTGGCCGTATAGTCCAACGTGTCGTCGACGACTTGAAACGCAATGCCCAGGTACTGTCCAAACCGAAAAAGGCAGTCTTGTTGTGTATCCGTAGCCTCGGCCAGGATCGCCCCCATCCCGCACGAAGCCGCGATCAGGCCTGCCGTCTTGTGTTCGACGATCTTAATGTAGTCGGCCTCCGGCATGGCGGGATTGTTGTTGTAGTACAGCTGAAGAACTTCCCCTTCCGCCATTTTCTTGCAGGCTTCAGCGAGGATTTCATTAATGCGCTGGCTGCGGAATTCGACGACCTGGCACATGGCCTTCGAGTACAGATAGTCGCCGACGAGGATACTGACTTGATTTCCCCAGACTTTTCGTGCG
>JBKPSD010000102.1:0-4934 GCA_046734935.1 Nitrospirota bacterium
GACGGCATCGAGGCGATGTTCCGCGGCGACAAGCTCAACGTGACGGAACAGCGAGCCGTTCTCCACGTCGCGTTACGCGCCCCGCGTGAGGCGACGATCACGGTTGACGGAGAAAACGTCGTGCCCAAAGTTCATGCCGTCCTCGATCAGATGACGACTTTTTGCACGCGCGTCCGGACCGGTGAATGGAAAGGACATAGCGGCAAGCGCATCCGCAACGTCGTGAACATTGGGATCGGCGGCTCGGACCTCGGCCCGGTCATGGCCTATGAGGCGCTCAAGCATTACAGCGATCGCGGCATGACATTTCGGTTCGTCTCCAATGTCGACGGCACCGATTTCGCGGAAGCCGTCAGGGACCTTCAGCCGGACGAGACTCTCTTCATTATCTCGTCGAAAACATTCACCACGCTCGAGACGATGACGAACGCGAACAGCGCGCGCGACTGGTCGCTCGCAGGGCTCGGACGTGATCCAGTCTCGATCGCGAAGCACTTTGTCGCCGTCTCCACGAACTCTGTGGAGGTCAAACAGTTCGGCATCGACACGGCGAATATGTTCCCCTTTTGGGATTGGGTGGGCGGCCGCTATTCGATGTTCTCGGCCATCGGGCTCTCGACGATGCTAGCCATCGGTCCGGAGCAGTTCCAGGCGATGCTCGATGGATGTCATCAGATCGACGAGCATTTCCGCACGGCGCCGTTCCATGCAAACCTGCCGGTGCTTATGGGACTTTTCACCGTCTGGTATACCGATTTTTTTGGCGCAGAAACGGTCGCGGTCCTGCCGTATGAGCAGTACTTGAAGCGCTTTCCGGCCTACCTCCAGCAATTGACGATGGAGAGTAACGGCAAACACGTCACGGTCGGCGGGCGGGCGGTCGCCTACGACACCGGTCCGGTCTATTGGGGCGAACCCGGGACCAACGGACAACATTCGTTCTATCAACTCATCCATCAGGGGACCCGGCTGATTCCTTCCGACTTCATCGCCTTCCACCGGCCGCTCAATCCGCTCGGGCGGCACCACGAGCTGCTCCTCGCCAACGTCTTTGCGCAAAGCGAAGCGCTGGCCTTCGGCAAGACGGCTGACGAAGTGAAGGCCGAAGGAACGCCGGGCTGGCTCGTGCCTCATCGGGTGTTCGAGGGCAACCGCCCGTCGAACACGCTGCTTGCTGAGCGGCTGACGCCCGAAGTGCTGGGCAAACTGGTCGCCCTCTACGAACATTCCGTGTTTACGCAAGGCGTGATCTGGAACATCGACTCCTTCGATCAATGGGGCGTCGAACTTGGCAAAGTCCTGGCTCAGCGTATTGTCCCTGAACTAGAAAAACAGGAAGAGCCTGAGCTCACACACGACAGCTCAACCAATCATCTGATCCGACGTCACCGTGAAAAGAGCCGGCCGAAGTCGTAAGCGAGCATATGCCTAGCATGGCTGAGAGACCACGCACGCCGTTCAGCGCTTCTCCCACTTCTATAGAGCCATCGGCCCTGCGGTCGCAAGGCGGAAGCGCACCGCTCGGTGCGACCGTCACGGAAGACGGCGTCAATTTCAGCCTCTATTCGCGCGATGCCACCCGGCTCGAATTGCTCTTCTTCGATCGGCAGGATGACGCAAAGCCCTCACAGATCGTCGATTTGGATCCGGTCGGGCACCGCACCTATCATTATTGGCACGTCTTCGTTCCGGGCGTTCGCCCGGGACAGCTCTATGGCTTCCACGCTCACGGTCCGTTCGATCCGGCGCGAGGAATGCGTTTTGATCCGACGAAAGTGTTGCTCGATCCTTACGGCCGCGGCGTCGTCGTGCCGGATGGGTACGGCCGCCTCCAGGCCGCCGGGCCAGGGGACAATACCGCGACCGCCATGAAAAGCGTCGTTGTGGATCCGTCAGATTATGACTGGGAAGGTGACAGGCCGTTGCGACTACCGTCCTCCCGGACCATCATTTATGAACTGCACGTACGCGGCTTCACCCGCCATTCCAACTCCGGGGTGCATGCCGATCGGCGCGGGACCTATGCCGGCTTGATCGAGAAGATTCCATATCTGCGCGAGTTGGGCATTACCGCTGTCGAACTGCTTCCCGTCTTTCAATTCGACGCTTTGGACGCTCCGCCCGGAAAGACCAACTATTGGGGCTACGCCCCCGTGACGTTCTTTGCGCCGCATCAGGCGTACACTTCGCGGCGCGATGCCATGGGACCGGTGCATGAATTCCAGGACATGGTGAAAGCGCTGCATCGAGCAGGCATCGAGGTGATCCTCGACGTCGTCTTTAACCATACCGCCGAAGGCGACGAGCGGGGGCCGACGTTGAGCCTACGCGGTCTCGACAACAACACCTACTACATCCTCGAGCATGACCGGTCGCGTTACTCGAACTACACGGGAACCGGCAACACGTTGAATGCGAATCATCCGGTAGTCCGCCGGATGATCGTGGATAGCCTCCGATACTGGGTGCAAGCCATGCACGTGGATGGATTCCGGTTCGACCTCGCGTCGATCCTAACCCGCGATGCGAACGGCCAGGTAATGCCGAGCCCGCCGGTCCTCTGGGACATCGAATCCGACCCGGCGCTGGCTGGCACCAAACTGATCGCGGAGGCTTGGGACGCCGCGGGTCTCTACCAGGTCGGGAGTTTCATCGGGGACAGTTGGAAAGAATGGAACGGGCGTTTTCGTGACGATGCCCGCAGTTTTTTTCGCAGCGAGGAAGGTTCATTGGCTCGCTTTGCAGACCGCCTCGTTGGAAGCCCCGAAATTTACGCGCACAAGCAGCGCGAGCCGGAGCAAAGCGTGAATTTCGTGACCTGCCACGATGGGTTCACGTTGAACGACCTGGTCTCTTATAACCAAAAACATAACGAAGCTAACGATGAAGGCAACCGCGATGGCTCCGACGACAACAGGAGCTGGAACTGTGGTGTCGAAGGCCCGACCGATGACCCGGCCGTCGAAGAGCTCCGAAATCGTCAGGTGAAGAATTTCCTCACCGTCACGCTGCTGTCGATCGGCGTGCCCATGATCGTGATGGGCGATGAGGTGCGGCGCACGCAGCACGGCAACAACAACGCCTACTGTCAAGACAACGAGCTCAGCTGGTTCGATTGGACCCTCGTGGCCCGCCATACAGACGTCCATCGGTTCGTGACGCTGCTGAACGAGCGGCGGCTCATGAGAAATGTCGAGCACGAGCATCGACGCCTGACACTCGCTCAGCTGATTCAGCGCGCCAGCAAGTCCTGGCACGGCGTGATGCGAGGACAACCGGACTGGAGCCCTCAATCGCACAGCGTGGCGCTGAACGTGGAGATGAAGCAAGACAAATTGCTGGTGTATATCATGTTGAACGCCTACTGGGACCCGCTCGATTTCGAGTTGCCACCGTTGAACAGTGCCATCCCGGCACAATGGCGCCGATGGATCGATACGGGCCTACCGTCACCGGACGACATTGTTCCATGGCAGAAGGCGCCGTCCATTGCTGGGTCGAGGTACCGGGCGCTTTCCCGTTCTGTCGCCGTACTCTATGCTGATGTGAGGGGCGTCTAGACGTGCACTAATCTTCGAAGGGAGCGGCAATGGGGAAAGATCGCGAAAATGATCATGACAACGGCGCTGGCGACAACTCCAAGTTCAAGCGAAAGGAATACGAAAAGGAGCTGCACCATCTACAAGTCGAGTTGTGTCATTTGCAGGCATGGGTCAAGGAAACTGGGGCGCGGATCATCGTGCTCTTCGAAGGTCGTGATGGCGCCGGCAAAGGGGGCACGATCAAGGCCATCACGGAGCGTGTCAGCCCCCGCGTCTTTCGTGTCATCGCACTGCCTGCTCCCTCTGATCGTGAGAAGACCCAAATGTACATCCAGCGGTATGCCCAACACTTTCCCGCGGCTGGCGAAATTGTCATCTTTGATCGTAGTTGGTACAACCGTCTCGGAGTCGAACACGTCATGGGATTTTGCACCAAGGAACAATACAAGCGTGCCCTCGAATTGTGTCCGGTGTTTGAAAAATATCTCGTAGAAGGCGGAATCCAGCTCCTCAAGTACTGGCTGGAAGTCAGCAATGAAGAGCAAGAACGGCGCTTCGAGGCGCGCGTCGAGGATCCGCTACGCCAGTGGAAGCTCAGCCCCATGGATCTCCCCTCCAGAGAGAAATGGTACGAGTACTCACGCGCACGCGACCGGATGCTGGACGCCACGGATACAAGGCATGCGCCTTGGTATCTCGTGCGTTCGGATAGTAAGCGGCGAGCGAGATTGAACTGTATCCAGCATCTGCTGGACCAGATTCCCTACAAGAAGATTTCCCATAAAAAGATCAAGCTGCCGAAGCGCTCACGCAAGCATGAATATGACGATCAAGCGACGTTGAAGGGCAGGAAATTCGTTCCGGAGGTCCATTAAGGAGCCCGCGGTCAGTAGCTTTCCACCACTGCTGTCGTATGGCGACTGTAGCGGGACACCTCGATGGTTTCCGGCGAAGCAATCACTCATGAATTGATGAATCCCATCGTATGCCTATTACGTCCAAGGTCAACGTTGTCAACCGGCTGCTGAAACGACGTAACCGTCTGCAAAGTGGCTGATTGTTGCAGCAATGGTACAGAGCATTGGAGTTACTTGGCACAGCAACGGTATCTGTCTACAAGGAGCCAACGTAAGCGAGATCTCATAGAAAGGTGCACATGCCAAAGCAGCCGGCGACAAAAAGGGGACAAGTCATGAAGGGCAAAAAGACTGACGTCAGCGCCGAACATGAACGGCTGTCCACCGACGGCCAATCATGGAAGCGTTGGGGGCCGTATTTGAGCGAGCGTCAGTGGGGAACGGTCCGAGAGGATTACAGCGAAGGCGGCGACGCCTGGAACTATTTCACCCACGACCACGCCCGATCACGGGCCTATCGTTGGGGCGAAGACGG
>JBKPSD010000103.1:0-30875 GCA_046734935.1 Nitrospirota bacterium
CCACTAATCTCATCACCGGCGGTAATCTGGACCTGAACTACAGCCCCGCAAGGACGAACGTCAATCAAGACGTGGCGAACGGCTTCTTGTTCAATCCGGCGTGGACCGGCGGGCTCGTCGCGACACTGACGCAGCCGTTACTGCGCAATGCCGGCATCGACATCAACAAGACGTTTATCCGGATCGCTCAAAACAATGCCACAGTTGAAGAACATGTGTTTCGTGACAGGGTCCTGACCGTGGTGGCGACCGTCGAGCAGACTTATTGGGAAGTCGTATTCGCCAATGAGAACCTGAAGGTCGCGGAAGCAGCGTTAAAGGCTGCACAGAACCTATTGGCCGAGAATAGGGCGAAGGCGAAAGCGGGAGTCATGTCGATCGTCGACGTGCTGCAAGCCGAAGCGGCCGTCGCATCGCGCGTAGAACAGATACTGCTTGCTGAGAAGGCGATCCGCGACCAAGAGGATCTGTTGCGCCGGTTCTTGAATCCGGGCGAAGAAGACCTGCGGCTGGAAGTTCGATTGACACCCAAAGACGCCCCCATAGTGGCCTTGGAACCAATCAGTCTCCAGGAAGCCATCGACATTGCGATCGACCAGCGTCCGGAGATCGTCCAGGCCAAGAAGAACGTCGAGACAAGCACTCTCAATACGAAGTTTGCCCAAAATCAGCTGCTCCCGACGCTCTCTTTCCAAGGAACCATGGGTCTGGCGGGATTGGGATCAAACTACGCCGATATGAGCAACCGCAATTTCAGCGGCGACTTTTATAACTATGGCGCGGGACTCGTGCTGAGTTATCCTCTCGGCAACCGGTCGGCTTGGAGCACGTTCAACAGGCGCCAGATGGAAGGCAAGAACGCGGAAACCTCATTGGCCAGCGTCAGACAGCAGATCATCATTGGTGTGAAGGAGGCCGTCCGACGGGTTCAAACGGACTTCAAGCGCATCGAGACGACGAAGTCCGCCAGGATCATGGCGGAAAAACAGTTGCAAGCCGAACAGGAACGACTCAAAGTCGGCCTGAGCACGACCCGCTTCGTCTTGGATTTCCAGCGCGATCTTGCGACGGCGCAAGGCAATGAATTGCGTGCCATCGTCGATTACAACAAGTCGCTGTCAAATCTATCCCGGCACAAAGCCACCACACTCGAGCGCTACAGCTTACAAGTGTACTGACGCCTCATGCCGGCATCCGTTGATCCGGCTACCTCGCCACGGACAGTTGAGCGTGGTTCCGCGCTGGCGCTCCTTCCGGTTGCCGCCACTATCGACTATTACGCGCTGCCAAGCTGGCTGCAGAACCAGCCGTTGATGCAATTCGCTCCTCAGCTGATTGGCTATCTTGCGTTCGCCCTGTGGGCGTCGCACAACACGTCAATCGTCAGCCGGATCGGTTTGCCACGGTCGCAATGGAGGCAAGGACTAAGGCTCGGCGCCGTGACGGGAGCCATACTCGGCTGCGTGAACTCCCTGCTAATCGTTCACCTCGTTCCCTCTCTAGGTTGGGACATCACGTTTTTAAGGGAGACTCCGCATGCACGCGTGCCGGTGCAGATCATGCTGCCCTGGTTTATCGCCGGAATTGCCCTGTTGGTCGAGGTCAACTTCCGCGGCTTTGTGCTCGGGAGACTCGCGGTCATCGAATCCGAGATGTGGCGAGGCGCGATGCTTCAGCGGATCCCTCCGTTCGCGCTCTTGACCAGCGCGTTGGTCTTTGCCTTTGATCCGTTCATGGTCGCCACCTTCCAGCATTTGCACTGGATCGCCGTCTACGACGGTTTGATCTGGGGACTGCTGTGGCTCCTCACGAGGAATCTCTATGCGACGATTGCCGCCCATGCGGTCGAGGTTGCCATCGTGTATAGTGCGGTACGGTGGGCCTTGATCGGATAGCGCATGACTCCTTCATTTTCCAGCTACCTCGTCAACGACTGCTTCGGCGATCCCGGCGTCTATGTGGAAGTCCGCTGGTCCAAGCGGGCGCTGCTCTTCGATCTCGGACATAATGATTCGCTCGGGTCCACTCGCCTGCTGCGGGCCAATGACCTCTTCGTTTCCCACACCCACATGGACCACTTCATCGGCTTCGATGCCGTCGTACGGGTGGCACTTGGCCGCGGCAAAACGCTTCGCCTCTACGGTCCTCCTGGGCTGATCGAGAATGTGCACGGCAAACTGCGCGGCTATACCTGGAACCTCATCGACGGCTATCCGCTGACCATTGAGGTTCGCGAATTCGACAGAGAAGAAGTCCGGCACGTGAGCTTCCACGCCGCGAACGGTTTTCTTCCCTCCCCTCCGATCGCGAGTCCGCTCTCCGTTGATCAGCGCACCGGTCTTTTTACGGTCCTCGAAGATGCCATGTTTACTGTGACGGCCGTGGCCTTGAACCATCGAATTCCGTCGTTAGCCTTTGCGTTGGAAGAGCGCTTTCACATCAACGTCAACAAACAGAGGCTGCATGAGGCTACGCTCCCGGTCGGCGGCTGGTTGAAGGAAGTGAAGCAGTACCTTTGGGAAGGAAAACCGGATGACTTCCGATTCACGGCGGTCCTCTTCGATGAACATCGCCGCATCGAGCGGAATTTCGTCCTGGGTGACTTTACGCGTCAATTTTTGACGATTTCAAAAGGCCAGAAACTGGCCTACGTGGTGGACACCCGCTACGATGAAGACAACGAGGCGAGAATCGTCGCTCTGGCGAAGCATGCGGACGTGTTCTATTGCGAATCGCCGTATCTCGACGTCGACGCCGCAAAAGCGCGCGACCGCTATCATCTCACGGCGAGGCAAGCCGGCATCATGGCACGAAAGGCCCGCGTGCGGGATTTGATCGTATTTCACTTTTCACCTCGATACATCGGACAGGGCGAGGCGATCGAGCGGGAAGCACAAGATGCCTTCAGGGCCATTGAGAGAGGAGCTGTCGCGTGAACGACTGGGGAAAGTACGTCGTCTACTTCTTTTTGGGAGGCACGATCGTCAGTCTTTCTACGTATCTGGGCGCGCAAGGACGGCCCTACCTCGCAGCCTTTGCCAGCACGTTTCCCGCAATTACGGGAGCCACCTTCATCTTGCTGTATCTCAATGGTGGTAGCGACGCGATCGTGGCCTATGCGGAGAAGCTCTTTTGGTTTGTCCCCCCTTGGATCGTCTACGTCATGGCGATGATTTTTATCGTCCCGCGAGTGGGCTTTTGGCCCGCCATGGTGCTTTCCCTGGCACTCTATATGGGGTGCGTGTGGCTCGTGAGACTGGCGCTGCGTTGAATCTGCCCCACTTGTAGGGTTCCTCGGCCTTGGGCTGCGGATGCGGAAGTCCGCCTGTATCGGCTCTTTAATCCACTTTCCCCTTCTTTGGAACTACCCTGTTTGAATATCTACCGCGGTGCCCGGACCCGCGCTACCGTTAAGTAAGGCGCATCGGCGGGCGGCGAGAGGGGGCAAGAGTTATGATCAGCCTGATGGAATTCGTGTCGATCTGGGGCGTCGCAACGATGACGGCTGCAGGAGCCTCACAAGGCCTTCATCTCATACGGCGGTCGCGAGGACATCGGACGGACCGAGCCGGGAGCCAGCCGCATGAAGAGGTTTTAGGCCGCCCGCCGGCGGGGGCATGGCACGAACCCCGCTACGGCAAGCGACGCGCGGTCAATTGTGGAATTGAATACGTGATCGATCAGGTCCGCCATCAAGGGAGTCTCCTCGACATGTCCCCGAGTGGATGGCGCGCTCAAGGGACGTCTCCTGTCCCCCGAAACACCGCCATGCAAGTCCGGATCCTCTGTTCAGAGTCCGGTCAATGCATCGTGATCGAGGAGGCCGTTGTCCGCTGGACCGATGGCGTGGAATTCGGCGTTGAAGTGACTCGCATCAGCCCCGAGTCGGCGGCCAGACTCAGCGAATATCTGATCAAGCAGTATCCGCCGGAAGCGCCGACACCGGCGTATGAGCTCTCGCCGTTTTCGTACAACTAAACGATCAGCGAGGAGACGTCGAATCCGGCACGCCGTCCAATGCTCAGGCGGCGCGTCCGAAATGAAGCAGGCTCATCTCGGTCATCGCGGACACGAGACGGTCGACGGTTTCAGTAACACAGGTGCTCGCCTTATGTGAGGGCCCTTTTCCTCCAGCCCAGATATCCGGAGGGTGATCGAGTTCGCGAATGTTTTTGCAGAATTGCGTGATCGATCGTTTCCAAAAGACGCCGTCGCTGCCTTCATCCAAGAAATGCTCCCGGTCCTCCGTAAATGGCCGGTCGAATTGCTTCGCCCGCATCTGCCACATCTGCTCCATCGCATCCTGCCGTTCCTGGCTGAACGCGAGGCCGGCGGCGCGTTCGTTCAACGCGGCAAAGAGACCGCCGATCACACGCTCGACTTCGGCGCCAGGAAACATTCCGACGCAAGTCTGTACGATGAGATATTTATGGAAGAGAAAGACCTCAGCGCTGATACGCGCTTCATTGGCCGACGGATCATAGGCGCGCGCCAGTTCTTTTAGTGCCTCTCCCGAAGGCCCCTCCAGGCTCGACCCCAGCAGGGTAGCCAGTTGACGCCCGATTCCAAGATAATCCGTCGGCACGGCAGGCTGACTCATAGAGTACGTGGTTCCCTTCTCAAGCGGTCGCTCCTGTCACACCATCGTGACTTGAGCGTTTCCATCCTCTCATTCCCCTTCTGATTCCCCAAGACAAACCACGATTCTCACCGTCAGATCTACGAGAGCTTGACGCTGGCGATGCTGGCGGCGCCGTCGGCGGCCTGTTAGGATGGCAGGTCATTCTCGGAAGGAACGGTCGACGTGCCCCACCTTGATGCCTCCACATCGCCCTCGGATACCCTCACCGTTGAGGGCGCCAGGCAAAACAACCTGAAAAATATTTCCCTGGCGATTCCCCATGACCGCGTCACGGCGATTACAGGCCTCTCGGGATCAGGCAAGTCGTCTCTGGCGTTCGATACCCTTTTTGCGGAGGGACAATGGCGCTATATCGAGTCGCTCTCAACGTATGCGCGGATGTTTCTCGACAAGGTTGCGCGCCCCGACGTCGACCGGATTCTGAATGTCCGCCCGGCGATTGCCATCGAACAAAAAAATCAGGTGAGAACGGCACGGTCAACAGTGGGGACGGCGACCGAAATCGCCGACTTGCTCCGACTGTTGTTTGCCAAGATCGGCAAACCCGTGTGCCCGGACTGCCGCGAGGAAGCCCGTTCGTTTTACCCCGACACTGTAGCGGCGGATCTGCTCACACGCTTCCCGAACGCCAGGGCGATGCTGTTGTTCTCTGTCGACCCGCCATCGGCACGAACGGAACCGGCTTTCGTGCAGTCGCTCCTGACCAAAGGCTTCACGAGAGTCAGGGTCGGGGCTGAGACCGTCAATCTCCACGAAGCAAGACTCCCCGCCTTTCATCGACAACCCTCGCTGGAGGTGATCATCGACCGGCTCGTGCTGCGGGAAGACAATAGGTCCCGCCTTTGCGAGGCCATCGAAACGGCCTTCCACGAGGGCGACGCCCGCTGCGCAGCGGATGTGATCGGTCATGGCGTGCAGACGTACCATGCTGGCTTTCGCTGCCAACGCTGCGGGCGCACGTTCGCACCTCTCCGTCCAGTGCTGTTTTCCTTCAATCATCCGCTGGGCGCCTGCCCGGAGTGCAAAGGGTTCGGCAACGTCCTCCGCTATGACCCAGAGCTCGTGATCCCGGACCAGAACAAATCGCTTGTTCAAGGCGCCATCGAGCCCTGGAGTAAACCGGGCACCGACTGGTGGCAGAAACAGATGCTTCTCGCGATGAAGCGGAAGGCAGTCGATCTGACGGTTCCTTACCGGCTGTTGCCTCAGGACGTCCAGCGACTCTTGTGGGAGGGCGACAAGTCGTTCGACGGCATCAATGACTTCTTTGAGTATCTTGAAGGCAAACGCTACAAACTCCACGTCCGCGTCCTTCTGAGCCGATACCGTACGCCGTTCGAATGCCCCAGCTGCCGCGGGAGCCGGTTGAAGCCGGATGCCCGGTTCGTGAAGGTAGCCGGCGTCGACATTCAGCAGGTGACGGAGATGACGATCGAAGGCGCGATGACCTGGCTGACCTCCCTGGCCCTGCGTCCTTATGAATATGGTGTGGCCGCGGACCTCCTCGGTCAGCTCAAGGCCAAGCTCGGATTCCTTGTGCGTGTCGGCCTCGGCTACCTCACACTCGGCCGACAGACGAAGACGTTGTCGGGCGGTGAAGCGCAACGCGTCTCCCTCGCGAACCAGCTCGGCGCCCGTTTGGTCGGCACGTTGTATGTCCTCGATGAGCCGACGATCGGGCTCCATCCGCGGGACACCGAATTGTTGGCAGGAATTTTGAAGGACCTCGCCGCCGCGGGAAATACAGTGGTCGTCGTGGAACACGATCGTCAGATGATCGAATCCGCCGACTTCGTCGTCGAACTTGGACCGCAGTCGGGAGAGAAGGGAGGAGAAGTCGTCTGCGCTGCTCCCGCCGCCGAATTCGTCCTCGACCGTGGGGCGATCACCGCGCGCTATTTGAGAGACGAGGAGCAGATTTCCGTGCCGCGCTCCCGCCGGTCAGGCACCGGGAAAGTGCTCGTGATCGCCGGCGCCAGCGAGCACAACCTGAAGGACCTGGTGGTGCGGTTCCCGCTGGGCATGTTGATCTGCATCACCGGCGTGTCGGGTTCAGGAAAGAGCACGCTGGTGGAGGACACACTCTACGCCGCACTGGCTCGTGCGTTTCGCGTCGAAAACCTTCCCATGGGGCGCTTCACCGCCATCAAGGGCATTGAGCATCTGAAGGGCGTCCGTTTGATCGATCAGCAGCCGATTGGGAGGACCCCCCGATCGAATCCCATGACATATCTGAAAGCTTTTGACGACATTCGGCAGCTGTTTGCGCGAGAGCGCGAGGCCTTGCGTCAGGGGTTCACCCCGGGCCACTTTTCATTCAACGCCGAGGGCGGCCGATGCGAGCGCTGCGAGGGAGCCGGCGTCGAAAAATTGGAGATGTATTTTTTTGAAGATTTGTATGCCCCATGCGAGCGCTGCGACGGCCGACGTTTCAAACCGGAAATCCTGGCGGTCCGCCATCGGGGCAAGACGATCGCAGACGTGTTGAACATGACCGTCGAGGAGGCATTGGCATTTTTCTCGGGGACGCCGAGGCTGCAAGAACGTCTACACCTATTAACCTCCATCGGGCTCGGCTACCTGCGCCTCGGGCAACCCGCCACAACCTTGTCGGGCGGCGAAGCGCAACGGCTGAAGATCGCCGCGGAACTGAAGAACCCCGGTGCCAGAGATCTCCTCTATATCATGGACGAGCCTACCACCGGCCTGCACATGGATGACGTGAAGAGACTGCTTGCCGTGCTTCAGAAGTTGGTACAGGCGGGCAATACGCTCGTCGTCGTTGAACACAATCTCGACGTCATTAAGTCGGCCGATTGGGTCATCGATCTCGGACCGGAAGGAGGAGACTCGGGAGGGCAAATTGTCGCTGAAGGGCGTCCGGAGCAGGTGATGAGGAATGCCGCCTCCATGACAGGCCGTTGCCTGGCCCGCGTCCTGGCGCCCGTCGGCATTCAATAACTCATTCGCCCTGGGGCGGCAAGTCGTTCGAGGAGCGCTCAACCGAGAGTTTCTTGTGCAGATACTTTTTGCTGAATGTCGTGATGGCGAAGGCGAGTCCGATGGCGACCGGCACAAAGGCGGCTGAGACGAGATTGGCATTGCCCAGCCATCCCATTTCCTGCAGCCCCTTAAAGAGATACGCCCCCAGGCCCGCGACATAATAGGCGATCACAATCACCGACAGTCCCTCAACGGTATGTTGAAGAAGCACCTGGCTCTTCGTCGTTTTATCGACGCTCTGCAGAAGGGCGAGATTCTGTCCCTCCAGAATCAAATCGACTCTGGCGCGGATGATCGAGATGATCCCCTCGAAGCCGGCCCGTAGCGTATCGATGCGTCTGAGGAGTTGCTGATAGCCTTCGGCGACTCCCGTGATGCCGCTTAAGACGTAGTCAGAGACTGGCCGGTATGAATCCAGCGGCTTCTCGGTCAACGCGGCCAGCGTCGTGTGGACGATCTTGTCATACGGGACCGACGCCGAGAGTTCAAAATGGAGTTTGCCGGCGATTCGGTTGGTCTTCAAAAGATCCTGCGTCAGACTGTTGAGCCAGCGTTGCAGCGTCTGGGAATCAGCGTGTGCGATGTGCCCGCTGATGATTTCACGCTGCTTGAGGTGCACGTGCTCGAATTTATACACCTGGTCGATGGCCGCTGAAAATAGCGGCTTCTGCATGAGCAAGAGATGGTAATAGGTCTCAATCCGGACGATGGCATCGACAATTTCCTTCAGGCGGGAAGCCTGCACATGCGAGGGACCGAGGGTCACCCAATACCGCTCTCGGTCGAACTCATCGGGAGTAAAGCTCGTGACGATGCTCGTGTGCTCGTCGAGGATACGGCTGCCGTATAACACCGGTCCCGGCAACATCGATCGCATGCGGTCGCCTGGCGGGAGGGGGTCGGACGACATGAGGATGTCCAGCCGGCAGACCTCCGTTCCGAGCGGCTGCAGAGGAAACTTGTAATCGGGAAATGTCAGCGGGCCGAAGGCGACGGCGGCATTCGGTAAGTGCCAAATCTGGTAATTATAATATTCCGTGTGAGCCTGCCAGATGATGATCAACCGCTCACCGTTGGCGGCATCCGTCATCCCGTACCCAAATGTCTCGCGCAGCACGATGCCGTCCCGAGGGATGCCGAATGCCGTCAAACAGGACTGAAACTCTTCGCGACTGGTCTTCCGCTGTGCGGGCGGGTCGGACATTCGGAAGGCTTTGTAATGCACGTGGGCGGGCGCTCTCAGTCGATCGGCAAGCGGCACATGAGGCCGTTCGTGCAATGTTTTGATCAAGGCGTCGGCGCCTGACTCCTTCGGATGCTGACTCGTGCGCTCCATGCTTCCGTCCTCGCTACAATCCTGGCCGTTTATCGGCCGTCACAAACAGCTCCATCGGCTGGTTGGCGCGGCGGACATCCAACTGCAGCGTCTCTCCAGCTTCCACCCGGCACAGCCGTTTTGCGTCACGGTCAGTCATGGCTGCCCCCAGGGAGTTGCGATTGCAAGCCACGATGCGATCACCCACCTTGAGTCCCGCCTTCTCGGCCGGAAGACCGCTTCTAAGCTCCCGCACCGTGTAGAAACGCAATCCCTGCTCTTCCTGCAGTTCCCAGTTCACGCCGATGCGGCCGGACCCCAGAAGGCCGGTCTGTGCCCCGAAGCGGGCGATGATGCGATGTGCGATGAGGCGGGCAGAGCCTTCGGGATCGTCGCTTGTAAAATCCGCCAGGTGGCCTTCGCCGTTGAACAGCAATTGCCCGGTTTCGACATCGATCATCCGTAACGAAAGCGAGACCTTGTTGCTTCGCCCCTGCTCCTGTCGTTCCCATTGTTCGACGCCACCGACAATGATGGCCTGGGCGCCGACCAGTCTTCCGACTTTCAGGACGTTGGCATCGTCTGCGTGGGTAAGCTGAATGACCTGTTCCTTGAGCACTTCATCAAGCTTGGCGCGCTCAACCATATTAATGTCCAGATCGAGCAGCAGCGTCGTCACGATGCCGGCCACCCGCGATCCGGAGCCAGGGCCCTGAGGCGCATCCTCGAACAACATCACCGCCATGGTCTTGTAGTGATCAATGCTGTGACGGTTGATCGGCCCCAGCCCTGTCACGACAGGTTCCGGCCGTCCGGTACCGGACATGCCGCCCGGTTGGGAGCCGGCCGTCTCGCAGGCTCTCCGCCGTTGAAGAATAGCAGCCGGCGTGCCCCAGGCGCAGAGCTCATCGTTGATGAGCACCACATGATGCGGATACTCCCGCTGATGCTCCATCGCCACGTTCGTAAATGGGTAGATGATGCAGCCCCCCACCCACACGGAGATCGGACAGAGACCGAGCTCGTACAGCCATTGCCGGCGCGCGGTAAGGGAATATTCCCAGACGAGGGTCCGGCCGTCGTCGCGCAGGACTCGGTCCGGGCCGCCGATCTCTTCGATAACGGCCGCTTTCGTCATCGGGACTGAGAGTTTGTCCAGCTTCGATTCGGACTTGACGATCGTATATGCGACGCCGCAGCCGGCGATCACTGCTGGAAGAACGAGAGTGGCGAGGATGAGAAAGCGGGACAGGCAACGGGACGAGGACTCGTCGGACGGTTCTGACATCGCGTCGAGGGTACCACCGAGGCGGCCGACGCCGCAACAACGCCAAGGATGGAAGAGAGCTAATTCAGTGAGGGATCGAAAGGCATATCGGAGTAGAGGCGAAAGTCGTCGCCCAAGGTGCTGACGATTTCTCCCCAGATGCGCGTCGGGTCTTTTTCGAAGACCATCGCGGGATCGGCAGGTACCGTAATCCAGGATCCGATTCTCATCTCCGACTCCAGTTGCCCGGGCCCCCAGCCTGAGTATCCGACGTAGGCGCGAAAGGCTTCTTTGCTCTGGGTCGTCGTGAGGATCTTGTCGACCAGATCCATGTCGCCGCCCAGGCACACGCCGTCGAAGACATGATGAGAATTGTCGGGCAGTTGATCGAGCCGATACAGCAGCATCACTTGATTAGGCTGCACAGGGCCGCCGGAGAACAGCAAGTGGCGCTGCCCCTCCAGCACCGGCACTTGCGGAAGCGCTTCCGACACCGACATCGCCGTCGGACGATTTACCACCACGCCGAGAGCACCTTCAGCGCCGTGCTCGCAGAGCAGGACCACGGTCTGTCTGAAATTCGGGTCGCGCAGGTTCGGCGCCGCGACAAGGAAGATGCCTTTTCCGAGTTGGGCCTTCAAGGGAATCTGCATGAGAATTATCCTATCCTGCCAATGCCGCTCGCGCAAGATAGTCAAGAACGGCGACAGTGATTCAGCGATAAAGCGCTTCGCGCCGATCTCTGAGGAGGTCGTTATAGAGAGTGACCGATTTGTCCCGCGCCTCGGCGGGGTCGATTTCCAGGACGCACAGGGCTTCTTGATCGCGCGGCGCCCGGTGCAGGATAGCCCCTCGCGGGTTGACGATCTCGCTGCTGCCAATATAGGTCAGCCGGTCTTTGCCGTGCCGCGCCTCACTCCCCGTCCGGTTACTTGTGATCGCAAAGACACGATTCTCCAAGCAGCGCACGGGCATGGAATCGGGACAGTTGGGCAGGACCAGATTGGAGGGATGGCAGATAATGTCGGCGCCTTTCAACGCCAGCGCCCTCGCCGCCTCGGGGTAATACCAGTCGAAGCAGATCATGACGCCGATTTTGGCTTGTCCGGTCTCCCACACCTGAAATCCTGTGTCGCCTGGACTAAAAAACAGGGTTTCTTCGAAAAACAAATGCGTTTTGCGATAGCACCCGATAAACCCTCGCGGACCGACCGCGACGGCAGAATTGTAACACTCCGCTCCGGTCCGCTCGGGCAGACCGGCGACGATCACCATCTGTGTTTGCTTGGCAAGATCGAGCAAACGCGTCGTCGTCCGCCCGTCCGGGACCGGCTCTGACAACTCGAGCACCTCGTCCTTCGAGACAAATTGGTATCCGGATGCACACAGCTCCGGTAGGACCAAAAGGTCCGCCTCGGCCGTTCTCAGGGCTGCCGCAATCCGGTCAAGGTTATCGTCTACCTTCCCGAATTCCGGATTGTTTTGGTAATACCCGACTCGCATACGACTCCGGTTCGTCGTGACGAATTCCATGAGCGGAAACACGAAGGGCAAGAGGCAATGGGCTTTCAGCCCCGCCTCTTGCCCTTCAACCGTGAAACCTTTACTTGACTTCGGACAGATGCATGACCGCGGCTTCAGCGTGTTGCGTCGCCACGTCTGCGTGACCGGCCTTTCCGTGGGTAACGGCTTCCTTCAATTCCTTGATGCCCTCATCCAAATGAGGATTTTTTACGCCCGCAGCTTGCGCATGCTTTAATGCCTCTTCCGCATGCTGCGAGACGGCATCGGCGTGACCCTGCTTGCCGTGATTCACCGCGGCCTTCGCATGCTCAACGGCTTCAGTCACGTGTTTATTGTCAGCCTGCGCCACCAGCGGCAAGCTCAGCAGTGCAACTGCAGCAATTGCTACTGCTCCACGTCGGATGCTGATCGTCATAGGTTCCTCCTCATGGTTTGGGTGCGTCTCGGACAAACGTGAAAAAAATGCCAATTAGCCGAATCACCTTACACAGCCAGTTTTTGAGTGTCAAGAAGGTCGGGCCGGAGCCTCGATGCCCAGCACTTTCTGAAGGCCTTGAAAATCCTTTTCCACCGGGCAGGCGAAATCTCTGCTCCATTCCCACCACGACCCGGGATAATTGCGCACGTTTCTGTAGCCGGCCAGTTTCAACACGAAGTACAACCATGCCGAGCGAACACCTCCGGTGCAGTAGCACACAATGTCGTTCTCCGGCTCTAGTCCCTTCTCCTGGAGGCTGGCTTTGATGGAGGAAAGATCTTTGACAGTTGCGTTGGCATTCAAGAATCCGTTCCAGGCCACATGAATGGCAGAGGGGATATGTCCGGGGCGCGGAATGCCGGAGACTTCTTTGCCGAGAAACTCCTCCAGACTTCTGGCATCGAGAATTTTGAGGTTGTCCCGCGACTGCTTGATCAACGCCCGCAGCTCGTCTTTCGCCATGATCGCGTGGGCGGCCAGCTTAATCGTGAAGTTCCCGGGCTTTGGCGTCACTCGTCCATGCTCGAAGGGCCGCTGTTCCGCGATCCATTTCACCCAGCCGCCGTCGAGAATGCGCATCTTGGTGTGCCCAAAATATTCCAGCATCCAGTACATCCGCCCTTCATCGCCCCAGTTATCGAAGGGATTGGAGTAAATTACGATTTCGCTGTCTGCATTCAGGCCGAGGTTGCGCATGTTTTGCTCCATGCGCTTGACGTCAGGGTCCAACAGGCCCTTGGCCACCGCATTAGGATCACTAAATCGGTGCCACGTGATATGGACCGCGCCGGGAATGTGGCCGCCGTACTCGTATGCGGCATCCCCGCGCACGTCGATGACGACGAGCCCGGGCTTTCCCAACTGCTTCTGCAACGTGTCCGTATCGATCAGCAACGGATGGTTCATGAATCTCCTTCAACCACAAGATAGTAACGCCGCTGGCTCAAACCACACCCGGTTATCATACAACTCCGGAACAGCCGGCTGCCAGATGATCGAGGACTGAATCCGCCGGTGCTCATGCAGCAACCAGCGCTCTGAGGTGTGCATCGACGGACCCCGCAAGGGCAGTGAGATCGTAGCCTCCTTCCAAAGAAGACAGAAGGCGGCCCTTCGCATGACGCTTCGCAATGCCGGCAACGATGCCGGTGAGGTCCGTGTAGCCAACCTCAGTCAATCCCATACTCGCCAAAGGATCGTCGCGATGGGCATCGAAGCCCGCGGAGATGATGACGAATTCGGGCTTGAACGCCTCGGCAGCGGGAAGCAGGGTTTCCAGAAATATTGCATGGTATTGCTCATCGCCGTCTCCCGCCTCCATTGGCACGTTGATGGTGAAGCCTTCGCCGGCTCCGATGCCTCGTTCCGTAGCCCGGCCGGTGCCGGGATAGTGGGGATATTGGTGAGTGCTGAAGAACAGAATCGAGGGATCCTCTTCAAATGTGTGCTGTGTGCCGTTGCCGTGATGGACGTCCCAGTCGACGATGAGGACCCGGCCCACGCCGTGTTGTTTTTGCGCATAGCGCGCCGCAATCGCCACATTATTGAAAAGGCAAAAACCCATTGCCCTGCCCTTCTCGGCATGGTGGCCCGGCGGCCGGACGGCACAGAACACATGCTCGACCTCGTCGCGCATGATTGCATCGACGCCCGCCAAGGCCCCGCCCGCAGCCAGGTAGGCGGCCGGGAGCGAACCCGGCGACATGGAGGTGTCCGGATCGAGCGAGACCCTGCCGCTCGAGGGTTGATGCTTATTCAACGCGGAGACATAGGATGGACTGTGGATTTCCGTAATCCATTCGTCTTCCGCTTTGCGTGGCTCAATTCTCGTGAGCAAAGCGGCGGTACCGGTCCGTTCGAGTTGCTGCATGATTGCCCTGAGGCGGTTCGAAGACTCCGGATGACCGGCCCCCATGTCGTGCTCGAGATAGGCATGGTGATAAACTAGGCCGGTTTTTCCCATCATCCATTCCTTCTCGGGCGCTCGCTACGCACCTTGCATCCAATACGAGAGCCAATGTGGCTGATATTTGCAGCGTGTGATCAAATGTAGCACGCAGGATTCGGCATAGACAACGCGCGTTCGCCGCTGCTATGGTCGTCGCCGGAGGAGAGCATGCCGAACCCAAGAATCGAACCGCTCAAGAAAGTGCTGGCCATCGATCCGAATGACGAAGTCGCCTGGTTCGGGTTGGGAAAGGCTTACATGGAAGACGGAGCCTTCGAAGAAGCCGCAAATGCGCTGCGTCAATGCATCACGGTGAAGCCAACCTATTCAGCCGCCTACTACGCGCTGGCGCAATCTCTCCGTACCTTGAATCGCCCGGACGAATGCCGAGCGGTCTGCGCTGCTGGCATCGACGTCTCGACCAAGAACGGCGATGCTATGGTGACGAAAAATCTCGAAGCGTTGAAGAGCGCTCTCTAAAGCAAGTGCCGGAACGCGTCGTGCTGGCGCTCAGTGAGAGCAGCCGCAGCCGCCGGATTGTTGATCAGCATCCGTACACGTGGATGTCCTCGCTGGTACGCACTCCGTTCGACCACTTCGACATTGGCTAATCTTGTGCCGGCCTTCGCGGGCATCGGCACAACGTCCCAAAATGTGATCAACACGGCGCTCAAGGCGCATACTTTTGTGAGCAGCAGCGTCACGGCTCCCGCCAGCGACTTCAGGTCGAGCCATATGCCTTCCGACCGCGAGCTGTGCTCGCCGCGAAGGTCCGCCCGCGGGATTGAGATGCACAACACGACCGGCGAAGAATAATCGGCAAGCTGCTTGGCTTTTTGCTGGACGCGCGCAAGAATGCGATGGATCAGGATCACGCCGCGATCGGTTTCCTCGATGCCTTCTTCATCCATGAGGAGGCCGCGCAGCGGCAGCCGCTGCCGCTGCGCCGATCCGACCATCGCCGTGATTTCTACGAAAAACCGTTCGCGGGAGACGCGGCATTCAAGATCCGCCGTCCGGGCTTGTGATTCGGGCAGAAAGGTGACCCTTGCACCGACGCGGATCAACTGCGTAGCCAACTCCAATTCGGCGAGTGCGGATTCCCGGACGCCGTAATCATGATGAGTGATGCGGCGCAGGAGACGGGCAAGCCGGAGATGGCTTGATTGATCGGCGCAATGCTGGCGAACCGTCGTCCACCGATCTTCGAGGTCCCGCGAAAGGCCAAGCTCCTCCCGCTTCCAACCGGGGATGGGTTCGCGATGCCCGTCACGCAGATGGGAGACGAGCCGGAACGTTTTTCGTGCTCGAAACCGAGGCATAAGGCAAATGGCGGCGCCGTGAGGCCCTGACAATCACACCGGCTCGGCGCCGTCGTCATCGTCCTGACCGGAATGACCCGGCGACTCAGGCGGCCGTTTAGAGACTTCGTCGTACACTTCGTCCAACCAGCGGCCGGCGCAGCCGAGCACTTCGCGAACGAGAGGTTCAGGTTGTCCCGTCCGTTTGATCGTCCACTGAGAGACGTACTCTAACAAGGCGTCACGCTCAAATTGGCGTGTGGACTGAATGGCCAACTCCGACAGTTCTCCGAGACCGGTCTTTAGAATCGCGGCCACTGTCTCACGCCCGTACGATGTGCTGGCTGTCACGTACTGAACCGCCCGATTGATTTCCTGATCGTTCATCATCACGCCTCTGCGGAAGATTCTCACATCCTGCCGGCGAGGTGTCAAACCAGCGAACTGCCGTCCTTGGTGAGAGAAAGTCGTGTTTTTTTGGCGCGCCGGCCTCTGACGGATGATAAGATCGGTTGAGACTCATCTTAGCTGACAGGAGCCAATATGGCCGCGACCCGCATTGCCCGCACATCTCCAGGTACGACGATCCCGGATCGATGGGATTTGACCGATCTCGTCAAAGATCCAGTCGGTCAGCTCGAGGCGCAACTAATGGCCATTGACGTCGAAGTCTCCGAGATCGAAGCCGCACGTGACGGCCTGAGCCCGGACTTGTCGCCGGCGGCCTTTGCTTCGATCCTCAACCTGAGTGAGTCCGTAGCCAGAAGCGCGTCCCGTTTAGGGGCGTATGCCTACCTCTGGTTTTCCGAAAATACGAAAGACAGCCGGGCGCGGTCGTTTAAGGCGAAGGTCGAGGAGCGTCTGACGGCACTGCAGAACCGGCTGTTGTTTTTTGAGCTGTGGTGGCAGGGCATCGATGACACGAACGCGGCGCGACTTTTGGACGGTTCCGGCGATCTGCGATACCACCTGGAGACCATCCGGCGTTACAAACCGCACACACTCACCGAACCTGAGGAAAAAATCATCAATGTGAAGAACGTGACCGGTCGCAGTGCGGTCAATACCCTCTATGATGTGGTCACCAATGCATTGACGTTCACAATAAAGGTCGGCGGCAAGAAGCACGTCGTCAACCGAGAGGGGTTGATGACCTATGTACGCAGCCCTAAGGCTGCCGTCCGCCAAACCGCCTATCAGGAACTCTACCGGGTCTTCTCGGTTCAACGCGATGTGCTTGGAGAAATGTACAAGGCCTTGGTGAATGATTGGAAATCCGAAAACGTCGGTCTTCGACGTTTCTCCTCTCCGATGGCGGCGCGGAATCTCGGGAACGATGTGCCGGACGCGGCTGTCGACGTGCTTCTCTCTGTCTGCGCCGAGAACGCCGCCCTGTTCCAACAGTATTTTAAACTCAAGGCCCGCATCTGCGGCATCACGTCGATGAACCGCTATCATCTGTATGCGCCGCACCGCACCGAGGTGAAGAAATACCGTTACGCTGAAGCGGTAAAGATGGTGCTCGAGGCATATCGGAGCTTTTCTCCACGAATGGCCGACCTCGCGCAGCAGGTCTTCGACGATCGCCACGTCGATGCGCCCACCAGACCCGGCAAGCTCGGCGGCGCGTACTGCTACAGCGTCCTGCCGGGCATGACGCCCTATGTTCTCCTCAACTATACGGGTGATGCGCGGGACATCGCCACGATGGCACATGAACTGGGGCACGCCGTGCACGGAATGCTAGCCGCGCACCATTCCGTCTTTACGTTTCATTCCACATTGCCGCTCGCGGAGACGGCGTCGGTTTTCGGTGAACGGATCCTGTCCGATGCGCTCATGCAGCAGGAAAGCAACAAGAAAATCCGACAGGGGCTCTTGCTCGGTCAGCTCGACGACATCTATGCGACGGTGTTGCGGCAGGCTTATTTCGTGCGGTTTGAACGAACGGCCCATCAGATGATCGCTGAAGGCGCGACAGGGGATCAGCTCGCGCAGACCTACTTGAAAGAGTTGCGGCAGCAGTTCGGGAAAGCGGTGAAGGTGCCGGATGAATTCCAGTGGGAATGGCTCACCATTCCTCACATCTATGCGAGTCCGTTTTATTGTTACGCATACAGCTTCGGCAATCTGCTGGTCTTGGCCCTTTACCGGAGGTATCAGCAGGAAGGACGGACTTTTATCCCGAAGTATTTGGATCTGCTCGCCACCGGAGGCTCAATGTCACCGGAAAGAATTCTTGCAGACGTGAACGTGGATATGACCTCAAAGACGTTCTGGCAATCGGGCTTCGCCATCATCCAAGACATGATCACCCAGCTAGAAGCGACTCTCTAGCCTAGAACTCCAGCAAATCCGAACACTTGCGTCCCTTGACAGCATAGTCGCATCCTGGCATACTGATAATGCTTCTCATAATCGTTGTTGCCAGGGGAGGCCCTCCATGTATCTGTGCTTGTGCAAGGGAATCACCGACTCTGACGTCCGCGACGCGGCTCGTGCCGGTATTGTGATGCCATGCCAGATCAAAGCGCGGTTCGGGCTCAAAGAGGCCGGCTGCTGCGGCCGATGCTCGAAAAACATCCAAGCCTTCTGCCAAGTGGCCGCAAACGAACACCGCCTTCTCAATCCCGTCAGCACCTGATTCCCTTCTCCGCTTCCAAGACAACGCGGACCTGTACGCCGTGAGGTTGAGCCAGGCTCGGGGTGTGTCTGTTGTTTAGGAATTGAGGAAGAATCACTTCGTCGTGGCAGGCTTCAGCATGGCAGCAACTTCGGCCACGCGCCGACCGAGCGTATGCGCGTCGGCCAATTCCCTCTTGTCGATACCAGGACTGTCGCCTTCCGTTGTCGCCGAAGCACCGAACGCCCCGGCGGCACTGACCACGATCATCTGATTGCCGAGCATCGCTGCGAGAATGGTCAGCATCGTCACCTCCTTGCCGCTCGAAACCTGGCCTCCGGTGGCAAAGGCGGCGCCGACCTTATTTTTCATTTTGAACTCAGGAAAGACGCCGAATTTGAACTGCCAATTGTCGAAGAATGTTTTCACTTCGCCGGACATGTTGGACCAATACACCGGCGACCCGACGACAATTGCATCCGACGAGAACAAATCGTCGCCCGTCACCTGTCCCACCCGTTTCAGAACGACCGTTGTGCCTGGCAGACTCTTGGCGCCCTCGACGACAGCCTCAGCCATGCGCTCGGTATTCCCCGACTGCGAATGGTAGGCAACCAACACCTTTACGGTGGCCGCAGGAAAGTCATCCGCCGACACGGAACGTGAACCGATTGCGAAATAGAAGGAGAAGAGAGAGAGGAGGACAAGGGAGGCGATCTGTTTCCAGTTCCCCGGGATCACCGGCGAAACGTTTCCTCTTCCATGCGCTCCTCGACGGAAACGTCGGTCAAGGCACCGCGGTAATCGCAGCGATGGCACCGCACGCGCCAGGATTCGATCCACTTTTCTTGCACGTACGACTGGCGGCATTTTGGACAGACAAAGACGCCCTTCACATAGTGAACTTTTCTGACTTCCTTCATACGACCTCCGAAGTATGTTTTGAGAATCTCACAGGTTGCGCCGGAAATGCAAGGCGAGCCGGTTGACTCGGCGAAGGGCACGCCGATAGGATTCGCACGTGCACACTCGATGGCTCATCGTCTGCGTATCGGCGCTGTTGACGGCGCTTCCTTCCTGTATCCAGGCGGACGACGGTCTCATTCCCATTCAGGTTCCGGGGGGAGCCGTCATTCAGGCGGAGATCGCAAACACCATGAAAAAAAGGGCCGAAGGGTTGATGTACCGCGAATATCTGGCCAAGGACCGCGGCATGCTGTTCACGTTCGATCAGGCGCAGCCCTGGGTATTCTGGATGAAAAACACGAAGATCCCGCTTGATATCATTTGGATGAACGAAAAAAAGCAGATCATCCACATCGCGCGCAATGTGCCCATCTGCACCAGACATGACGACGGCTGTCCGCAGTATCAGCCGAACGACCCGGCGACGTACGTTTTGGAGCTTGGCGGTGGCGAGGCAGAACGACTCAGGCTTGAGAAGGGTACGAAGCTTCAGTTCAAACTACCGTAGGGCTTTGGAAACCCTGAAGCTGTTGAAAAAGACTGTCGGCGAGGCCGCCTTTATTTTTCCTGCCATGCCCTGACCCGTCTGGCTGTAATCACGCCGTCGACCCGCTCAATCGCCTTGAGAACCTGATCCAGGTGTTCGGTACCTGAAATTTCCACGATGAAGTCAAGCACGGCTTTGCGGTCCTCCCGCGTGGCGATTTCAGCCCGGCTAATATTGGCACGACATTCGGCGATGGCGGACGAGACATTCGCCAGCACGCCCGTCTTATCCACGGCCATGACCGAAACCTTTACGGCATGGGTGCTAGGCGTGGCGCTGTCCCACTCGACTTCAACGAGACGTTCACGATCATAATCGAGTGCTTCGAGGTTGGGACAATCGACGGCATGGATGGTCAATCCCCGTCCGCGGGTAATGTAGCCGAGGATTCGGTCGCCCGGCACCGGATTGCAGCAACGGGACAGCTGCATCAGCACGTCCCGTGCGCCCTTGACCTTCACGCCTTTGTCATCGGATTTCCCTACGACCGACTTGCGCGGAGCCGGTTTGGTTTCCAGTGGCGCCGTCTGCGACGAGCTCAGTTTTTCCAGCACGTTCGCCGCAGGCAGGTGTCCAAATCCGACCGAGGCAATCAATTCGTCGGTACTATCGTAGCCGGATTGCCGGGCGGCAGCCGCCAACTCCGGCGACTTGAGCATCTGCGCAGGCGCCATGCCATGCCGGCGAAATTCGGATTCCAGGAGCCGGCGCCCAATTTCCACGCTGCGCTTCTGCTCCTCGATCTTGATCCAGTGTTTGATCTTCGTCTTTGCCCGCGAGGTCCGGACGAATTTCAGCCAGTCTTTGTGCGGAGTTTGCGTCGGGGAGGTGAGAATCTCGACCGTATCGCCGCTTTCGACCTGATGCTTTAACGGAACGATCTTGCCGTTGACCTTTGCGCCGACGCAGTGGTCGCCGACCTCGGTGTGGATCGCGTAGGCGAAATCGACCGGCGTTGAGCCTCTCGGCAATTCTTTAACGATGCCCTTTGGCGTGAAAACGTAGACCACGTCGTGAAAGAGATCCAGCTTCACGGAATCCATGAACTGGCGATTGTCCGGCAGATCGCGATGCCACTCGACGAACTGGTGGAGCCAGCCGAACGTCTTGCTGTCGCGCTCCGCGACGCGACCTTGCTCCTTGTATTTCCAGTGCGCCGCAATTCCGCATTCCGCCACCCGGTGCATCTCGTCGGTGCGGATCTGAAATTCGACATGCTCGCCCTTCGGACCGACCACTGTGGTGTGAATCGATTGATAGAGGTTCGATTTTGGAATCGCGATGTAGTCCTTGAACCGCCCGGGCACCGGCCGCCACAGAGAATGGATCACGCCTACGAGGGCATAGCAGTTCATTTTGGTGTCTGTCACGATGCGCAAGGCGGTCAGATCGTAGACCTCCTCGAACGAGATCGACTGCTTGTTCATTTTTTGATAGATCCCGTATAAATGCTTCGGGCGGCCGTACACTTGTCCCGGCAATCCATGGTCATGTAGCGCCTTCGTGACCAGCTCGATGACTTCATGTATGTACTGCTGTCGGTCTTCATCGCGCTTCGCGACGCGCGTACGCAGCATCTCATAGACGTCGGGCTTGAGGTGCTTCAGGCAGAGGTCTTCCAACTCGTTTTTGATCCAGCCGATGCCCAGACGGTTGGCCAACGGGGCATAAATCTCGAGCGTTTCTTCAGCAATAGCCTGCCGCTTGGCCGGGCTTAAATGCTCGAGCGTCCGCATGTTGTGCAGCCGGTCGGCCAGCTTGATCAACACGACCCTGATGTCGTCGGCCATGGAGAGTAGCATCTTGCGGAAATTTTCCGCCTGCTTTTCCTCATGACTTTTGAACGTGATCTTTCCGATCTTGGTGACGCCGTCGACGAGATGCACCACGTCCTTGCCGAACTCGTTTTCGAGTTGCTCGGGCGTGGCCACCGTGTCTTCGAGCGTGTCGTGGAGCAAGGCGGCGACGATGGCGGTCACATCGGTTTTAAGCGATGTCAGCACGCCCGCCACCGCAATGGGATGCTGCAAATAGGGCTCGCCTGAACGCCGCCGCTGCCCTTCATGCACTTTGGCCGAAAACTCATAGGCCTTGCGGACGACGCCGAGATCCGCCTCGGCGTTGTAGCTCTTCACCCGGTCAAGCAGTTGATCGATGTCCATGACCGTTTGGTTTGGCATTACGCGGTTCCTCGATCGCTGATGCGGAGGTCACGGATGCGGAGCTGAATGCGGTCATATCCGTTCCAGTGATTCAATTCCGGCAGAAAGGCCAGATCGACGGGGGTACGGGCAGGAATCCCGCGCTCGAGCAGCGACCTCATGCCGAAGCCGATGCTGTCGAACGGCATCGATCGTCCTTGCCGCACCGTCATTTTCAAATGCTTGTCTGCGACCGTCTTTGACTCCATGATTTCCAGGCCCCTGACGGCGAATATCGGCTCGGGATTGCCGGCGCCGAACGGATGAAAGGCGCCGATCTCCTTGATCAGTTTGGCCGTGACTTCGGATAATTGTACCTCGGCATCCAGATGCAATGTCGGAACAGCAGCCGCTCCCCTGGTCCATTCCGAGACGACAGCCGCAAACCGGTGCCTGAATTCCTCAAGCCGCGCTTCCCGAACGGTGACGCCGGCCGCGCTCGGATGTCCTCCGAAGGCTTCCAGAAGGTCCTGGCAGGTGGCAAGTCCTTGATACAAATCGAATCCTCCGACTGTGCGCGCGGAGCCCTTGCCGACACCGAGTTCGTCGATGGCAATGACGACCGCGGGGCGATGGAACCGGTCGACGAGCCTGGCAGCGACAATTCCTACTACGCCCACGTGCCACCGCCTGGACGCGAGAACCAGCGCTGCCGGCAACTCTTCTTCATTGATGGCGTCGACAGCCTCCGACAGTACATTGGCCTCAATCTTCTGCCGTTCACGATTGAGTTCCTCCAACCGTTCGGCCAAGCGCTGGGCTTCGGCGGGCGACTCGGTCGTCAAGAGCTGGACGCCGAGCATCGCATGGTCCAATCGGCCCGCGGCGTTGAGCCTCGGAGCCAGCTTGAACGCAATGGTCTCTGGCACGCAGTCACGCGTAATACCGGCTACTTGCTTCAAGGCTCTGATGCCGCAACGTGCGCCACGGGAGATCTGGGCCAATCCCTCCCGTACGAAACCCCGGTTCTCGTCCTGGAGCGGCACTACATCGGCAATAGTAGCCAGCGCCACTAAATCGAGTAGCGATTCCAACGGTAATCCTTGATCCCCATAGCGCAGTCGGTAGGCCTGCACGGCCTTATAGGCCAGTCCGGCGGAGCAAAGCCCGAGGAAAGGATACCGTGCGCCTGCCCGATGTGGATTCATCACGGCCACCGCGGGTGGCATGTCTTCGCCGGTTTGATGATGGTCGGTCACGATGACGTCGAGTCCGAGTTCCTTGGCCAGGCCGATCTCACGATGGGACGTCGTCCCGCAGTCCGAGGTGACCAGCAAGGAGACGCCTTCGTCATGCAGCCGTTGCACTGCCGCGGCATTGAGACCATACCCCTCGCGTTTCCGATGCGGCACGTACGCCCGAACATTGGCGCCGAGGGATCCGAAGAAGGCCAGGTACAAGGCGGTCGCCGACATTCCGTCAACGTCGTAGTCACCGTAGAAACAGATAAGTTCCTGCGCAGATACGGCCCGGTGCAGGCGCTCCACCGCGATTTCCATATCTGGAATGAGAAAAGGATCGTGCGGTGCCTGGTGCGACATCCAATTAGTGGCTCCATCAGGCGTCGTGACCCCACGCGCCAGAAGCAGAGCTGCCGTTGCCGACGAAATTGAAAGGGCCTGCGCGAGAGACGCGCGATGGAAGGGATCGCACTGACGGAAGACCCAGAGCTTGGACTTCATACCACCTCGAACGAGCCTGAGCCTATGAGACCGTAACTTGCTGAGATTTCAGCGGATACGGCAGTCGAGGCGGATACTATAAGGTCACTTACGCTTTGTCAAACAAGCGCGCAGACCATTTAACGAGGCGAAGCGATTAGAAAAGACGGTAAGAGAAGAGAATTGAATGAAGGGGTGAGGGAGAGCTGATCACTCTCCCCCTTTTTGGACGTAATTTTTAACGAATTCTTCGGCGTTTTTTTCGAGGACGTCGTCGATCTCATCGACTAGCTTGTCGATGTCTTCTTTGAGCTTCTTGCCCGTCTCAACGACCTTCGGGTTGGCTTTGACTTCCTCTTTACCTTGCGGCTCTCTTCGGACCTCTTGTTTACGTTCCTGTTTTTCCATCGCCGACCTCCCTGGATGGAATCGCGGATCCGCCTGGACCTAAGATCACGATACTCTAGGAGGTCCAGGGCGTCAAGGGAAGCCGATGAAGCGTCAAGGCGCCTAGAGGTCTGCCGAGTTGCGGCGTACTCATTGTTCCTACTTCACGATCAAAGACACGATCAGTAGCGCCACGATGTTGATGACTTTGATCATCGGATTCACCGCAGGGCCTGCGGTGTCTTTGTACGGATCGCCAACGGTGTCGCCGGTAACGGCGGCCTTGTGCGTCTCACTGCCTTTCTTGCCCTGCTCTTCGATATATTTTTTCGCGTTGTCCCAGGCACCGCCGCCGCTCGTCATCGAAATGGCGACGAACAGTCCCGTTACGATGCTGCCCACCAGCACGCCGCCGAGTGCTTGAGGGCCCAGAACGACGCCGACAAGAACGGGCGACACCACGGGAATCAGTCCCGGAATCATCATCTTTTTAATGGCCGCCTGCGTCACGATATCAACGCAGGTGGCATAGTCGGGCTTGCCGGTGCCTTCCATGATGCCCTTGATCGTCCGGAATTGGCGCCGCACTTCCTCGACAATCAATCCTCCTGCTTCACCGACGGCTTTCATACACAGGGCGCCGAAGATGAACGGGAGCATGCCGCCCAAGAACAAACCGACGAGCACGCTGGGATTCGAGAGGTCGAAGGCGGCCAATGCCGAATTTTGTGCGGCGACTTCCCGTGAATACTCCGCAAACAGCACGACGGCGGCCAAGCCGGCCGAGCCAATCGCGTACCCTTTGGTCACGGCCTTCGTTGTATTGCCCACCGCATCCAAGGGATCAGTAATGTCTCTTACGGCCTTGCCCAGATGGGACATTTCGGCGATACCGCCGGCGTTGTCCGTGATCGGCCCAAACGCGTCGATCGCCACGACGATGCCGGCCATCGAAAGCATGGACACGGCTGCGACGGCTACGCCATACAGTCCGCCTGCTTCGGCGCCGCCGCAAATCCAAAAGCTCCCGAGAATCGCTGCCGCAATCACGAGGACCGGAGCCGCCGTCGCCTGCATGCCGACCGCCAGTCCGGCAATGATGTTGGTCGCATGGCCAGTCTCGCTCGCTTTGGCGATGTACTTCACCGGCGCATAACTCTTCGACGTGTAATAGTCGGTAATGAAGACCAGGGCCAACGTCACGACTAAGCCCACCAAGGCGGCAATGTAATAGTTGTTGCCGCTCACCCCGCCCACGCCGTCCATGATTTGCGTCGTCACAGGATAGAAGGCAATCGCGGCAATCCCGCCGGCGACGAACAATCCTTTATAGAGCGCCGGCATGATTTCGCCGCTCGGGCCTACCTTGACGAACAGAATGCCGACGATCGTGGCGAAGATCGTGACCGCGCCCAGCGCCAGCGGATACAGGATCGGCGCGCTCATGCCTTTGAACATCGTATAGGCCAGAACCATCGCAGCCACCGTCGTCACGGCATAGGTCTCAAACAAGTCGGCCGCCATGCCCGCGCAGTCGCCGACGTTGTCGCCAACGTTGTCGGCGATCACGGCAGGGTTGCGGGGATCGTCCTCCGGAATGCCGGCTTCGACTTTGCCGACGAGATCGGCACCCACGTCGGCCGCCTTGGTGTAGATGCCGCCGCCGACGCGCGCGAACACCGAGATGAGGCTACCGCCGAAGCCAAGGCTCAGGAGCGCATGAACTGCCTTCTCCTGGCCTGCGACCGATTGCGCAATGGTGTAGAACCCAGTAATTGCCAGCAAACCGAGCCCGATCAAGAGCAGACCGGTCACCGCTCCGCCCCGAAAGGCGACCGTCAATGCGGCATTCATGCCCTCATGCGCCGCTTGGGCGGTCCGCACGTTGGCGCGTACGGCGATGATCATGCCGACATATCCTGCAATGGCCGAGGCGCTGGCGCCGAGGAGAAAGCCCACTGCGGTTAAAATTCCGAACTTGTCCGAAACGGCCCCTGCAGCGGCGAGGACGACGAACAGGACTGCCGCGACGATGCCGACGGTTTTATATTGGCGGTTCATATAGGCGCCGGCGCCTTCCTGAATGGCCTTGGAGATCTCCTGCATCTTCGCGTTGCCGGCGTTCAGTTTGAACACCCACATGGCGAGGTACAGACCGTAGGCGATGCCGGCCACGGCGGCAATCAACGCAAAGGTCACTATCGCTGAATCACTCACAGGATGCCCTCCTCACAGGTTAGTCAGGATTGGTTGTTGTCACACGGTTCCCGCTGGCTTCACCGTCTACCGTTCGCGAATCAAGGGGGAACAGAAGGTGGTGCAGAATCAGCTGAGGCAAACTCCGGTGGAAAGCGGCGTCATTCTATACGCATGCCCCGACTGGATCAAGCGCAAAGGCCCTCGGGACGTCCTGCCCTATTGGGGCGGTCCTCTAGGGTGAATGCCCAGCTTGCCATTTACTTCCACATCGCTATAATACCGCCGCAGATGACAGGCAAAACCCTAGTTCAGACGGCCTTCAGACCCTTGCTTCACTCCTCGCTTTGGATGGTTTTTGGACTCGTCTCTCTGCTGACCGTCCCCGCCTTCGCCGAACTGCTCGAACTCGCGGAGGTGATCGCGCATCCCCAGCATTACGATCGGAAGGAAGTGGTCGTCATGGGTCAGGTCAGCGGTTTGCAGCAAGTCACAGACAAGCAGGGACGGCCGGCGTTTCAATTCTTGCTCAAGGACAATGCTGGGACCTTGAAAGTGATCAGCCGCGTGCCGGTGCAGGATGGCGATCAGGTCATCGTCGAGGGCACCTTTACCCGCCGTCGCCAGGGCGGCCGCCTCGCGGTATACAATGAAGTGAGTGCCGTTGTCGTGCGTCCCCTCAACCAATTCGATGCTGACCTCGTAGGATAGCCCTTCCGGTTTCCTAGGACCTTTCCCAGTACCCAGTCCTCGATTGCCATACGAGAGTGAATGAGAGTGGATGTCGTGCGCTCGAGTAATGCGCACGTACTGATGCGACGTCACTACCACAAGGAGGACTCCATGAAATCAGTCATGCTCTCAGTGCTCGCGGCCGGACTTCTGTTGTTCGGAATCGGCGCGGCTCAGGCCGCAAATCCGATGTCGGAGAAAGAAGCCTCGCCCACCATCAAGGAGCGCATCACGAAAGACACGGTGAAAGGCACGCTAATGAAGACGGAGGGTGAATACTATTGGATCAAGGACAACGACGGCAAAGAAGTGAAAATCCACGTTGATAAAAGCACGAAGATGGATAAGGTCGTGCCGGGCGATATGGTCAAGGCCTATATCACCGACAAAGGCCATACCACCACTCTTCAGCGCGCAGATTAAACAGGGCTCGGCAGCCATGACGCCGGGGAATCCGCCGGCGTTCATGGTGACCGGTCTGTTCGAAGGGAGGTGTGGGTATGGCACGCTACGGCAAGAGCGCCCAAAAATCCGTGAAGCGAACGATGCATAAACGGAAGAAGGGCACATTGACCAGCGGCAAAAGCGGTAAGCGAGTCAAGAGCCGGAAGCAGGCAATCGCAATCGGCTTGTCGGAGGCCCGTCGGAAAGGCGCCAAAGTCCCGAGAAAGAAAGCCGCCTGAAGTACGCCGCCCCGCCGCTTCTCAGTGGCCATCCGTCGGCGGGATGGCCACTGTCTTCATCAACCATCTTTCACCTCATGGCCGTTCGCATTCATCGCTTCCTGGAGGGTGTATGCAAAAGCCACAGCAGTCGCCAAGTGACGTCTTCCACAACTTCGCAAAAAAGCTCGCCGGCGCTGTCGGTTCACCGTGGGCGTTTATCGGATCGCTCCTCATTGTCGGGATCTGGTCGGTGACGGGCCCCGTCTTTAATTACTCCAACACCTGGCAACTGATTATCAACACAGCCACGACGATCGTGACGTTCTTGATGGTGTTTCTTATTCAGAACACGCAGAACCGCGACGCCAAAGCCCTACACCTCAAGCTCGATGAACTGATCCGCTCGATCAAAGGGGCGCGCAATGCGCTGATAGACCTAGAAGAGATGTCAGAAGAAGAACTCGAACAGCTGCAACGGCAATTCGTCAAACTGCGCAGCCGGCGCTGAAAAGATTGTCAGGGCTCTCCCCAGTTTTAGTGTCGGCTGGAGTTGTCCACACTGAACCATCGATCAAAGGAGGGGACCGTCATGCCGAACACCAACGCGTCGTTTTCACCTCGGATGCGGAGCGACGAGCTCAGGGAACAGATCGGCAAGCTCGAAGACATGAATCATCGGGCACCGGTCCTTCCGACGCTCGACGGATTCGATGCCGAGACGGAAGCGCTTCTCGGCCGGCTCTACGGCCCGACCCATAAGTACGTCGAGGCGTACAAGTACGCGACCGTGGCCGAAACCGAGGCCTTGGTCAATCTGCCAGAATCTGCGCAAGAGCCGCTGGCCAAGGACCTCCCAAAAACCGCCGTGCAACAACGTCGTCAAGTGCTGCTGGGTATTCTCACGGAAATGCAGGACATGGAAGCGAAGGAGGTGTCTATGCTCACCGGGGAAGACCGCGAGGACCCTCCTCAAGTCTAGGATTTCCAGACGTTCAGGCTATGGGTGTACGCCCTCCTGCCCTCTTGACGGCAGGAGCCTCGTGATTATTTGTCCACTTGTTGCGTTCATGGAGATTTGCACCACGCTTGGGAGCTCGACATGAACAATATACGAAAAGAAATTCGCGATCTGATCAGCATCAATGAAAAAATCCAGAGCGCGTTGCTGAGCGGCGATCGCATCACTGATGACGAAGCCGCGCTGATCCGCCAGTGCGCCAGCGAGTTGCTGGAAAAAATTCCGGCGCCGAGGCAATGGACAAGGCCGGACAGGTCAGTAACGGCCAGATGATGGTGAAGACCAGGCGGTGCCGCTAGGTAGATGGGGGAGGAGCCGAGGCTCTCTCCCCCGCTCTCCGTTGAAGCGACAAAAAACGCAACTCCTGTACAAACACTGCACGTCCGGCTCCGGTTTGTGCTCAGCCGTACAGAACCTCACCGTTGTCGCGGGATTCACCGAGCGGCCGTTTTCCTGCAAAAAGCCACATCAGGTAAGCCCTAATCACCGTTCGAAAGAGAAGTCTGCATGTGCCACGTAGTGGCACCTCCCTTGCTTATCAAGTGGTTGGACAGGACTTCCCTCTTATGGGCAAGGAGGCAGCATGAAGAAGCCAGCGGAACTGATCATATTGAGCATGCTCGGTGTCGGCGCTCTATTGGCACAAGGATGTGCGACTCACTCCGGATCCGCGAGCGGCGACGAGTATGCCGAAGAACTTATCGACGAGCCGATGATCAAGCATATACCGCCGCCGGAATTTGCCGGCAAGCCGACATCCAGGTCGCGCGTTTCCCCTCGTGCTGAACTGTCGGCAATCAATGCGACTGGTCTTCCACCGGGTGCCTTGTCCGATGTGCTCTTTGACTTTGATCAAGCGGTCCTGCGGAGAGACGCCCTGCCCATTCTGGAAGCCAACGCCGAGCGACTCGACCATGACGGTGTGAGGCGATTGACGCTTGAAGGTCGAGGGGATGAAATCGGTACTGCGGCCTACAACTTGGTTTTGGGCGAACGCCGTGCGAAAAGTGTGAAAGCCTACCTGCAGGAACTTGGCTTAGGGATTCAGTTCAAAACCGCGAGTTACGGCAAAGACCGCCCGCTCTGCGTACAGCACAGCGAAGGATGCATGCAAAAGAACCGCAGCGTGCACTTTGTCGTAAAAGACTGAGATCAGCGAGTGAGAGCTATAGACAAGAAGCCCGCTTCCCGAAGCGGGCTTTTTATTATCCCGGCGAAGGGCGAAAGTCAGTCGATTCCGTAAGGTCTTCCTCTGTACTAAATCTTCGCCTGGGAAAGTATCCAGAACCCCAGGTCCCATCTTCTCTCTCTTATAAAACGACGGTCACCCATCGAACAGTCAGAAATGCGTGCAATACCAATGAATCCAGGCATTTCTGATCGTAAGCGCTATTACAATCCTTCCACAGTCGTCTAGGGGAATTCCTAGTAGGCCGTCATAGTGCCCCAGACTATGATCCCGCAGCTACAGCTACGATGCGATGACATTTTGATGCTAGGAGGGTGCCATGACCCGTCAATGCGCGTGGTGTGCAACATACCTGGACTTCGTCCAATCGGAAACATGCGTCACCCACGGGATCTGCGAGAGCTGCGTCGAGCGAATCCGCCGCTCGACACTCGAACAACTCGGTCCTCCTCCCGAGACTCTGGTGGCGGGCGACAAGGGACGACCTGACTTTGCATCATCGTTGCGCCCCCGCTGAACCAGGAACTGGACGCGTCACCGTCGTTCGCGCGTGAGCAGGTCTCGTTGAAACTGTTCCAACTGCTTAGTCAGTCGGTCGAGTTCGTTGCGCGTCTCTTCCAGCCGATGTTCCGCTGACAGCAGCTCCCGCCCTTCAAAATTCCCGAATTGCTCCTGCAGCCGGCGGCTTTCCACGACCAGCACATTCGTCAAATGACGGCTGAGTTCCTGTTCGGCCAGCGGCGAAGCCTCGCGGCTTTTCGACGCCATTTCAGCCTTGAGGACTCGGACGGCGCGCCCCAAGTCCTGGGTACGCTCGAACAGCTCTTGTCTCAATTGATCCGTCAGGAGCGAGAGCCGGCGAGCCAACATTCGGTAGCCATAATCAACCCGGCTAATGCTGAAAAAGTGACCGTGCCGAAAAGCCGGTTGGTGAAGGCGATCGAGGGAGGTACGACCGGCGGGGAGAGTCCGTAACCCACAAACATCAGGACAATGCAGACGGACGCGACGAGCAGAGGGGCATAGAGCCAGTGCATCCAGTACGTCAACCCAAGCGGAAGCACGTAAAGAAGCCAGGGCGTAAAGCCGAGACCGGTACGGACGTCGATGAGGAAGACAGCGCCGAGAAGAGCCGCGATGGCGGCTGCAATACCCAGCTGAGAGTTCATCTATGACGACTCGAGCGAGATGCAAGGCTCGAGCGCTTCTTGC
>JBKPSD010000104.1:0-6135 GCA_046734935.1 Nitrospirota bacterium
GGTTCCCGCCCTGCTCCCCGTCCTGCGTGTAGATGGAGTCCGATTTAATGTCATCCGGCCATCGAGAAGCTCGAAGAAATGCGATTCGCGCCTGTTCGTGCTCGGGGACATCGGCGACCCATGCGGCGTAGTGTGGATTGAACCGGAGGAGTGCGGTGACTTTATCGCGAACCTCCGGCGTCAGCCGGTCATACGCAATCGCGGCCACCATCATGTGCTCAAGGTCACCCCACGCCGCCGCGTACGAGATAGGACCAGCGAAAACTAGCGATATCAACAGAAGCGTCTTCATTTAGCACGGACAGGCGATCAGTGAGAGAACCCGCGCCTTTATCATACCGAAAATGCCGTCGCAACACTTCTAGCTCACGTTTTCTGAAGGTCTGTCTGCGAGCCTCTTCATGAGTTCTGGATATTAGAAGAAGGCACGGCCATAATTGTCTTTCTAGCGTCGTTCTACTCTTCTCATTGTTTTCAGCGGCGGGTAATCAGATGTCTAGCCAGCATCGTGTGTGAAGACGAAGGCAACCTCCCTTAGCGAAGTCGGCCGAATGCGGGTGACGCTGACCTGGGCGCCTATCTCCACCCGCCCACCCAGCCGCGATAGTCGCGGCTCACCAAGCGCCCGCAGCTTAAGCATCGACTTCTTAAATGGTCCCTTCAAACTTGCTCGTATCTCTTCGGGGCGGGGTGCGAAGCCGACTGGGCTGGTCAGCGGCAGGACCCGCATATGCACTTCCTCACACCGTCAAATGCTGCCTGACCATCTCCGCGCTCAACTCATCACTTTTGCCCGCCGCCACCACCGCCCCTTTGGCCATCACGACATATGTTTCGGCCAAACGGGCCGCGAAGTGAAGCCCCTGTTCGACGAGGAGAATGGCGAACCGCCGCGATCGCTTGAAGCCCATGATGACGTCCTCAATCTGGTCGATAATGGAGGGCTGGATCCCCTCCGTCGGCTCATCCAGGAGCAGCAGTTTGGGATTCGACAACATGGCACGCCCGATTGCGAGCTGTTGCTGTTCTCCGCCGCTCAGCACGCCGCCGGGACGGTGGAGGATTTGCGTGAGCTTCGGAAACAACTGGTACACTTCGTCGAAGGCAGCCTTTTCCACGGCCGCGCCCGGCTGATCCGCTCTGGCCCAAAACCCCAACTGTAAATTTTCTCGCACCGTCAGATGGGGAATAATCTCGCGGCCCTGCGGCACAACGGCGAGCCCCCGGCGCGCGCGTCGATCAGTGCTCAACTTCGTGATGTTGCTGCCATTGAACAGCATGTCGCCGGAGCGGGCCGGCAACAGACCGGTGATGACTTTGAGCGTCGTCGTCTTTCCGACGCCGTTTCTGCCCATCAGACAGACGACCTCGCCCGCCGAGACGGTGAACGAGACGTCGCGAAGAATGTGGCTTTCGCCGTAATACGCGTTGATCTTCTTCAACTCAAGCATAGCGACTATGCCATCCGCAGCGCTTCAGCATCCCTAGCCGTGGACCTTCTGACGTCCCAGATAGATTTCCCGTACCCGTTCGTCGGACTGGACCTTTTCGACGGTGCCTTCGCAGATCACGGTTCCCTCGTGCAGCACCGTGACGATTCGGGCGATCTGTCGCACGAATTCCATGTCGTGCTCGATCACCACGATGGCATGTTTCTCGGCCAGCGATTGCAGAAGCCGGCCCGTCTGCTCCGTCTCCTTGTCCGTCATTCCGGCCACCGGCTCGTCGACCAGCAGGAGCGACGGGTCCTGGAGAATCACCATGCCGATTTCGAGCCATTGTTTTTGCCCGTGGGACAGCGAGCCCGCTCTGAGACGGGCGCAGTCCTTCAGACCGATGGTCGCGAGCGTCTCATCGATCTTTTGGCGCTCTTCGGTCGTCGAACCGCCAAGGAGCGTCGAAAACACGCCCTTGCTGACCCGCTTGAGCGAGAGATCGAGATTTTCCCAGACGGTCAGATTGGCATAGATCGAAGGCGCTTGAAATTTCCGGCCGATGCCGAGCTTGACGATTTCGTCCTCGCGCTTGCCGATCAACTCCTGGTCCTTGCCGAAGATGACGCGCCCCGCCGCCGGCTTGGTCTTCCCGCAAATGACGTCAAGCAACGTCGTCTTTCCGGCGCCGTTGGGTCCGATCACGACACGCAGCTCGTTGTAATTGACGATGAAGTTGAGATTGTTGAGCGCCTTGAACCCGTCGTAATCGACGACCACGCCTTCGAGATAAATGATGGAGCCGCGCTCGCTCATCCCAATTCCTCTTCCGGAAGCGCCGTGGCTTTCGCCTTGAACTGGCCTAGGCGCTCCCATACGTGCCGCATGATGCCGATCAGCCCGTCCGGAAACAGCAGGACGACGACGACGAAGAGCCCGCCCAGGATGAACGGCCAGAGTTCGGGGAAATAGTTCGTGAGGATGCTGCGGCCCAGATTGACGCTGACCGCGCCCAAGACGGCTCCTGCCAGCGTCCCACGGCCGCCCACCGCGACCCAGATCACCATTTCGAGGGAAGGTAGGACCCCGATTTGGGCCGGCGTAATGATCCCCACTTGCGGCACATACAGCATGCCCGCAAGCCCAGCCAGGGCGGCGGCCACGACAAACACGAACAGTTTGTAGTTCGCCGGCGTGTAGCCGGAAAAGACGACCCGCGGTTCGCTGTCCCGCACGGCGATCAGGACCCGTCCTGCGCGCGAACGGGTGATCCATCGGCATATCAGGAAGGCGCCGCCCAGGCAGAGCACGGTGAGCACGTACAATGCCCGTTGAGTTCCCGGCTCCGAGAGCCTGAACCCCAGCAACTGCTTAAAATCCGTCAGCCCGTTCGTTCCGCCCAGGTTGGTTTCGTTGCGGTTGAAGACGAGCCAGGCCACGAGCGCCAGGGCTTGCGTGATGATCGCGAAGTACACGCCTTTGATGCGGCTTCGGAAGGCTAAAAATCCAAAGACCAGGGCGAACGCCGTCGGCACCACGATCGCGCCGAAGACAGCGGCGGGAAAGCTGTAGAACGGTTTCCAGAACAACGGCAGCTCTTTGACCTGATTCCAGACCATGAAATCCGGAAGGTCGCTGCCGTAGACGCTTTCCTTTCCAATGGTCAGCATCAAGTGCATGCCCATGCAGTACGCGCCCAATCCGAAAAACACGCCTTGTCCCAGACTGAGCACGCCCGTGTAGCCCCAGATCAGATCCAGGCCAAGCGCCAGAATGGCGAACGCGAGAAACTTGCCGAACCGGTTGAGCGAAAAATCCGAGAGATGAAGCCAGGAATCTTCGGGGGGCAGCACGTTCAGGAGCGGCATCAGCACAAGCAGCACAAAGCCAGTCACCCAAAACGCGAGCCCAATGTCGCGCGTTGATTGGACCTGCGTGGATTCTTGGTCAGACATAGCCACGCCTAAGTATCGGCATGGCGGCCCTTAATGGCAAACAATCCCGACGGCCGCCATTGCAGAAAGAGAATGACCAGCACAAGAATGCACACCTTCCCATACACCGCGCCGAGACTTGGCTCGAGCAGCTTATTGAGGCCTCCGATGCCCAAGGAGGCCACAATCGTGCCGGCAAGCTTTCCGACTCCTCCGGTGACGACCACCATGAAGGAATCCACGATGTAGTTCTGGCCTAATCCCGGTTCGACGTTCCCGATGAGCGTCAATGCCCATCCCGCGATGCCGGCCAGACCCGAGCCGAATGCGAAGGTGTAGGCATCAACCTTCCTGGTCGGAATGCCGAGGCAGGCGCTCATATTCCGGTTTTGGGTCACCGCCCTTACTCGGAGCCCAAGACCGGACCGAAACAAAATCCCATAAATGGCGAGCACGCAGATCACAGACAGCAGAATTATAAACAACCGGTTGTTGGGCAGATACACACCGACCATCGCCTGTACGCCGCCGCTCAGCCACGGGGGCGCGGTCACGGCCGTCAGATCGCCGAAATACACGCGTGCGGCCTGCATGAGCACAAGGCTGATACCCCACGTCGCCAGCATCGTTTCCAGCGGACGGCCATAGAGGAACCGAATGACCGTCACTTCGAGCAGCATGCCGCAGCCGGCGGCCGCTAGAAAGGCCATTGGCATCGCGGCCGCAAAGTACCAATCAAAAACCGATGATGGCAGAAAGGCTCTAAAGGTTTCTTGGGTCATGAAGGTCGCATAGGCGCCGACCATCATCAGTTCGCCATGAGCCATATTGATGACGCCCATAAGCCCGAAGATGATGGCCAGTCCCACCGACATGATCAGCAGAATCGAGCTGAGGCTGATGCCCCGAAACAGCGTCTCGATCGCCGTAGACCACACCGCCCAGCTCTCAATGCGCTCCAACGAGGCATGGGCCGCCTCGGCCAGCGCTTGCTGTGATTCGGTTGCGTCCCCGGCGGCTCCCGCCTTCTCGAGCTCCTGCAAGGCGGGCACGGCGTTTTGGCTCGCCAAATCGCCGAGCGTCCGCACGGCGACTAGCTTCGCGGGCTGGTCATCACCGCCCAGCGTCAGCAGTGCCGCGCTTTCGTGCATCGTGTACCGCACCCATGTGTTTGGTTCCTTCGCTGCTGCCTGCTCAAGCCATGGAATCGCCGCCCGTTTACCTGAGGTCCCAAGGTCGGTGGCCGCAGAGCGGCGAGCATCCGGCTCGGGACTTTCCAATTTTGCCCGATTCTTGAGCAAATCCATGACCGGCTTGATCGCTTGGCGGATACTGCGGTCGGCGTTCGCTCGAATTTCGTCAAGGCGGGGAATAAGACTGCTGTCGCCCTGTTCCGCGATCGTACGAAGCGCCGCTTCGCGGACGGCTTCATCTTCGTTCACGATCTGAGAGAAGGCCTGCTCGAGCGGCGAAAGTGCCGGAGCGGGAGCGCTTGCGGCCGAGCTGTCGCCGACCGCTGCGCATACGAGGCTAGCCAGGACCAGCAGGCCGAGAGACAAACGGGTCATCCGCGAGGCTCCTAACAAGGCAAACGGGTGACGTGGGTATTCTTCACGTCACCCGCTTGATTCTCTCTGTGTTCCCTACACCGCTTACTTCTTTTGATACGTGCCCTGATGACTGATCCAGTCGCAGCCCTTGTCAGGGTTCGTGTATTCGCTCCAGGGCTCCGGCTTGACCAATCCCTTCGAACGCGAGACCACCTTGAATTGACCGTCCTTGAGAATCTCACCGATGAGCACAGGCTTGTGGGTATGATGGTTGCCCTCATCCATCCTGATTTCGCCGCCGGGCGCAAGGAATTTCTGACCATAAACGGCCTTGCGCACCGCGTCAACATCGGTCTTCCCGGCCTTTTCCACGGCCTGTTTCCAGACATGGACGCCGAAGTAGGCCGCCTCAATGGGATCGTCCGTCACGCGCTTTTCACCATCCGGCAAGTTGTTCTTCTTGCAGTACGCCTTGAAATCGGCGACGAACTTTTTGTTCTGCGGCGTATCGACGCTCTGATAGTAGTTCCATGCCGCCAAATGACCGACCAGCGCCGTCGTGTCCATCCCTCGCAGCTCGTCTTCGGCCACGCTGAAGGCCATGATCGGGGCGTCTTCGGCGCGCAGACCCTGGTTGGCGAATTCTTTGTAGAACGGCACGTTGCTGTCGCCGTTAATCGTGCTGATGACTGCCGCTCCGCCGCCGGCGGAAAATTTTTTGATCTTGCCGACGATCGTCTGATAGTCCTGATGGTGAAACGGCGTGTATTCTTCCATGATATTGGCCTCGGGCACCTTCTTGGCCAGCAGCATGGCACGGAGAATCTTGTTGGTCGTACGCGGATACACATAGTCCGTCCCGAGCAGGTAAAACTTCTTGTAGCCGCCGCCTTCCTTGCTCATCAAGTACTCCACCGCGGGCACCGCCTGCTGGTTGACGGCCGCCCCGGTGTAGAAGACGTTGTGCGAGCACTCTTCTCCTTCATATTGCACGGGATAGAACAAGAGCCCGTTGTTCTTCTCGAAGACAGGCAGCACCGACTTCCGGCTGACGGAAGTCCAGCAGCCGAAGACCACCGCGACCTTGTCCTGCAGCAGCAGCTGCTTCGCCTTTTCGGCAAAGAGGTCCCAGTTCGAGGCGGGATCCACGACGACCGGCTTGACCTGACGGCCCAAGATTCCGCCCTTGGCATTGATTTCATCCACCGCCATCAAGAC
>JBKPSD010000105.1:0-16153 GCA_046734935.1 Nitrospirota bacterium
TTGCGGGTGTCCTTGAAAAGTACGACGCTGAGCAGGCTCGAAGCATTTTTTAACGGCTGATTGCTCAGGATGAACGCCCTCGAGACTGAAGTGAAGTACACAAACAAGAATTGGATGAACTTGAACGAACAATGAGAGAGTTAACTTCGCAGCTCGAGAGCACCGGAACACAGCTTACCCGCTGCAAGAGCAGGCTGAAACGCTGAAAGAGGAGAATGCAACGCTTAGAGACCGTATTGCTGCATCAAAGCAAAACAATACTGGCATCCGAGTAGCGCGAATATTTCACAACGCCTTACAACGCCGAACAGTTCTGTGAATTTTATCCGTTAACATTTTTTTAACTTGCTCTCCGTCCATGATATCTGTATTTTGTCGCCACATGGCGCACGACACGGATATCGTTGAACTCATGTTCTTCTTTAACAGCGGCCATCGGTCCGCCGCGAGTCCGTCTCAAAGCGATCCTCCCTCCATAGCCTGCTAGCTTCGTTCCGACTTTCTGGCCTTCACAGGAACAACGCAGTTCTTGCACCGGCGGGGTATCGCTGGATGTGACTGCACATTCCGTGAAGAGCCATAGCGACATTTCAGCCGCAACATAACAACATCGTCATTCGTCTTCATGAGGAGGTACCTATGCGCGTGGTGATTACCGGAGGGGCCGGCTTTTTGGGCAGCCATCTCTGCGAGCAGTTAATTCTCGATGGACACGACGTGGTTTGCGTGGACAACCTCAGCACTGGCCGCACGGACAACATTGCGTCGTTGTTGTTGCACAGGCGCTTTACATTCATCAAATACGATGTCTGCGATTTCCTGCATGTAGACGGTGCCGTTGATGCGGTCATGCACTTTGCCTCTCCCGCCAGTCCCCAGGACTATTTGGAAATGCCTATTGCCACGATGAAAGTTGGCGCCATTGGCACACACAAAGCATTGGGTCTCGCCAAAGCGAAGCGCGCAAGGTTTCTCCTCGCAAGCACTTCGGAAGTGTATGGCGATCCGCTCGTAAACCCTCAGCCGGAATCGTATTGGGGCAACGTGAATCCAATCAGCCCACGCGGCGTCTACGACGAGGCAAAACGCTTTGCCGAATCTTTGACAATGGCCTACCACCGCTACCACGGACTCGATACGAGAATCGTGAGGATTTTTAACACCTATGGGCCGAGGATGCGACCCAACGACGGGCGGGTGGTCTCCAACTTTGTCGTTCAAGCACTACGCGGTGAGCCGCTGACCGTCTTTGGCACAGGCCTGCAAACCCGCAGCTTTTGCTTTGTCGACGATCTCGTTCGCGGCATTTTGCAATTACTCATGATCGACTCAAATCGTTCCGTCGCGGCCCGCATGGACCGGCGGTTTTTGACCTCCGTCGACGCCGATCGGGAAGTCAGCATCCATGAACCCATGAACATCGGAAATCCACACGAGCTCACTGTGAAAGAGATCGCGGCCCTCGTCCTGAAGCTCGTTGGCTCCAATAGCCAAATCGAGTTTCGCCCTCTGCCGATCGACGATCCGCAGCTGAGACGACCGGACATCAGCCGAGCCAGGCGACTGCTCGGATGGGAGCCGGAAATCGAGCTTGAAGAAGGACTCGTCACGACGATCGAACACTTTGCGGCCGAGATGTCGACAGCGGAAGTCGGCTGAGATCACGAATGTCGAACACGACTCTAACCAAATCACAGGAGTGTCGCATGCAAATCAGCATCATCGGTACCGGATATGTGGGGTTGGTCACGGGGGCATGCTTTGCCGAATTCGGCGTCAGCGTCCTCTGCATGGATACTGACGATAGGCGCATTGCCTCTCTCGAGAAGGGCCATGTCCCCTTCTATGAGCCAGGCATTACCGAACTCGTCGCCAAAGGGATCAACCAAGGTCGCCTGAGCTTTACGACTGAACTGACGCGAGCCGTCGACCATGGCGAGGTCATTTTTATCGCGGTGGGGACACCACCGAAAAGCGATGGTTCGGCGGATCTGTCGTATGTCGAAGAGGTCGGTCGCGGGATTGCCGACAAGATGACGTCGTACAAAGTCATCGTGACCAAGTCGACCGTCCCGGTCGGCACGGGAGAGTTCTTGCGCACGGTGATTGCGTCGGCGCAACGGAAACAAATGGCCTTCGACATCGTCTCGAACCCCGAATTCCTGCGGGAGGGTTCGGCAATCGAAGATTTCATGCGCCCGAACCGGGTGGTGATCGGTTCGGACAGTGATCGCGCCATTGAAATCATGAAAGACCTCTACCGGCCGTTGTACCTGATCGACACGCCGTTCGTCGTCACGGATGTTCCCACCGCCGAAGTGATCAAATATGCCTCGAATGCGTTTCTTGCGACGAAAATTTCGTTCATCAATGAAATGGCGACGCTATGCGAACGAGTCGAGGCCGACGTCCAAACGGTGGCCAAGGGCATGGGACTGGACCACCGCATCGGCGGGAAATTCCTTCACGCCGGCCCCGGATTCGGGGGGTCTTGCTTTCCCAAAGATCTCGCGGCCCTGGTGAAAATGGGAGAAAACGCGGGCTATACCATGCAAATCGCCGGCGCTGCTGCGGACGTCAATGCGCAACAACGAGACCGCATGGTCGCCAAGATCCTGGATGCGCTCGACGAGATCGACAGCCCCACCATCGCACTCCTAGGGTTGTCATTCAAACCAAACACCAACGACCTTCGCGACTCGCCGGGACTCTTCATCGCTGAAAAGCTTCTCGCTCACGGCGTGATGGTGCGCGCCTACGATCCGGCGGCGATCGATGAAAGCATCAACATACTTTCAGACATCGTTCCCTGCGCCAACGCCTATGAGACGGCGCAGGACGCGGACGCGCTCGTATTGATGACGGAATGGAATGAGTTCAGGAACTTGGACTTCGTCAAGCTCAAGGTGCTGATGCGGCGTCCCGTCTTGGTCGATCTCCGTAACGTCTACGACACCGCCAAAGTCACACAATTCGGCTTCCGCCATATCTCGGTCGGCCGGCCCACAGGGCACCCTGCATCGCCGCTCTTCCGCCTCGAGGAGGATGTTGATGCGGCCACATGTCCCGCCAACGGTCAGGCGAATGCCTCGTTGGTGTCATTGAACGCATAGCGCGAGACGGTCGGCAGGTCGAGGAGGAGACACTCGTCGCTGCCATCAGTGTGACGAGATGAAGAGGCCTAAGCGGTGAGGATTGCAGGAATGGCCAAACTCTGGAGCGGGGTCAGCCTCGGTTGCGTCGTGCTCTTCGGGGTCCTGGGAAGAGGCATTGCTCATGGGACCGGAATCGCTCAGTCCGCGGAGCAAGCGATGGCGCGGACAGCGCCTTCGGCGAACTGGGACCTTCAACAAGAGTTCGGCCAGTCTTTTTCCGTCAACCCGGTCTATCACTCCGCGGACCCTCGTGGAACCATCAGGCTGTTGGACGACGGCATTCAGCGTGATGCGGTCGACTTGTCCTTTAAGGGCTCGTTGCCGGCGGGGTTGAAAGGGGAAGGACAATTCGCATCTTCGTCTGCCAATTCGCAGACGGAAAAATGGTTCCGTCAGTACCGAAACCAGCTCGCGCGTCTGCGAATGAGCGGGAGCAGTGGAACGTTAGAGTATGGCGGCGAATACCGATCGATAGGTCCGGGGTTCCGTCGAGGCCCCGGAATGAACTGGCGTTTGGACCAAGAGGGCGGCGAAAGTTGGATTTCGCAAACGTTTGGACTCTTCAAGCTTAAGGGCATGTTTTCCGAATTCCATGACAATCTGGAGGAAGATCCTCGTCGGCCGCGGAACACCCGCATGCTGGGGGGAAGCGCGCTCTCGCTGAGTCTGCCCGGTGACACCAGCCTGAGCATCTCGTACCAGCGTGGAACCTTACAGACTATTGGAGGTCCGGCCCACGTTTTGGAAGACAACACCATGAACACCTACGGCGCATCGCTGTCATCGTGGCATTCGACGTGGGATGTGAGTCTGTCCACAGAGATCGCACATGCCACGAATATCCTCGACTCATCGCGGCAGAGAAATTTTCTTTACCATGACGCCAGCGCCACCTTTCGCCCGACCGATAGTCTTTGGATCATGCCGTCCCTCAGTTTAATGCAAGAAGACCGTAGTTGGGATGGTCTCCGGACTATTACGCCAATGGCGATGGTTTCGCTCGGTTACATACACCCTAAGCGGCTGTTTTCAGTGTCGAGCTTCGCCTACTATTCCCGATCCACGGCGACTGATCACTCATACGACGTGCTCAATACCTATATCGTGACCAGCTTGGAGATCCCGCTGACAGTGCGCAGCTCCATTTCCTTCGATGTGCTGTTCAATCAGTACAAGGATACGATCTATAACGCCTCATCCTATCAGGAGACGCTTGGACGGGTGATGTACCGGCTATTCAGATTTTGAGGCAGGACGACTGACGAGCGTTCTCCAAGGCCTTTACTCATGGAGGATACGTGTAGGGAAAGCCCAACAGCTTTAGTTGGGTTTGACCGTGATAGGCATGGAAAAGCAGACGGGACAGCGGGTAATACCGCCTTTGTCCTCGCAGGCACGAGGCATGCAAGGGGCGAGGCCTGGAAGGCACATGTTTCACCGAATATCAACAGGTTTGTAGCATCAAAAGGCGGAAAGGAGAGCGCATAATGTTATTGGAAAAGAACTTCGATACGGGGGTGGCTTCCTACACGGAGAAATCGCTTCCGCCTTCCGCCCTCCTCTCCGCTCAGCCCCGACCGCACATCGGCGGAAAATTCATTTTTGTGGGCGACACAAAGTTTTACGTCAAAGGCGTCAGCTACGGCGCCTTCCGGCCGGATGAAGCGCGACGGGAGTATCACGACCTCGAGCAAATTGAGCGTGATTTTGCCCAGATGGCGGCGCACGGCATCAACACGGTGCGCATTCCCCACACGATGCCGCCTCGTGCACTGTTGGACATTGCCGAGCGACATGGCTTGCGCGTGATGGTCGGGCTCTCCGCCGAGCAGTACGTCGGCTATCTGATCGACAAGAAGCGTGCGCCGAACACCGACAAGATGATGCGTGAAAAAGTCCGTACGGTGGCGGGGCATCCGGCGTTGCTTTGCTACGGCATCGGCAACGAAATCCCTGCGAGCGTCGCACGATGGATCGGGAAGCGCCGCATCGAACGGTATCTGCACCGCATCTATCGAATCGTCAAACAAGAGGATCCCCATGGCCTGGTCACATACGTGAATTACCCATCCACCGAATATCTGCAGCTTCCCTTTTTGGACTTCGTCTGCTTTAACGTGTACCTGGAAACGGAGAACACGCTTCGCTCGTATCTGGCCCGGCTCCAGAATATTGCGAACGATCGTCCGCTTCTCATGAGTGAAATCGGGCTTGATGCGTTCAGAAACGGCGAGACGAAACAGGCACAAAGTGTCGAGTGGCAAATCCGAACCACCTTCGCCGCCGGCTGTGCCGGAGCAATCATCTTCTCCTGGACCGACGAATGGTTTCGCGGCGGCGCCGAAGTCGACGACTGGGCGTTCGGCCTGACGGACCGTGACCGCCGCCCGAAGCCCGTCTTGTACCGGGTGCAAAGAGCGTTCGACGAAGTGCCCTTCGACCCTTGCCGATCCCGGCCGCGCGTCTCGGTCGTCGTCTGCTCCTACAACGGTGCCAGGACCATCCGCGAGTGTTTGGAAGGCCTTCGCCGGTTGGAGTACCGCAACTACGAAGTGATCGTCGTCAACGACGGGTCTACCGACGCCACTCCCGACATTGCCCGCGAATACGACGTCTTGCTGATCAATACGGACCAGAATGGTCTCAGTCATGCGCGCAACGTCGGATGGCGCGCGGCGACGGGCGATCTCGTGGCCTATATCGACGATGATGCCTACCCGGATCCGCATTGGCTCGATTACCTCGTGGCGTGGTTTGAGCGGACCGACCATGTCGGCATCGGAGGACCGAATATTCCTCCGGCCACCGACGGATTCATTGCCGATTGCGTTGCGCACTCGCCCGGCGGTCCCGTGCATGTCCTCCTGACCGACGAGATCGCGGAGCACATTCCCGGCTGTAACATGGCCTTCCGCAAATCGGCCCTGGCCGCCATCGGCGGCTTCGATCCGCAATTCCACGCCGCAGGCGACGACGTCGATGTTTGCTGGCGCTTGCAGGCGCGCGGCTGGACCTTGGGATTTTGCCCGCCGGCAGTCGTCTGGCATCATCGTCGCAATTCCGTATCCGCCTATTGGCGGCAGCAAAAGGGCTATGGAAAGGCCGAGGCGCTCTTGGAGACGAAATGGCCGGAAAAGTACAACTCCGCCGGCCATCATACGTTTGAGGGCCGGCTGTATGGAAAAACCTTCTCACACATCCTTGGGTCTCAGAGCCGGATTTACCATGGCCTCTGGGGAAGCGCCCCGTTTCAGCGCCTGTACGAACCCTCGACGAAAACGCTGCGGGCGTTGCCGATCATGCCGGAGTGGTATTTGGCGATCTTTGGGCTCTTTGCACTGGCCATCACGGCGCTCTCCTGGAAACCGTTGCTGGGTATTCTCCCTCTCGCGATCGCTGTGACCCTGACGTTGCTTCAAGTGGGGAAAAGTGCGGCATTGGCCTCACGTTCCACACCACATCCCTCGTTCGTCACCCGAATGCGACGCTCCATAATGATAGGCTTCTTGCACATGCTGCAACCCGTGGCGCGCTTGTCCGGACGGGTCAAGTACGGTCTCACGTTTTGGCGGCGGCGGGGTGTACCGGGCTTCGCCTTCCCGCGGATCAGAACGTTCGCCTTCTGGACAAGAAAATGGATGGCACCGGAGAATCGATTGGGGCGGGTGGAGCGCTGGCTTCGCGAGCACCGGAGCATTTTCTTCAATGGCCACGACTTTGCGCGCTGGGATCTCGAAATACGAAGCGGCGCTTTCGCGGCAGCGCGAGTGCTGATGGCCGTAGAAGATCAGGGATCGGGTACTCAGTACGTCCGGTTTCGAGTGTGGCCAACCATCCGCCCGGTCGCCATCGCGTCGGTCGGACTTTTCGCCGCATTGACGACGGTGGCCGGACTGGATGCGGCATGGGTGATGTGCGCGGTTCTCGGTGCGGGTCTCATATGGTTTCTGTTGTGCACGTGGCAGCAAGCCGGCTCCGCAATGGCCGCCGCCTTGCGAGCCATCGAGCCGCAACGGATGGAAGCGGACTAATGGCTAGGCGCTATAGCGACCTCTCGCTCTATCGGCGAATCGCGGACGAGGCCAGACCCTACTGGCTGCACCTGACGGCGATTTGCCTTTTCAGCCTGTTGTCGGCGCCGTTGGCATTGTTGGGTCCGCTGCCGTTAAAAATCGCCGTGGACAGCGTCCTCGGAGACAGTCCATTGCCGCAGCTGCTCCAAATGGTGCTGCCTACGACGACGGCGGAGAACGGTAAGACGGCGGTGCTCATCGTGGCGATATCGCTCGTGGTGGGGATCATTTTGTTGCAGCAGGTGCAAGGATTTGCCAGTTGGTTGCTCCAACTGTACGTCGGCGAGAAACTGGTCCTCGGGTTTCGGAGTCGTCTCTTCGGATACGTGCAGCGGCTCTCCTTGTCCTACCACGACGCGAAAGGAACGGCCGATTCATTGTATCGCATACAGTACGATGCGCCCTCCGTCCAATACGTGACCATTCAGGGGTTTGTGCCGTTCGTGACGGCATGGGTGACGCTCGGTGCGCTCGTTTGGGCGACGGCACAGTTCGACGTGGCCTTGTCTATGGTGGCTCTCGCCGTCTCGCCTGTCCTGTTTGTGCTGGCGGAATTTTATCGCCGTCGGATCCGGGGCCGGTGGGCGGCGGTCAAAGAACTCGAAAGCGCCACGATGTCAGTCGCGCAGGAAGTATTGGGCTCGGTGCGCGTCGTGAAAGCCTTTGGCCAGGAAGACCGGGAACAAGAGCGCTTCCTCGAACAAGCCACTCGCAGCATGTTCGAGCAGATCGGCGCCGTGTTCGCGGAGATGAGGTTCGGCCTGTTCATGGCACTGACGATCGCCGTCGGAACCGCAGCGGTCCTCTACATCGGCGTACGCCATGTGCAGGCCGGCCTGCTGAGCCTGGGCGAACTGCTCATGGTGATGGCGTACCTGACTCAACTGTACAAACCGCTGGAGACGATCAGCAAGAAAGTGACGGAGGTGCAAGCGGCTCTGGCGAGTGCCGAACGAGCGTTTGCCTTACTCGACGAGTTGCCGGAGGTCGCGACCTGCGCGACGCCTCTTCCGCTCGTCCGCGCCAGAGGGGCGGTGGCGTTCGAACACGTCGGCTTTTCGTATGAGAGCGATCGGTGCATTCTTCAGGACGTCTCGTTTCAGATCGAGCCCGGAACGTGTGTCGGCATTTCCGGTCCATCCGGCGCGGGGAAAACCACATTGGTGAGCTTGCTCACGCGCTTTTATGATCCTACCGCCGGTCGTATCCTCCTCGACGGGGCCGACCTCCGCAAATATGATCTGGCAGACGTGCGCAACCAGTTCGCAATCGTCCTCCAGGAACCGGTCCTATTTTCCACCACGTTGGCCGAAAACATCGCCTACGGGCGCCCCTCGGCAGGCGAAGCGGCCGTTATCGCGGCGGCACGAGCGGCCAATATCCACGATTTCATCATGAGCCTTCCCGACGGATATCACACGCAAGTGGGAGAGCGCGGCATGCGCCTGTCGGGAGGGGAGCGCCAGCGCATTTCGCTCGCGCGAGCGTTCCTGAAAGATGCGCCGATGCTCATCCTCGACGAACCGACCAGTTCGGTGGACATACACAGCGAAGCGGCCATCACGGACGCGATGGCGCGCTTGATACGCGGAAGAACGACGTTCATGATTGCCCATCGGCTCACGACATTGGAGAAGTGCGATCTGCGGCTGCACGTTCAGGAAGGCCGAGTCGTGGCCCTGGGTAGGGAGATTCCGATGGCTGCCCAATCAGAACTTACGCTGGAGAAATGCTCATGAGCCAAACCGTCGAACATCAATCGCTCTGCTGGACACCTGATCAGGTTCCGCCCAACGTACGCCTAGGACCCAACAGCATCATCACCGGCAAGTATCTGCCGGGCGATCATCCGTTCAAACGCTTCCGCAGTCGTCTGGAGCCGGCGATCGTCATCGGCGAGGGCTGCACATTGAATGGTCTCTACTTCAATATGGGGGAAGAGGCACGGATGGTGATCGGCAACTACTGTCATGTCACCGAGGCGTTCCTGCTTTGCGAGCTCGAGCTGCGCATCGGCAACTACGTCGTGATTGGATGGCATACGACAGTGACCGACGCGGACTATCATCCGGTGACTCCCACCGACCGGATGCTTGATGCCATTGCCTGCTCGCCGCTCGCCAATGGCCAACCTCGAAGGGGCTTTGCTCGAAAGCCGGTCATCATCGAAGACCATGTGTGGATCGGACCAAACGCGACGATCCTCAAAGGAGTTCGAATCGGCGAAGGCGCGTTCGTGGAACCAGGATCGGTCGTCGTTCGCGATGTCGCGCCAGGTACACGCGTGCTCGGCAATCCAGCGCAAGTGATCGGAGACGTATGACGCGCCCCGCTGCCCCCTGGAAACTGCCCGACGATTGGTATCCGGGCACCGTGCCTTCAAACGTGTGCGTCTCCGAGCCCGTCTACCTCGGCACAAGTTACAGCTTCCATGAATACCGCAGCCGCGCCAGCGTCGGCCTTCGCATGGGACGAGGCGCATCATTGGATAAGACGGTGTTGGACGTCGGACCAGCCGGCCGCGTCAGCCTGGGCGAATGTGCGTTCGTGAGCTCGGCAAGGATCATTTGTGACCTGGAAGTCGAGATCGGCGATTACGCGTTGATCGGATGGAGCGTCGTGATCATGGACACGTACCGTGTGCCGATGAACATGGAGATGCGGCGGAAGGCGTTGGCACGAAGCGCCATGACCCTTGAACGCCGATTGGAGAGTGCCGGGGAAGCGAGACCGGTACGGATCGGCCGCAACGTATGGATCGGCTTCGAGGCCGTAATCCTACCCGGCGTCACCGTCGGCGAGGGAGCGGTGATCGGGGCTCGATCCGTGGTGGCGGAGAATGTCCCACCGTTCACGATCGTCGCCGGCAATCCAGGCAGGGTCGTACGCGTTCTTGATCAATGACCAATCCGCTCTTTGCTTCACGTCCAAATCACGATGACGGCAGGGTTCAGTCACTCAGGTAGCTTACCTGCGTCTCTCGGGTCCAGCCTAGGGCCGACGATCATGCAACGCCGGACAATGCCTGGTTAGAATCGGCTTCCAGCCTGATGCACCTCGCAGACCGTCGTCTCACAATCCAATAAGAGATCTTCGCTCCCATTGAACCACCGGGCCGTGGATTTCACCGGTCGACTCCTGCCTCCATTGGGCGTACACCGTTGCAATCATGCAACCCATCGAACGTCCGGGCTTCCTGCGCTGCTGGAAATGCCACGGACCACTCCAGGACGAAACGGTGATCGATCAGGGCAGCGGACTGTCCATCCGACACTTCCTATGTCTTGGTTGCGGGCGCAGGTGGCCGAGCGGCGAGCAGTCTCGACCGGCGATCGCCGCGTGAATCGCTGCGTGTCTCATTTGCCGTTCAGAAGCCCGATGGAATCACATCACTTTGAAGAGGTGAAATCATGAATAGACGAACAATTCCCATTTTGCTGCCCGTTCTCCTCTTGTTCATCGCGACGGTCACGACAAGCGATGCGACAACGACGTTCGGAGGAAGCAGTATTCTGGGTGTCGATGAAGGGCAGAAAACGATCACGTTCAAGACAAAAGACGGACAGACATGGACATTGCCCGTGGTCGATTCCAAGCTGTTGAGTCAGGCACAGGTCGGCAAGGACGATCAAGTCACCATCGAGCTTAATCTCAACGACCAAATTATCGATGTCGTGAAGCCTTCAGCGATGTCCGCGGTGCCTAAGACCGACGCTGAGGATCGGTGACCTTCGAGAGTTCTTAATTCAAGGACTGGAGGGTGCCGGTCGCTCGCGCGAGATTGACACGTGAGGCGTTCAACTGGAAGAGCGCGTTGACGAGATTTTCTCTGGCTCGTGACACGGAATTCAGTCCGTTGGTCAACTCAAAATAGCTGGCCGCCGTGATCACGTTGTAGCGTTCCCGCGCCAGATCGAGTTCCTTTATGGCCATCTGCAATCCGGCCTGCGCAATGGCAACTTGCTCCTTGGCGGCCATCATGGCAGCCACCGCGTCGTGCACTTCCATTTTGACCTGATTCAGAACCGAACGCATTCGGAGCGCTTCCTGCCGGAGATTACTTCGCGCCTCCGCGATCCGGCCCTCGCGCTGGCCGCCGTCGAAAATCGGAATTTGGAGCAGGATGGCCATGTTGTAGGTTTCAACCGCCTCCTTCGCTCGATTACCGATCCAGCCGAAATCTCCCTGCGCCACCAGTGACGGCAGTCGCTCTCCTGTGATGGATGAATAGGTCAGTTCGGTGGCTTTAACCCGTGTGAATTGCGCCTGGACTTCCGGGCGATTGCTGAGCGCCTCTTCGACCGCAGCCTGCGATTCCAAGGCGTCATAGACCTCCGTCTTGAATTCGTCCTGCAAGGCCAGCGGCGTCTCGTACGGCAGACTGAGCAGGTTCATCAGATTCAACTTGGCATGCTGCACGTCATAGCGCGAGGAGGCCGCCAGCTGCTTTTCGTTGGCGAGTTGCGCATCCAGCCGGGCAATGTCCATGCCGGTCGCGACGCCGCTCTTCTGCCGCTGCTTGACCAGGCTCAGCAGCTCGCTCATGATCTGCTGGTTGGTTTCGCGCATTTTGACCATCCCCATCGCCTTGAGCCCTTCCATGTAGGCCAATGCCGCGCTTGCCATGGTGTCGTACCTTCGGCTCTCCGCTTCGAATTCGGCCACGTGCAGGCTCTGGCGTGATGACCGCCACTTTTGGATCAGACTCATACTGATGAGATTCTGAGATCCGCTTGCCCGTGCATCGAAGATGCTGAATGGATCGGTGCGTGTTGCCGAAAGGCCGAATTTCCCGAGAAAATTGACTTGTCGGCTCTGCTGGACGTTCGACTCCAGATTGGGCAAAAGGGCGCCCAACTGTGTTCGGGCCTGCGCTTCAGCGGCTGCAATGCGCTCTCGGTACAATTGCACATCCGGATTGTTGTCCACTGCGGCCGCCAATGCCGCGCGGAGGGTGAGGCTCAACGGCGGCAACGGCGCGGGCTTGGCTTGGTCTACCTGACCGCTGACCGCCCAAGTCAGGCTTGATGCCAATAGGACGCCAATCACGCTCGATGCCCACGCGAGGAAAGTCACCCGCGGTGTCAACATACGGCTAGCGCTCCCGCAGGCTTTCCCTGACAGATTTCAGAAGGGGACTGAGAAGATATTCGATGAGGCGGCGCTTACCGGTCTTGATTTCAACCGTCACGGCCATCCCCGGCGATAAATTGACCGGCCTGCCTTCGACCTCGATCGTCGAACGATCCATGCTGACTCTCGTGGGATAGACAAGACCGACTTTTTCAATGGCGGCCGCGTCATCCGAGACGGACAGGACCGTCCCTGGAATCGTCCCGTAGAGGGTAAATAAGAACGTTTCCACCTTGATTTCGACCGGCTGGCCCTCCCTGACGAAGCCCACGTCTTTATTCTCCACCTGGGCTTCCACCTCAACGGGATGGTCCTGAGGCACCACGATCAGCAACTGCTGCGCGGGCGTCACGACGCCCCCCACCGTGTGGACGGCAAGCTGCTGCACGACTCCATCGATGGGGCTCGTGAGCCGCTGCAACTCCGCCTTCTGACCTGCCTTGGTCACGTCTTGAACCAGTGAAGCCGCCTTGGTCTCAATGGTCGATAATTCCGCCTGTTTCAATTGTTGAAACTCGGTCACGGTGACCCGATAGTTCTTTTCCGCCTCCGACAATGCCGCCGCGTCCTGCGCCAGCTTCTTCCGTTGGCCGGCCAATTCCTGCGTCTTGTCGATTCGCTGCTGCTCGGCTTGCAAAAAATCCAATTTCGTCGCGGCGTCGTGTTCCAGCAGCTTCCTGTACGCATCCGCCCGCTCTGCTTCCATCGGGACCGTAGCTTCCAAGCGGCGGATGTTTTCGTTCGTCTGGTCCAGCGCGGCCCGGCGTTGATCGATCAAATGCTGCGCAGCGCCGACACGGGCCTGGTACTCGCTCAACTGATCACGCAACAGTTGCTGTTGCAGTGCGATGTACTGCGGATCGCCATCGGAAGGTTCATCGAACGTGTTGCTCCCCGCGACCAATGCCCGTAATCGAGCCGCATCAACCTTTGCCGCGCGATACTCGTTTGACGCCCGGTCGCGGTCGGCCCGGTTTTGCGTGGGATCCAGCTCGATCAGAACATCTCCGCGCTTCACCATTTGCCCGTCGATCACATGAATAGAAGCAATGACACCGGTCTCGTACGGCTGAATGATCTTCGAATAACCGCTCGCGATGATCTTTCCCTGCGCTGTCGCGACGATATCGATCCACCCGATTGTGGCCCAGGAAAGCCCCGCAATAAACACTCCGATGATCGTCCAACTGATCGCGCGGCCGATGGGAGAAGGCGATGCCTGTTCGATCTCCAGCACCGCCGGCAGGAATTCAGTCGTCCGCCCGCGAGGGGTCGTCCCAAGTTGTCGAGTGGACTCAGCCCGCCAGGCCGCCTTCCAAATCGTCCAATGTCTCGAGAGTGTTCCGAAGGCCATCATGGTCTTTACGCTTTTGGCTGTGCCACTCCGCTATTCTGCAGCCTGCACAAGCGTGCATAAAAACCGTTGGCACGCAGCAGTTCTTCATGCGAACCTTCTTCGACGATTTCCCCTTTTTCAACCACGTAAATGCGATTCGCGGGCCGGACGGTACTAAGGCGATGGGCAATGATAAAGACCGTGCGCCCCTGAGAAATTTCGGCCATGTTTTTTTGGATAACGGCTTCGGACTCGTAGTCCAAGGCACTGGTCGCCTCATCGAAAATCAAAATTCTGGGGTTTGCGACCAACGCCCTGGCAATAGCAATACGTTGTCGTTGTCCTCCGGACAGTGAGCACCCGTGCTCCCCAACGATCGTGTCATAGCCATCCGGCAACTCGAGGATAAACTCGTGAGCGCCCCCTAATTTTGCCGCCTGGATCACCGGCTCCATGCCCAGGCCAGGATCCGACAGCGCGATGTTGTCCCGCACAGAGCTGTTAAAGAGAAAGTTTTCTTGAAGGACCACTCCAACCTGCCGCCGCAACCAGGCTGGATCGACCTGCGCGAGATCGACAGCATCCACGAGAATGCGTCCGCGTTCGGGGACATACAACCGCTGGATCAGCTTCGCGATCGTGCTCTTGCCGGAACCAGAACGCCCCACGATACCGATGACCTTCCCCGGTGCAATGGCAAACGAAACCTTTCTTAGGACCTCCGGACTGTCTGGGCGATAGCGAAATGTGACGTCCTCGAAGACCACGTGTCCCGCGACTTGAGGCAATGTCGTCCGATTCGGCTTATAGGAAGGCTCCGGTTGGGTATTGAGCACATCTCCCAAGCGCTGGACCGAAATGCCCACCTGCTGGAATTCCTGCCACAAATTGACCAGGCGCAGCAGCGGCCCTGTCACTTGCGCCGACAACATGTTGAAGGCGATCAATTGGCCGATGGTGAGATCGCCGTCGATCACCCGATAGGCTCCCACCCAGAGCACCGCGACCGTGGTAACCTTCTGAATGCAGCCGGCAATTTGTCCGGCCACGGTAATCAGACTCGTCGCCCTAAAACTGGCTCGCACGTAGCCGGCCAGCTGCTCTTCCCATTTGCGCAGCAGCGGAGGCTCGACCGCCAAGGCTTTGACGGTCTGAATGCCGCTGATGGCTTCGACCAAAAACGACTGATTTTCCGCTCCTCTATTGAACTTTTCATGCAGCCTGGCGCGAATCGCCGGCGTGATCGCCAGTGACAGGATGGCATACAAAGGCAGGGACGCCGCCACGACCATCGTCAGGGCGTGGCTGTAGAACCACATGACGGTGAGAAACACCAGCGTAAACACGACGTCCAGGACGACCGTTACCGAATTGCTCGTCAGGAATTGCCGGATGTGCTCCAACTCGCGCACCCGCGCGACCGTATCGCCGACACGCCGCGCTTCGAAGTAAGCCAGCGGCAAGGCGAGGACGTGACGGAATAATTGGGCGCCCAACCCGACATCGATGCGATTGGTCGTATGCGCGAAGAGATACGTGCGGAGTCCGCCCAATGCGGCATCGAACAGGGCCAGCGTCACCATGCCGACCGCCAGCACATGCAATGTCGTGAATCCCTTGTGCACGAGCACCTTGTCAATCACGACTTGCGTGAACAGCGGGGTTAGCAGGGCAAATAATTGCAGCACGAACGAGGCGACGAAGACCTCGCCGAAAAATTTCCGGTATTTGACGATGGCGGGGATGAACCAGGTAAAGTCGAACTTCAGATCCTGGGCGCGAAGATGCGCACGCTTTGCGAACAGCAAGAGTTCGCCCGTCCAATTGGTCTCGAACTGTTCACGGGAGACGACCAGCGGACGCCCTTCACCTGGGTCTTGAATCAATGCTTTCTCGCCGTCGATTTTGGCAAGCACGACGTATCGGTGGTCCCGAAGTTTGGCGATGGCAGGAAACGGCGTTCCCTCAAGCTTGTCCCACCGGCTCTTCAACACGCAGGCTTTCAATCCCAAATGCTTGGCGGCGCGAAGCAGGTCGACATCCGAGAAAGTGCTGCCTGCCGACACGAACTGATGGCGCAGCTGCGAAGCATCGGCGGGAAGGTCATAAAAACGGACGAGAATCAGGAGACAGAGCAGGCCTGTGTCGATGACAGGGAGGGCGGGTGCTGCGGAGACATCAGGAGTAGGAGGAACCGTCCCTGATTCGGCTGGCATGGCGTCCCTCCGCGTCCACCTAATTCAAAGCACCTAGGATGGAAAGGCCGCGAATCTACCCAATCATTCGGTTTCCTGTCAATGTTTTTCTTATCCCTAAATGATGGTTTTTTCGTCTAGGTAGCCACTCTTTTGCCGAGCCTCGCGATGAATATCGCCCCTCACTCCGACCGACCGGCGCAGAATGCGGCGGACAACGGCAGTCCACGCCGGTGTTAATGAGGAGGAATAGATTCGGAT
>JBKPSD010000106.1:0-4470 GCA_046734935.1 Nitrospirota bacterium
CTGTTGAACCGGCGTCCGGATGCCACCGAGCGTCTGGTGGCGTTCGCCGAAACGGTCAAACGTCAGGACAAGACCGTCCTCAGAGACGATGAATGGCGGAAGGGGACGGTCGAAGAACGGCTGTCCCATGCGCTGGTGAAAGGCATCACCGACTACATCGAGCAGGACGCGGAGGAGGCGCGGCAAAAGTATCCAAAGCCGTTGGCGGTCATCGAAGGTCCGCTGATGGGCGGTATGAACATCGTCGGCGACCTCTTTGGATCCGGCAAAATGTTTTTGCCGCAGGTCGTCAAAAGCGCTCGCGTGATGAAGAAGGCGGTCGCCTACCTGCTGCCGTTCATGGAAGAGGAGAAAAAACGGCTCGGCGGCTACCAGTCGCAGGGCAAGGTCGTGCTCGCGACGGTAAAAGGAGACGTTCATGACATCGGCAAGAACATCGTCGGCGTCGTGCTGGGATGCAACAACTATGAGGTCATCGATCTGGGCGTGATGGTGCCGTGCGAGCATATCCTGGCCAGCGCCAGGGAACACAAGGCCGATATCGTCGGTTTGAGTGGGCTGATCACGCCGTCGCTCGACGAAATGATGCATGTCGCCAAGGAGATGACACGAGAAGGGTTCGATGTGCCTCTTTTGATCGGTGGTGCGACCACGAGCAAGGCGCACACCGCCGTCAAGATTGCGCCTTTCTATGAGCCGTCGGTCGTCCATGTGTTGGACGCGTCGCGCGCGGTCGGCGTCGTGGGCAGCCTCATGAATCGTGAGCAAAAGGCATTCTTTGTTCAGGGGATTCGGGAAGATTATGACCGTATGCGGCAAGCGCATCACGACCGCGGAGGCAAACCCCTGCTTCCGCTGTCGGACGCCCGCGCCAGGCGCTTGTCTTCGGATTGGGCCACCCTGGATATTCCTGCGCCCGATGCATTGGGCGTTCGGGTCATTCCCGATCAGCCGTTGCGGGAACTCTTGCCGTTCATCGACTGGTCCCCCTTTTTCCACACCTGGGAACTGAAGGGACGCTATCCAGCGATTTTCGAACATCCGACCATCGGCACGAAGGCAAAGGAGCTGTTCGCCGATGCTCAGGAACTCCTCGATCGCATCCTCAGGGATCATCTGTTGAGCGCCAAGGGCGTGTATGGCCTTTTTGCCGCCGCCAGTATCGGCGACGACATCCTTTTGTATTCGGACGCGTCGAAGCAGCGCGGCTTGGCTACGATCCATACGCTGCGCCAGCAGTCGGAAAAGCCGCAGGGCCAGGCCAACCTGGCGCTGGCTGATTACATCGCTCCCCAGGCATCAGGTCGCACCGACCATGCCGGTGCGTTTGCCGTAACCGCCGGATTGGGGCTGGACGAACTGTGCCGCCGGTTCGATCGCGACCACGACGATTACAATTCGATCATGGCCAAGGCGCTGGCCGATCGTTTGGCTGAAGCGTTTGCGGAATATTTGCACAAACACGTCAGGGAACAATGGGGGTACGGCAAACGTGAGCAGCTGACGAATGAGGATATGATCCGCGAACGCTACCGGGGCATTCGTCCGGCACCGGGGTATCCGGCCTGCCCGGACCATACGGAAAAGCGGACCTTGTTCGATCTCTTGGAAGTCGAGCGACAGACCGGCATCACGTTGACCGAAAGCTTCGCGATGCTGCCCGCTGCGGCCGTCAGCGGATGGTACTTTGCCCATCCCGAGGCGAAATATTTCGCCGTGGGCAAGATCGGGAAGGACCAGGTGGAAGATTACGCCCGCCGGAAAGGGATGGACGTGGGGACCATCGAACGGTGGCTGTCGCCCAACCTCAACTATGAGCCCCGTTGATGCTATGCTAAGAGACTTCCGCGAGAAGCGGCTGCCTGACCGGCTTGCCGATCGCCGCCGTCAGCGCCGCTCTCAATAGTCGAAACCGGTCTTCCGCCCACCGATTGAAAGCCTCCGAGTCTTGGAAGACAAGATCCCAGGCCTTGGCGGCATCGAGCATCAAGAGTTGATGCGCCTGCCCTTCGGGCGGAAAATAAATCACGAGGACCGCCGACTTTCCCGTCAGGCTGATGTCCGCGAAGACATGCAGCATGGCGCCTTGCGGCAGGCTCACCTCGCGGGAGGCGGCTTCCGCCAGCGGCTGATACATGCGATGAAGAAACTGGGAGGTGACTTCGTAGGCGTTGCTGGTGCCCAGCAGTCTGGGGTTGGGGGATTCTCCGAACAAGTTTTCGGTCAAATAGGTCGCGGCTTCCCAGGTCGGCATCACTCCCGAGGTGACGAGGGATTCACATAAATACGCGATCCAGTTTCGCGTGATCCCTTTCTTGACGGAGGCAGCTCTTTTGGCCATGTCGTGAGTCCTTTCGGTGCCAAACTCGACGGCCTGTGCTGCACCGTCCTCATGGTAGTGAAACGACCCTGTCGATTGATTGCAGTATAGCGGCAGGCGGACGACAGTCAACGAAATGAAGCAATTGACGCAATATGAGTGTGGACTGCGCTGAAGGCGGAATTACAATTGGCGTGGCAGGCCGGCAGTGGCGCGGTCGGCATACTGCTCGTGGATGCGCTTGATGTCGCCGAGTGACGCCAGGAACACATCGAGCAGTTCGGGATCGAAGTGCTCTCCCCGGTGTTTGGTCATGAGATCCACCGCATGATCGAATTCGAAGGCCGGTTTGTACACCCGGGCGGTGGTGAGCGCGTCGAACGCGTCCGCGATCGAGGCGATGCGGCCTTCGATCGGGATCGCCTCTCCCTTCAGTTTTCGCGGATACCCGCTGCCGTCCCACCGCTCATGATGGGTGAGCGCAATCGTAGCCGCCACATTCAGTATTTCCGCATCCGAGCCGGCCAATATGCGGTAGCCGATTTCCGCGTGCTGGGCGATGACATTGAACTCGTCCTGCGTGAACTTGCCGGGCTTGAGCAGCACATGATCGGGAGTGCCGATCTTCCCGATGTCGTGCATAGGACTGGCGGTCCTGATGAGATCGCAACGTTCGCTGGACAACCCGTAGCGGCGGGCCAGCAACTCGCAATAGTGGCTCATGCGCTGAATATGCTGCGCCGTGGCGCTGTCCCGGTATTCCGCGGCGATCGCGAGCCGTTGAATCGTTTCTTCCCGTGACAGGCGCAATTCCTTTTCGCTCCGTTCGAGCCATTCCAACGCTTGCTGCAAGGCCAGCGTTCTCGTCCTGACGACGTCCTCCAGGTTTTCCCGGTGCAGGCGGCTCTCCATCTCGAGACGCCGCCGGCGGAGGGCATTGGCAACGTTGATCAGGACTTCATTGGCTTCGAAGGGCTTGATGATGTAGCCGAAGGCGCCCATGTCGAGCGCCGCGTTGGCAAGCAGGGGACTGTCGAGCCCCGTGACCATGATTGCGGCCGTATGGGGACGCTGCTGAAAGGTGTGACGGACCAGGTCCATACCCGATTCTCCGGGCATGTTGACGTCGCACAGTAGCAGGGCAAATGGAGTTTCCTCCAGCCGCTGCCGCGCTTCTCGGGCATCTGCGGCGAGCACGGTCTCATAGCCGTGAGACTGGAGCATGTATCCGAGCAGCCGCCGAATCGGCTCTTCGTCGTCGACAACCAGTACTCGTTTAAGATCGAGGAGTGCCTGCTGTGCGGGGCGATCGAGCAGCAACGTCATTGGAAAGACTCTATCGGTTCCGCGGTTCGATGCGCGTCGTTTTTCAAGCTTCGATCGTCTTGAAGGACTCTAAACGCGGTGCACCTTTTGTGCCACTAATTAATGAATTTCTGCTGTGGTCGGCCCCGACCATGCCGTTCCGCCGGTGTGTCTGGAACGGGCGATGTTATTGAGATTTCGGCGTCCGAAGTATTTCCATGGTCTGCGATTGCATGCGCTTCACTAAGTTGCTGCCCCCGACGGCCTGTACAGAATTCGCCCGGCTCACACGAGTTTGTACAAAGCGCCGGCTTCTCTGCGTCGCGTGGAGGCGAAGTCCGGTTTCATTGCGCTTTGAGAGTCGCTTCACTATAATGCCCCAATTTCTGGGAGATATTGATGAATTCAGGATCAGGTGTAGTGCGTGCGGACGGCCGTCGAAAGGATCAGCTTCGCCCTGTCAAAGTGACGCGAAATTTTATCAAGCACGCCGAAGGGTCGGTCCTGATCGAGATGGGCGACACCAAAGTGATATGCACGGCGTCCGTCGAAGAGAAAGTGCCGCCGTTTCTCAAAGGAAAGGGCACCGGATGGGTAACCGCCGAGTACGCCATGCTGCCGCGAGCGACGCATGACCGGACGCCTCGTGAAGCGGTCAAAGGCAAGCAAGGAGGCCGGACGCTGGAGATTCAACGGCTCGTTGGCCGGGCATTGCGGGCGGTGACCGAGCTTTCGCAGCTGGGTGAACGGTCCATCTGGATTGATTGCGATGTCATCCAGGCGGACGGCGGCACCCGAACCGCCGCGATCACCGGTAGCTTTATCGCGCTTGCGGACGCGCTGGC
>JBKPSD010000107.1:0-16467 GCA_046734935.1 Nitrospirota bacterium
GCTCCGGAAATTCGTCGTGAGACTGTACATCGATCCGCCGTCGGCCAGGACCTTTTCCACGACGCGATCAAAGGCTTCCATATCGGCGCGCCGGAAAGCATAGATCGACTGCTTCGGGTCGCCGACGATGAAAAGTTTTCCCGGCTCGAGCTGCATGTCCTGCCAGTTCTTTGAGTGGCGACCCTGTTGCTCGGCGAGCGACAGAAGGATTTCGTACTGCACGGGATCCGTGTCTTGGAACTCATCGATCAAGATGGCCCGGTAGTCCCGCTTGATTCGTTCGCGGACGTCGGCATGATCCCATAGCAGTCGCCGCGCGGTCGCCAGGAGGCCGTCGAACGACATCCACCCGCTCTGCGCGAATGAAGCCCGGATTGAGCGGATAAGCGGTGCGAGAAGAGTCAACAGATTGATGAAGTACGCCTGATCAAACAGCAGGAATCGTTGCACAACTCTCACTATGGATGACGCCTCAGAGAAGGCCTGCGGATCCCAATCGTTGAGTGCCTGACCTGGGTCCTTGTCCAGCCATTCCCGTGCCGAAGGATCCAGCTGATCCATTGCGTCAACACCTTCTGTCAGGAGCAAAGTCATTAGAGCAACGGCCGCAGCGAGCATCTGCTCGATCTTGCGGCGCTTTGGCCGGTCATGGGCATTCAATAGTTTTTCTGCGCGGTCACGAACTCCGGCGATCCAGTTCTTGAGCGCGGCGTCGGGTTCAGCGCTGACTTGACGAAACAAGGCATCGAGGTCGATCAGATCGCTGCACAAGACATAGGCGAGGTTGCGAAGCTGTTCCAGCGTGATCGAATCGAGCAGAGGTCGCCAGCGCCGGTGCTGTGTTCCCTCGCGCCCGAGTTCGTGGTCGATCCAGACGTCCCAGGCCACACGAAACGATTCGTCGAAGCGAAGGCCCTCGTCCTCGCGGAAGGCCGGATCAACGCCGGCTTCCAGCGGATAGAGGCGGAGCAGATGCGCGGCGAAGCTGTGGACGGTCCCGATCTGGGATTTTTCGATGTCGCGCAGCGCGTCCGTCGCGCGGCGGGCGATTTCGTCGGCCGTCAGCCCGTAGGCGGCCCGGAGTTCGTCGATCGTCACGGTCCCCGCCTGTGATGAGTCGTCCGGATCCATCACTCGCCGGGCAAGGAACGTGAGCCGCTGCCGCAAACGCACTTTCATCTCGGTCGCCGCTTTGTTGGTGTAGGTCAAGGCGACGATCTCCGCGACTGAAAGCGGCGCGGGTTCCCTCATCAGTAAGTAAGTCAGGCGGTTGACCAGCAGCGTTGTTTTTCCCGTGCCGGCTCCCGCCACGACGACGACATTGCGATCGTACGTCGTTTCCGCGGCCCGACGTGCGTCCGAGTCGGGCATGGGCGCAGAGCCGCTCATGGCTCCACCTCAAGCGTCCGTAAGGCGGTCAGCTGTTTTGCCTCGCTCGACCGTGATGCGCGCCACAACGTCGGCTGGTGCTCCCGTCTGCACGCGACGCGGAATTCGCACGTCCCGCAATAGGCGTCCGGAACGATGAAAAACAGCCCGTCACGGATGCCATTGATCAGCCGGCTGAGCGTGTCACGGAGCATCGCGCCCGCTTCTTGAGTCCAGACATCCGCATCGAAACTCGACCGCCAGACAGGAGTCGACCAGGAAGGGGCAAGGAAGAGGAGCTGCGCCTCGGCAGCCGTACCTTGCTCGGGCACATGAAGCCGCGTGTACAAGGGCGGCTGCAGCCGATAACCTCGAACCGCGGATTGGATAAGATGACGATCTTCGATGGCGATCGATTTTCCCAATTTAAGCTTGTAATCGATGATGCGGAGCATTCCCGACTCCCGGTGCCGATCCAACCGGTCGATGCGGCCCCGGATTTTCAGGGGCGTCGCTCCGTGGGCGGGAATGTCGGCCAGGGTGCCTTCGGCCGCGACCTCAAAGGCGACCGGCGCGAACGGCGCTTCACGATAGCGGCGGGTATCGTCGTCGACGGCGGCGGTAATCACATCGCCGATCCGTGTCTTCGCACGCTCCCATAGGAGAAAGTGTCCGGTCCGGTGTTCTCGTTCGATCTCCAGGGACGCCTCCGCAATTGCCGTCTCGATGCAGAAGTCGACCGTATCGTCGGTGACCGGTTGTTCCGGCCATCCCGTGGGGAGGAGCATCTCATAGCATCGCCGCAGGGCCGCGTGGCAAAACGTTCCAAGCACCAGCCCATCCGGCTCGTCGGAGGTCGTCGTTCGAACGGGGGTGAGCCGCAGCACATCGGCGGCGAAATAACGGAAGGGGCATCGGGCATAGCGCTCGAGCGGTGTCGGCGCCAGGCCCCGCGCTGCGATCTTTGTCCAATGGCTGTCCAAAGCACCGGTGAGCCCGTCGAAGTCCGTCAACGCCGGGCGCTCATCCTCGGTGCGGCCCAGGGCCTCGGCGCCCTTTCGAAACAGAAGCGCTTCACGCCCCGTTGCCTGAAGGAACTCGGCTGGATTTGTTCCCATGACCGCCATCCATTGCGCGACGTCCGACGGCGGCAGGAACCGGCTCGTTGTCGGCCGTTGGGCGAGCCGCTCGGTCATGCGTCGGGGAATCACGTCGATGGGCGGCGCAAGCATGCCGGACCGCTGGCGGACATCGGTAAGGTACGGGGACGAGGCCAGAGCGCGTCCCGCCTCATCCGCGCGTTGAAAGGACAGATGCAGCCGCTGAACGGCGGCCTGAGTGAGAAGGGTGAACAGCAACGCTTCCTCATCATAGCCCGGCAGCTTTTCATCGACTTTGTACCCGAGCGTGGTTTCCAGCACCCTGCGGTGTCGATCCCGGAGAAAGGGGTCTTCGCGAATGAACCGGGGGAACACTTTCTCGTTGAGGCCCAAGACGAACAACGCCTTGAAGCGGAGCCCTCGGGCGGCCATTGCATCCGTGACGATGACGCCCTGCGGCGACGCGGTCTCGAGGGGAACGCTCGCGCGTTCAAAGGCATGGACCAGCACTTCAGCGAATTCCGCCCAGGTCAGTACTCGGTCGATCAGCGCAAGATCGCCGACACGGGCGATCGTGTGGTCAATGGCCTCCCAGAGATTGTCGATGGCGCCATGGGACGGGTCCGGCCTGTCGTCTTCGCCGTCGGTGGATCGGTAGAGATGCTCGTCAACCAGGCGGCGAAAGGCCTTAAATAATGCGTCGAACGAGCCCTGTTCCGGAAGACCGGCGTAGGAATCGAGTAAAGGAGACACGGCGTTCCAGAGACCAGCGATCACCTCCGGCAACACCATGAACGGGCCGATGGCTCCCGCTTCGTCGCCGCCGCCGTCGAGTTCCAGTGCGGAAGCACAACATTGTTCCAGCCGTTTCCACTCGTCCATCCCCTGCGTAATGTTCAGTGCGTCGACCACCGCTCTCCATTGTTGAGGCCGATAGCTTGTGGCACCACCGGCCGCGGCACGTCTGTGGCCGGCATAGAACGGCGAGGTCACGACATCGAGCACGGCGTTCCGGTAAAAATTCCTGACCGGAAGCGTGGCTAACAGGAGCAGCGTCTTGGAGAGCGGATGGTGGATCAGCGGTCGGCCCGCCGAGGTCGTCAAGGGAACGCAATGTCGGGCAAACACGGTATGCAGCGCCGTGGAATAGGGTTCCAGGGTTCGGGCGACCACGCCAATCTCGTCGAATCGGTATGCATGGGTTTCCACAAGATCCAAGATCGCTCGACAGGTGACCGACAGTTCCTCCTCGGTCCCGATGACGCTCTGGACGAATATTTCAGGCAGGCCAGACGGCTGATCGGCAATGACGTCCACGCGCGAGTGTGCGCCGGTGAGCGGTTGTATATGGCGGTCAAAGAAGCGCCGTGCAAACGCAAAAGAAGGATCGCTCTCGAGGGGAAAGAAGAGAGTCGAGGGAACCCGCCCAATCACCTCTTGAAACAAGGAGAGTTGGACCTGAGTCACATCATAGAAGCCGTAATAGCACACGTGCCGCAACGACGAGAGAAATCTCGACGCAGAAACCGCATCTCGGAGCGCTTCGGCGAGATCGTCCGCTGTCCCCACGTTGAGACCGGCGCTGGTCTCCTGAACCGCCGCCTGAAGAGAGAAGAGCCCACGGAGCCATTCCCGATCCTCGTCCCCGAAGCACCCTTCTTCGAGCGCTTGCAGCGCGGTGGCCGGGTCCACACCCCCGTCTTTCAAGTCGCGGATCGTCGACCAGAGCGCGCCGCGCGTTCCCGGCGAATGTGCGAGCCGCCGGAGCGCCGGCAGTTCATCCGACCGTCGTTCGACCAGGTGGCCGACCAAATATTCGAAGAAGAGGTCGTCGACGAGGCGAAGAGCAACATGACCAGGACCGCGTCGCTCGTCCGTCAATCGAAGGGCGAATTGATGGAAAGTCAGGAGATGAAGATTGAGGAACGACAAGCGGTGTTCGACCGCCAATACCTGGCGGATGCGGTCAAGAACCGGCTTAGACGGGGCCACGACGGCGATGGGGACCCAAGCGTCAATAGTTTTGATGCGTTGGATGTCTTCGACGAGCGCGGTTTCGAGTGAAGGATGAAACCGGCCGGTGACGACCTTAACCATTTCGCCGTGAGGAGTGTGAAGTCCGTACCAACGGTTTGCGCACCGAAGACATTGCTCGGACGTCAGCCGGTTTCCGGTCCAAGCAGTTCGCCGTTGCAATCGACGCAGGCCCAATCGCCGTCGATGAAGGCCATGGGATCACCGCAGATCGGACAGTCCGGAGGAGGTCCTTTGTCGAGGCGCGGGAGGATGGGGAGCTCAATATCGTCTTCGTCCATGTTCATCCTGTCTCGTTGGAGGGAAAGTGCCTATCCGCTCGCATTTAATCGAGCGGTTCAAGCGAAGCGTGGTATGTACCTCGTCGCCTCCGCGCTCGCTGTGGCCTTCCAGGCGGCCATTTTGAACAGCCTGCCGGCTATGGTTACTTCACGCTTCCCGAGGGCGCATTTTAAGCTGCAAAGCTTTTTCGGCGCTCTCTCGGCTCGGCACACCTACAAACGTCAGTCGCCCGTCGATGATTGTCGCGGGCACCGCACGAACCGCATGGCGGTTGGCAAGTTCCTGGCCGTCGGGCGTCGTGATGTCGACTTCGCGATAGGAAAAACTATATTTCACGCGCAGCTGTTTCCAAAGGCTTTTGGCGGAAGGGCATGCGCCGCAACTGGGAGAGACGAGTAACGTAATGTTGGGCATCTATCTCCGATACGGGGAATGAGGATGATGACGTTCAGACGAAAGGGATCTTAACACCGGCGGAAAACGCGCTGCAACCCGGCACGAATCAGCCAACCACCGAGACGTGCGTCCGTCGCGGCGCCATGGCCCCCGCAGAGGGTGGCGCCGCGGTCGAGCGGTTAGCCTACCGTGAGCCTGATCCTGCGGGCGGCTGCTGATTGGCCGCAGGCGGAGCTTGTTGATTCGTGGCGCTGTTGTTTCCTCCGACCGCTGGATTTGATTGTTCCATGTTACGGGTGGAGGGATAGTCTTGAGCGGTGCTTTGCCCTTGCGGTTGTTGTCCGACTGGCGTCGTTTTATCCTGATCCCGGTTGCAGGCGGATAGCAATCCGACCATTAGAATGCTGCAGATCAATACAGGCATGGTGCGAAGAGACATGGTGGTGTTTCCTTTCTCATGAGGTCTGAGTCTAACGGCCCTCGGGCCAGACAGTCTGTCCTGTTGACGTGCCGCCGACGATGGGTGGTGCACCGGATGCGTTTCCTCCCGGATTGCCGGGTGGTGCCACAATATTGCCGGACGTATTGGGATAATACGGAGGTTGCGATTTCGGCGCGGTACTCCCCGCCTGGCCGGTATTTTGCGAAAGGGAATTCTGCCTCGTTGCTGATTGTGAGCACCCGTTGGCTGCAGCCACTGTCAATAGCGCTGCAGCCGCGCAAGCGGCGTATAGGTGAAAAATCACGGCTCACCCGCTAGAGTTTTCCCACAAGATCCAGGCTGGGACGCAGCGTGCGCTGGCCGGGCTTCCATCCCGCCGGACACACCTCGACTCCTCCGCTCTCACGCACGAACGCGGCGGCTTGAAGCTTGCGGAGCAGCTCCTCCATGTTGCGCCCGATATTATTGGCATGCACTTCATAGGCGCACAACTTTCCGTCGGGATCGAAAATGAAGCTCCCTCGCAACGCCACACCCTCGCGATGAAGATACACGCCGAGCTTTTGCGACAGCTGGCCGCCCGAATCGGCTAACAACGGGAAGGACAGGTTTTTAATGGCCGGAGAGGTATCGTGCCACGCCTTATGCACGTAAACTGAGTCGGTGCTGACGCCGATCACTTCTGAGCCCAGTTTCTGAAATTCTCCGTATAATTCACCAAGTTCCTCCAGTTCGGTGGGGCAGATAAACGTGAAGTCGCCCGGATAAAAAACGAGAACCAGCCAACGTCCCCTGTAACTGTCGAGCGTAATCGGACGGATTTCCTGCTTGTGGAACGTTTGAAATGTGCCGTTAGGAACTGCCTGTCCGATCGTCGCCATGCTTCTCCTCCATGAACGTCTGACTATGCCTGATTGGTGCTCAGCTCCAGTTTCGCACTCGCGAGCGGCTGCGGTCCGTGTTGTTGCCCAACAGCTCCGAGACTTGTTCGAGAGCCTCGTGTTCCGCGGCTTCCCGGCTGTCAAAAGCCTCAGTCACGAGCGATTGCTCGCCGGCGTGGTGGTCGCCGGTCCCGCATCTAATGGTGGCCCTGACTGTCCAGCCGACACCGGCTTCTTGGCCATACGTCAAGTGCACATGGCACCCCCCGATCATGATGTCTTTCTCGTCACCGGTCGGGCGGGGACTGCGCGTCATTAGATCATTGCTTCTTCGGCGGCTGTTCCTGATTGCGGCGTTCGGATGGTTCAGCAGGCTGAGACGGTGCGGCCTCCGGATTAATGGCCATCTTTGGATCGACGACCGGAGGATTGACGACTGAATTGGGGTCGGGGATCGTTTCCGGTTGTTTGACCATGCCGGGATCCGAAACGGGCGGCATCGGTTCCGGCTTCGGCGGTTGACCCTGAGATGGCCCTGGCGGCGCCGGGGCTGGTGATTCGGGAGGGATAATATCGGCCGCCAATGCCGACGATGCCGAGAGGGCGGCCGCGAAGACGATCGCTGGCGTTTTCCATTCCATATCTCACGCTAGCTCGACATGGATCGATTCGGCTACTGGGGTATCCCCCTGCCGGGGAAAGTTGCACGGAGGGACGTAGCCCTAATCCAGCCAATCTTTTTCTTTGAGTTTGCGGGGCAGGTACTTCTTGGTGAGGTATTGAAAATCTTTGTTGGCCAGCGCGTCGAGTTCGTACTTCAACCCGCTGCTGAGCATACGTTTGATCTCCGCCTGCCAGGCAGGTTTTTGAAACCATTGGTAATTCAACAGCTCCTTCGCCCGGCCGATGTCTTTGTCGTTCAATTTGATGCCGACGTTCCTGGGCAATTCATACCGCTCGGGATCCGCGCTCGACAGTCCGATGAATTTCGCTTTCGGGATGGCCATCCGCTGGCTTTCGAAGGCCAGATTGATCGATCCCTGCTTCACGACGGAATAGATGTAGTAGCCCCATGGATCGTTGTCCACGAGGACGTAGACCGGCAATTTATGCTCTTCGTGAAGCCGTCTTGCCAGTCGCCGGACACCGCGCGGCGGCTGACCGTTGCCCGTCAACAGCACGCAGTTGTACCGGCGCCAGAATTTATCCTCCGACAAGCGGTTCCATTGCGTCCCCTTCTCGACCAAGAGCAGGAAATCCGCGGTGCACCGGCGGATCTCAAGATACTCGGGTTCCACGATCGAAGGCACCGAGTAGCCGCCCTTTCCCAGTCGCGCACAGTCCACCCTGTCTCCATCGTCACCGAAGACGACCGGTCCGACAATGCTGCCGCTGTTTTCGGCCCGGACGTGCAGCTCTTCACGCAGCGCCGCCAGCGAGACTTCGAGGTCTTCAATGACCGGGTCCGACTCGTCTTGCGTGTCGAAGGTGTTCTCGTGCGAATCTTTGATCGTGTGCTTGGTTCGATAGTAAATTTCCCGAAGGGACGTCGTCAGGGCGGCGCGCTGGAGTTCGGACAGCGCATCGGCCACGAGCACCGTCTGCATGAACTTTTTGGCCATGCCGACGTTGAAGAACGAGCGGGCCTGCTTTTTGTGGCCCATCTCGATCATGCCCTTCCGTTCGTTGAACGAGACGTTCGACAAGGCGCGGATCGGAATCGGAAATGTCGGATCTTTCGACCGCTCCGCGGCCGTAATCACCACATCGGCGATCCCGATGAGTTTCTTCTCCACTGCGCTGGGTCTTTTCTGTTTCGTGGTCAAGTCGGTTATCGCTTCCGCCTGGCGGTGTTCGGCTTCGAGGGGGCCGCCCGCCTGCCCGAAGGTTTGGCATCGGCGCCCTTCTCAAACAGCGCCATCTGATCCGCTTTCCGCCGGCCGGCTCCTGTCGGTGACTGCCGGTGGACCTTTTTGCCGAGCCGTTTTTCCGGCTTGGACACGGGCGCCGGCGAGTTGCCGAGCAGATCGCTTTCCGGCGACTCGGGCGACGTATTGACCGCCTCGACCGGCGATGCCGCCGCCACCTCGCCTTCGAGGCCCTCTTCGGTGACGATGATGGAATGGGGCAAGCCCTCCGGGCCTCCGCCGCTTTTGCCGAGCGCCTCATCCGTCTTCATGCCGCCGGTGCGGGAGTTCGCGATTTTTTGGAGCTGGAGCTTGATCTTCTCCTTCGCGAGCTTTCCGCCTTTGAGCCGGTTGCAGGCCTCGACGACCTCTTCAATGTAGAGTTCGAAGATGTTCCGCCGCCGGAACTCGCTTGCCGCCCGCTCCCGCCGACGGAGGAAGAGCCCGAGACGCCGGCCGCATTCGCGCAACGCCAAGGTAATTTCCTTCTGGATTTCGTCGTAATCGGCAATGGCTTCCTTCGATTCGCTCGTAAACGGCACCCACACGGACGCCATGTGCACAAAGATGACCATCGGCCCGGCGGGCAGGGCGCCGCGTGATTGCGGCACGCCGTAGTTCTTCCAGGTGGTGCTCAGCACGGCTTTGAACGTGGCGCAGGCCGATTGCTGATACAAGAGCGGCACTCTGTTCGCATAGCGGATCACGCGGGCGAGTTCGGCGTCGTTGTCCTCTTCCTCCCCCTCCGCGCGCGGGCCCGTGGGCTGGTCCGATTTCGGTTGATCGCCGGGTCTGTTCCCAAAGGCTAGTCCCGCTTCGATGACAAAGGGATTGCCCCGGTAGACCGCGGGCGGACGGCTCACGGCCGTGTAGAACTCGCCTTTGATCTGCTTGTACAGTCCCGACAAAATTGCTTTCTCCGCGATCGGCGAAATGCAATTCGTGGGCGGCGCCATGATCTTGGTGTTTTGGATGGTGCGATACAGCGTTTCGGCGGCGGGGCCCTTCAGGTCCCGCGGTTTGAGCGTTGGAGAGATCTTCGCCTGCTTGCAGATGTCCTCTGCCAGCTGTGACGAGACACGGCAGAAATCGCCGGACAGAAACCCCGAGAGGGTGTGGCTCTTAGTGTCCTGCAACATCTTGAGCAGCATTCCGAACTCGATCCCGTAGGGATGCGGCTTGATTTCCCGCGGCGATGGCGGCAGCTCGTGATAGGTCCGGGCGTACTCCTTGGTCTCGCCTTCCGGCGTGTGGTAAACAAGCCGGACGTGCGGGTTGGCGATCGTCGTTTGTTCCAGCCATTCGTCGACCGAGGCGCGGCCTTTTTGATACTTACCTTCGACCTCCAGTGTGACCTGCGTTCCCTGCGCTTGGTCCCATTCGATCTGCTTGTTCTCATGCACCAGCGGTTCGTTCTTCTTGGTGTCGATCTGAACTTCGAAAAAATGCGCCGCCGCTCTGGGGCCGGTCCGTGAAATGATCTTGACCGGCTTGCCCGTCGTCAGTTGGCCGTACATGCCGGCCGCCGAAATGCCGATTCCCTGCTGGCCGCGGCTCATCCGCATGCGGTGGAACTTCGATCCGTACAGCAGCTTCGCAAAAATGCGCGGAATGTGTTGGCGGATGATGCCCGGCCCGTTGTCGGTGACCGTGATACGGAATCTTGTGGCCTGGCTCGGAGCCACCGGTTCACCGTTCGATACAACCTCCAGCTTGACGCTGACGTCCGGCAGGATGCCGGCCTCTTCGCAGGCGTCCAACGCGTTGTCGACGGCTTCTTTGACGCAAGTCAGTAGCGCTTTGCGCGGATTATCGAAGCCGAGCAGATGGCGGTTCTTCGTGAAAAACTCCGAGACGGAGATTTCGCGCTGGCGCGCACCCATTTCCACCGCCGTGATTTGCTGTTGCGGCGGTTTCTTGGGAGCGGCTGGTTCGGAACCTGACGGGCGGATTGTGGACGCAGGTGCAGGCGTAGGTTTCTTCGGCATTCACCCTCGTGATCTCTGAGCGTGGTCTTGGTATCACAAAAAGTGTCGCGAGGCAACGGTGATCAGCGCAAGATCACCGTCTCGGCAATGCATAGGACATTAGTTTGCTTGACGGTCGCGGAAGAGAAGCCTATCGTGTGCTGTGGGAGGAGTTAACGCCCAGAGGGAATGTGGTCAATCAGGGGATCGAGCGCTGAGGATGGTGTGCAGGCCCAGCTCGTACTGGGAAGCCTAAAGTCCTCCCAAGATCTCCACCGTACCTATCACTCTCGGTAGGTGCGTGCTCCTCCCACCTTTTTTCTCCTGCCCGTTGCCTGATCGGTGAAGCCCCCATCATCCGGTGCAAACGCGGACAAAATCATTCTCAGGATGTTCGACGAAACCGCTCCGCGGCACGCGAATTGTCGATCCCCATTTTCTGTGGATAAGTCTGTGAACAACGCGGACCCTGCTTCGAATGATGCATCATTTGAGGCATCTCTCGAGCGAACTGCCTAATTTTTGGGCATAGGCAATCCGCCGGTACAACCCCAAGTAATAGTAGCGCCGAGAATCGTCAGGTCCAATCGCTGCGTCTTCCCTCATTTGATTGCGCATCTCCGCTGTAGATGCGGTATTCCGATGTTACACGTGCGTGAATATCCACAGGCACAAGCGTTCTCGCACGCTCGCAATGAATTCGACAAGCCTGTCCAGCCGAACCGCACTCGCTCGCAATCGGATCGACTAACAAGCGCGCCGATAGACTCTAGGAAAAGCACAGGATGGAGGTGTGAACGTCAAGGGAACACAGACTGCCAGACAGACACGAGCCAGTTCTTGATACTCGTGAACCAGCCTTCATCGGCTGACGGACGAGAAGCTTTCGCAGGATTGGCCGCCGGCGCCGCAGCGGGCGTCGGTAGGGGTAAGGGTTGAGGCGCAGACGCGGCGGGAGCCGGGGGCAAATCTTGAGGCACAGGGATAGTCGAAGGATCGAACGGTTTGTGGACCGCCGGTTCGGCAGCGGGGGGAATAGGACCGTCATCCCGAATTTTCCGCTCATAGGCGTCGATCATTTCCTGGAGTGCCGCACCGTTTTCCTTTGCTACCGTCAACTCATACTTGAGCGCATGTTGTTGTTTGGTGGCCTGCGCCACTTTCTGCCGCAGCCGTGCCAGCTGCTGCTCGATCTGCTGCCGTTCACGGTCTGCTTCGTCCTGGGCTTGCCGCAGCGCTGCGACGGAGGCCTCGGCTTGGCGAACCGCGTCGGCGTTTTGCATCTCCATGTCGCGTACCTGGCGGGTCAACGTGGTCTGCTCTTCCAAGGCACGGGCGAGTTCGGTTCTCGTGGTCAGGGTGTCTTGGACTGCCGCATCGTAGGTACTCTGCATGACACAGCCGCTGGTGACGATCAGCGCAAACGCAGTCGGCGATATCACGGAGAGGGCGATAGTCTGTACCGGCGAGCCTGCCTGGGGGATCACATTTCTCATTCGGAAGACCGCTGTTCAATGCGTCGCATTCTGAAGAATACCCGTTCGTCTAGGAGAAATCACCAACATGATGAGTTTCCGGCATCCCACGAAAGGGGCGGTCGGAACCTTGCTTGCGGTTCGGCCGCTCGGCGACGCGCAAGTCGGCTCCTGAGAGTATTAGCGCGGCGCGTGCTAAACCTATGATATTGGCGGGATCGTGCCGCAACAAGAGGTTTCGATGGCCTTTGGGCACCCATCGGATCTGTGGGAGTGATCCCGTTGCTTCACGGAGTGAAAATCCATGCCTCCCCTACCATTGCCCAGTGGTTTCCCATGAGATAATTGCTGTACCGTCCGATCATCAATACGGAGATGAGGCCAATGTCTTTTGGTTCGAACAAACGACGGGACATCCGTTCTCCGATATCCTGCGCCGTCTATTATTCCGACGGGGGCTTCCACGCGAGCGGCATGACGGAAAACCTCACCAATCGCGGAGGCTGCCTGCGCGGCACGCATGTCGTCAGAGTGGGCATGGAACTCCTCGTGTTGTTGATTCCCACCGCCCAGCATGCGCTCTTGATCAAGAAAGCGACGGTGCGTTGGGTTGCGGATGCGCATTTTGGAGTCGAACTGAGCGAAGCGGATTGCGATGCCGTTGACGAACTCGGCGAACAGACTGTCCATCGTCAGCAGGGTCCGATCTCGATCATGACGCATTAGCGGCGACGACGATCGGCGGGGGTTAAGTTGCAACAACCCTCTCCTTCCGCTAAGTTAGCGTGATGAGTCAGTGGCCCGTTCGCCTCACCCTTCTTGCCGCCACGACCGGCATTCTACTTCCATACTGTTTTCCAAAATACGATCTCGGGCTCCTCGCCTGGGTGGCGCTCATTCCCCTTCACATCGCTCTCGACGGCGTGAGCCGCCGGACGCAAGCATTCTGGCTCGGCTGGTTTGCAGGGATTATCGGCTCCACAGGAATCATGTCGTGGGTCGTCACCGCCATGAATACCTATGGCAAAGTGCCGGTTGTTTTCAGCTATGGCATCATGCTGCTGCTCACCGCGTATCTCGGTCTCTATGTGGCCCTGTACAGCGCCGGCGTCGTCTGGTTCCGGATGCTGGTGCCGCGCTATGGCCTCTTCGCCGCGCCGTGCCTCTGGGTGACGCTGGAGCTCTTGCGTACCTATCTGTTCAGCGGACTTCCCTGGTCGCTTCTCGGCTATTCGCAATACCGTCAGCTCGATCTGATTCAAGTCGCCGATCACCTTGGTGTATACGGCGTGTCGTTTCTTATTGTCTTGACGAACGTGGCCCTGGCCGAGCTCTCCCTCTGGGTCATGCCGCTGTTCCGAGGGTTCAGGCCAGCCCGGCTTCCCTGGGAATTGGTCACGACGGCAGCGATGCTGGTCGGCTTGTCTTGGGCCTACAGCACGTCGCTGATCGCCAGCGAGGCCGTCGAACGGCCGAAAGCTTCACTGCGGGTCGGCGTGGTGCAGCCGAACATCGATCAGGCGATCAAGTGGGATCAGGCGTATCGTGACGAAACGCTCCGACGCTATGACCGTTTGACGGAGTCATTCGGCTATGGAACCGACCTTGTGGTGTGGCCGGAAGCTGCCACGCCCTTCATCTTCGAACGGGAACCGGTGTATCAGCTGCAGCTCGTCGCCATGGCCAACCGGGCATCGGCGCCCTTGCTCTTCGGCAGCCCGGCCATCCGGTTCGACACCGACCGTAAACCCTTCTTGCTGAACAGCGCCTATCTGTTGTCTCCGGACGGACAGCTGCTGGGACGCTACGACAAGCAGCATTTGGTCCCGTTCGGCGAATATATTCCCCTGAAATCATCCGTCCTGTTTTTTCTGGAAAAACTGGTGGAGGGCATCGGCGATTTCCAGGCGGGCCCAGGCCCTACCGTTCTTTCCTTTCAATTGAAGGAACCCAACGGCGGCGGTCCGGCGCGCCGGGTCAAATTGGGCGTCGTCATTTGTTACGAAGTCATTTTTCCCGATCTCGTGCGACGTATGGCCACCGGCGGGGCCGAGTTTCTCGTGACGATCACCAACGACGCGTGGTTCGGAGATTCATCGGCGCCGTCCCAGCATTTCTCGATGGTGGTCTTCCGCTCCGTCGAAAATCACCTGGCCTTCGCCCGCGCGGCAAACACCGGCATTTCGGGCTTCATTGATCCGTTCGGACGGATCATCCAGGCCTCTCCCGTTTTTACGGAAACGGCGCTGCAGGCGGAAATTCCGGTGCGCCAGACCAGAACCTTTTACAGCCGTCACGGAGATGTCTTTGCCTACGGCTGTATGTTAATCTCCCTCTTGTTCTGTCTATACGGTTTTTTTGGCACCAAAGGGGCTGAACCCGACGCTGTCGCGGCCACTCCCGTATAACCACCGAAAGGATCGTGTTCATGCTCGATGAGATTCGTCTCCGCGTGCGCAGTGTTGATGGCCGGGTCGCCGAGCTCCGGGGGCATCTTTGACCTCTCCCGCATGACCGCCGAACTGCAGGAACTCGAAGCCAAGATGGGCCAGCCCGGTTTCTGGAGCGACGCGCGCGCGGCCGCCGGTGTGAGCCGGCGGAAAGTCAAACTCGAGCGTGAGCTTCAGCAATGGCGCGACATCGAGGCGAAGCTTGGCGACATTACGGCGCTGCTGGAACTGGCCCAGGAAAGCGGCGACGCCTCGCTGGAAGCCGAGCTCTCCTCGGAACTCGATCAGTTCGAGCCGCTGCTCGCCGCCCTCCGCGTCGAACACCTGCTTTCCGGCGAGCTTGATCAAAACAACGCCATCATCGCGATCCATCCCGGCGCCGGAGGCACCGAGTCCCAAGACTGGGCCCAGATGCTGTTGCGCATGTATGTGCGATGGGCCGAAGGAAAAAGATTCAAGGTGGAGACCCTCGATTTCCAGGCGGGCGACGAGGCCGGCGTCAAGAGCGCGACGATTTCAGTCAGCGGCCCTTACGCATACGGGTACCTGAAGGCCGAGGCCGGCGTGCATCGGCTCGTCCGCATCTCGCCGTTCGATGCCAACAAACGCCGCCACACGTCGTTCGCGTCCGTATTTGTCTATCCGGAATTAAACGAGGATCTCGAGGTGGCGATCGAGGACAAGGACTTGAAGATCGACACATTTCGAGCCGGCGGCGCCGGCGGCCAGAACGTGAACAAGGTCGAGACAGCGATCCGCATCACCCATCTGCCAAGCGGCATCGTGGTGCAGTGCCAGAATGAGCGTTCCCAGCTGCAGAACCGGAACGGCGCCATGAAAATTTTGAAAGCCCGGCTGTATGAGCTCGAGCAGAAAAAGAAAGAGGCGGAGTTCAATGCGATCGTGGGAGAGAAAAAAGACATCGCCTGGGGGAGCCAGATCCGCTCCTATGTGTTTCAACCCTACCAGATGGTCAAGGATCACCGGACGGGCTATGAAGTAGGCCAGGTCGCCGCGGTCATGGACGGCGATGTCGACGGATTCATCGAGGCGTACCTCAAGAAGCAGCTGACGAAAGGGGCCGGTCAGCTGTCTCCGGCCCAGGGCCTCGACGACGTGTAACACAGGGCGCTGACCATGGACGAAGCCAACGAACAGCGGCAGCAGCGGATCAAAAAGCTCAATCTGCTTCGCGAGGCCGGCGTGGCGCCGTACGGCGCGCGGTTCGAGGTGAAGGACCGGGCCGGCGCTCTCATCCGCCTCCACGGGGACAAGACGAAAGAGGCGTTGGAGCAGGAGAAGGTGAGCTGCACGATCGCCGGCCGCATCGTCGCGCTGCGCCGTTTCGGAAAGGCGGCGTTTGCGGTGCTCCAGGACGGGTCCGATCGCTTGCAAACCTACTTGAAGAAGGATTTGCTGTCACCGCAGGCGTACACGGTGGCGGAACAGCTGGACCTAGGAGACTGGATCGGGGTGACGGGCACGCTGTTTCGGACGAAGACCAACGAGTTCACGGTCGAAGTGCATGAGCTCATCTTCTTGAGCAAGGCCCTGCGCCCGCTTCCTGAGAAGTGGCACGGACTGACAGACGTCGAGACGAGGTATCGGCAGCGCTACGTGGACCTGATCGCGAATCCCGACGTCCACGGCATTTTCGCCATGCGCAGCCGCATCATCTCCGGCATCCGCGCCTTCTTGATCGACCGAGGCTTTCTGGAAGTCGAAACGCCGATGATGCACCCCATTCCCGGCGGAGCCGCCGCCAAGCCGTTCGTCACCCATCACAATGCCCTTGGCGTGGACCTGTATCTTCGTATTGCGCCGGAATTGTATTTGAAGCGGTTGATCGTGGGCGGATTTCCGCGTGTCTTCGAAATCAACCGGAACTTTCGGAACGAGGGCATCTCGACCATCCACAATCCTGAATTCACGATGCTGGAGTTCTACGTCGCCTACGCGGATTATCAAGACTTGATCCGCCTGACCGAGGAGCTAATCTCCTCGCTCGCCCAGCAGCTCCTCGGAAAGACGGTCATCGAGTATCAAGGGAAGGCGATCAACCTGGCCCCGCCATGGCGGCGCTGGTCTTATCATCAGGCCATTCTGGAAGTAAACGGCTTCGCGCCCTCCGTGCTGAAGGACCGTGAGCAGGCTTTGGCGGCGGC
>JBKPSD010000108.1:0-29634 GCA_046734935.1 Nitrospirota bacterium
AAGCTCGAAGCGAGGCTGGTGGCTGACGGCCGCCATGCCTACCTGTTGGACGGCGAAAACCTGAGACGAGGCCTGGACGCTGATCTCGCCGACGGCGAACGTGGACAAACCATGGAAATGGCCCGCCGCTACGGCGAGGTGGCCAGGCTGCTCGCGGACACCGGTTTGATCGTGGTGTCGACGACGAATCCCTTCGGCATGGCCTACGAGGAGGCGGCGCAGGCGATCAGGACGCTGGTCCATCCCACGCCGGTGATCTCGATCCACATGAGCAAGCTGCCGGAAGCGGCCCCCCCGAGCGCCGACATCGCGCTTTCGGGTCCGGCTGACTTCGATGCCGCGACCAAACGCATCCTGGAGGAACTCAAGCGCCGCGGTGTTCTCGCACAGGCCATCGGCGCCAAGCCCACCTTCCAGTACTCGATTTGAACAAATGCCGAAAAGCGGCCGTTTGGGGCATCCCCCGCGCAGAGTCCTGGACGCCGCGTTTGACGGGCTCAAAACTGCTGTGCTACCGTACCACCTTTCATTTACAGCGGCGGCATTAATGGCGCAAGAAAAAGACCTGAAGACCATCCTCAGCAGACTCCGGTATTCCGACGATGCCAAGGTCGTCGCGCAAATCACCGAACAGATGAAGCAGGTGCAGGCCCGCATGGCCGGCATCAAGCACAAACTGGTCGTGATGAGCGGCAAAGGCGGCGTCGGTAAGAGCATGACAACCGTCAACCTGGCCCTTGCCCTGGCACGCCAGCAGGCCCGTGTGGGTTTGCTGGACGTGGATCTCAACGGTCCTTGTGTTCCCCGTATGCTCGGTCTCCACGGCCGGTCCTTGACGATGACGCCTGAAGGGGCGGTTCCGCCGCTCGGTCCTCTCGGCCTCAAGGTCGCTTCCATGGATTTCTTCCTGGGCGCCGCCTCGCCGGTCCGTTGGAAAGGGCCGATGGATGTCAGTCCCGTATGGTTGGGCCTGATGGAAATGAATGTCATCCGGGAATTTCTGGCGGATGTCGTATGGGGTGACTTGGATTACCTGTTGGCGGACTTGCCGCCGGGCGCCGCCGCCGATAAACCGCCCGTCATTGCCGGTTTCATCCCCGATCTCGCGGGCGCCATCGTCGTCACGACGCCTTCCGAAGTCGCTTCGGACGTCGTGCAAAAATCCGTGACCTATGCTCGCGACATGGGCATCAAGGTCCTGGGGATCGTCGAAAACATGAGTGAGTACCGGTGCCCATCGTGCGGCGAACTCAATGAACTCTTCGAGGGCAACACCGAGGCCATGTGTGAAGCGCTCGACCTCCCCTTGTTGGGCCGAATCCCCTTCGATCGAAAACTGGCCCGCACGTTCGATAAGGGCGAACCGCTGTTGGATGAAACGTATCCAACGATTCAGCGCTATCAAGAGATCGCCGGCCGGATTAGAACCTTGTTGGACTATAAGAGAGTCCTGGCCGAACAATTGTGAGGGGAGAGGAGCTGTCATGAAATTTGTGTGTCTCAACTGTGAAACCTACATGAACTTCGAGAAGGTGGAAAAACCGGGCGAAGGATCGCTCGGTGTCTTCTTTGGCTGCCCATCCTGCGGAGCCAAGTTCTCAATGGTGACCAATCCCGGTGAGACGCAGATGGTCAGTTCGCTCGGTGTGCAATTAGGAGGACGGACCAGCCAAGCTCAACCTTTTGAAATGACCCGCGGCACGCTCAAAGAGGAAGCGCAGAGCGGCTCGGGGCAGATGGCCGCCTATTTGAACGAAAAAATTCAAGGCGGACAGCCGGCGGCCGCTTCGTCGGCAACCGGAAAGGCGGGGGAAAAATCCAGCGGCGGATGCCCGTTTTCCGCCATGGTCGCGGAAATGGGCCTCACGTCGAGCGGCAAGCCCGCCAATGGCGGCCCGGGGAAATCGGAGTTCACCTGGACCGCGGACGCCAAGGAGAAGCTCGACAGGCTACCGGCATTCGTCAAGCCGATGGTACAAAGCAGCGTCGAAGCGTTCGCGAGAAAGCAGGGTTATGAGACGATTACGCTACAAGTGATGGACGATTCTAAGAACGACTCTCCCAACGGCATGTCGTGGACGCCCGAGGCGCAGCAACGCCTCGACAACATCCCCGACTTCATCCGCCCGATGGCGCGGAAGGAGATCGAGCGGCTGGCGAGGGAACGCGGCGTTGCCACGATTACGGCACAAGTGATGGATGACGCCAAGGACAAATTCATGAAGTTCATGTAGTAGTGCGACACTACCGCTTTCCCCGAAATATGAAAGGCCCATCCGGTCGACCCGGATGGGCCTTTCCATTGCCGCCTCGCCGTTCGTCGATGCGACGCTCCATCCTACTCGCCGCAGCGGGGTTCCGGCTCGCGCTCTTCATACTCCTGGCTCTCGTTCCCGCCTGGGGTCAGGATTCGCCTGCGCTACACCATGACGCGCCTCACGCGGGCAGCCACGGCGGTCATGCCCTCGGAAACCCGGAAGCTTGGGAAGGTTCGAAGGAAGGCATCGCCTATTCGGAACGCAACCATCACATCGCCGGGTTCATGGTCGTCTTGATGGGATTGGCCGAACTGAGCTACGTGCTAAGGGTGCCAGCCTTGAGGTGGGCCACGCTCATGCTTCCGTCCGCCCTCATGCTCGCGGGACTGTTTCTCCTCGTCTGGAGCGATCACGAAGCCTGGCCGGTCGGCTCATTGAGTTTCCTTGAGACGTTCACGGGCGGCGATCACGAGATTCTGCAGCATAAAATCTACGGAATCCTCGCCCTTGCGGTCGGAAGCGTAGAACTGTTCCGTCGCATAGGACGCATCGGGCACAAGGCCTGGGCATCACCGCTTCCCTTCATGGCTATCGTAGGAGGACTCATGCTCTTCGGCCACTCCCATGGCTTCCACCCGTCCGCGGAAAAAATTGCCATTCATCACGCCATCATGGGGACGATGGCCGTGACGGCGGGCTCGTCAAAGCTGATGTCCGCATGGGCCGGCCTCAGGGAATCGTCCTCGAAATGGGAATGGGTCTGGGTTTCCCTGATTCTGCTGATCGGCGTCCAACTGCTCATTTACTCCGAGTAAATCTGGCCTCTTCCGCCTTGGCGTGTAATTGACACCCTTCCAAACCCTGTGTTAGGTCTACAACTTCACAACCGCACATCCTAGAAAGCCGGCCGTCGGCGCACGGCTAAGTGGAGTGGACCATGGGCGGACATAGTCACTGGGCGACCATCAAGCGGCATAAAGGCGCGCAAGACGCCAAGCGGGGAAAGATTTTCACCCGCATCATCCGCGAAGTCACGATCGCGGCCCGGATGGGCGGTGACCCGGACGGCAATCCCAGATTACGACTCGCGATCGCCAAGGCCAAGGAAGCCAACATGCCCGGCGACACGCTGAAAAAGGCGATTCAACGCGGCACCGGCGAACTACCGGGGGTGACGTACGAGGAGTTCACACTCGAAGGCTATGGTCCCGGTGGAACGGCCTTATTGATCGAGATCACCAGTGACAACCGGAACCGGACCGTGGCGGAGATTCGCAGTGTGTTGACGAAAAATCACGGCAACATGGCGGAGGCCGGGGCGGTGTCCTGGCAGTTCCACAAAAAAGGCCTGCTCGCCGTGGACAAGTCCAAAAGCGATGAAGACTCGCTGCTCTCGGTAGCACTCGACGCCGGAGCCGAAGACGTGAAAGTCGGTGAAAAGAGCTTCGAGGTCATTACCAACCCGCAGGATTTTGATAGTGTCAAAAAAGCGCTCGCTGATGCGAAGATCGACGCGTCTCTGGCGGAAATCACGTACATTCCGCAGAACACGATCAAGCTCGAGGAAAAAGGTGCCGAGCAGATGCTGAAACTCATGGAAATCCTCGACGAGCACGACGACGTGCAGAAAGTGCATGCGAATTTCGACATTCCGGATGACGTGATGGAAAAGGTCGCGGCCACCGCCGCGGGATAGGTCTTCACCATCCACGCATGATCGCCCTTCTGACAGGCCGATTGGCCTTCAAGGCGCCTACCCACGTGGCTGTCGACGTGCACGGGGTCGGATACGAAGTCTTTATTCCCCTCAGCACCTACTACAACCTGCCCAACATCGACGACACGCTGACTTTGAGCATCCATACTCATGTTCGCGAAGACGCGATTCAATTATTCGGTTTCAGCACGCAACAAGAAAAAGACGCGTTTGTTCTCTTGACGAGCGTCTCCGGCATCGGCCCCAAATCGGCGCTGGGAATGCTTTCCGCGCTCCCCGTCTCGGACCTCGTTTCCGCCATTCAATCCGGCGACGTCGAAAAGCTTGAAACCGTTCCGGGAATCGGAAAGAAATCAGCCGGCCGCCTCGTGCTGGAGCTTAAAGATAAAGTCGGGAAGCTGCATCCCGCACTCGCGTCTGAGGACGTTCATCCGTCGAAGGGCGTCGACAACACCTTCGATGACGCACTTTCGGCGTTGACGAATCTGGGCTATCGGGCATCCGATGCCAAAGAGGCGTTGAAGGCCGCGCAGCGGGCGGGTTCCGGAATGCCGACGCTGCAGGAACTGATCAGAGAGAGCCTGAAGAACTTGGCCAGGGGGTGATCATGTTCCCACATCGGCCGACTGGTCTGAACGTTGCGTGCGCCGGCTTGGCGCTCATGGGCATCCTGTACGCGCCGGGGTCGGTTCTCGCGGCGGATGAAGCCCCAACCGAGCCGAAGAGCATCCGCAAGACCTGCGGAAAATGTCCCGAGGGCTATGCCACAACCGGCGTCACGCAGTCGCCTGAGAATTGTAAGGACGGCGATGCCACGCTCGTTCAATGTGTCCCGCTGGGGGCCAATCTGCTCCCAGTCTGCGGTTCATGCCCGGAGGGCTATCGTGAGATCGGAAGTTCGTCCGTTCCGGCTCGTTGCGGAAACCAGGACGGAGGACGGCTCACGCAATGTCAGTTGGAGCGGATGGAGCTTAATCTGCCGGATCCTACGCAAGGCGGCAAAGTCTGTCCACCCGATTGCGGCAGCATGCCGGCGCCCGGCCAGGGAGCATTGCCCCCGCCGCCCAAGCATGCCCCGGCGCCGCAAAAACCGTGAGCTGTCATCGCATCATTCAGGAGACCGCCCCACAATGTCGCAACGAGTGGTGAATTCGCAATTGACGGACGACGAGCGCAGTATTGAGCAGGCCCTCCGGCCGCAAACTCTCGACGAGTACATCGGCCAAACGCGCATGAAGGATTCCCTGCGGATCTGCATTGAGGCAGCGAAACAGCGCGGAGAGCCGCTCGATCATACGATCTTTTACGGTCCGCCCGGGCTGGGAAAGACGACGATCGCCCACATCATCGCACGCGAAATGGGAGGGTCATTTTGCTCAACCTCCGGATTGGTGCTCGCGCACGCCGGCGATTTGGCGGCGATTTTGACGAATCTCCAGGAACATGACGTCCTGTTCATAGATGAAATCCACCGCTTGCCCGCCTCAGTGGAGGAAGCCTTGTATCCGGCTATGGAGGACTTCCAGCTGGATCTGGTTGTCGGCCAAGGCCCAGCGGCCCGGACGGTCAAGCTGGATCTGCCGCGATTCACGCTGGTGGGTGCGACGACGAAGGCCGGCGCCTTGACCTCGCCGTTGCGGGACCGGTTCGGTCTCGTGCACCGTCTCGAATTCTATTCGCCCGGGGAGTTGGAAGTGATCGTCACACGCTCTGCGGGGTTGCTCGGCATTGCCATTGACCAAGGGGGTGCCGACGAAATCGCCCGCCGGGCCCGCGGCACGCCGCGGATCGTCAACCGGCTGATCAAACGGGTTCGAGACTATGCGCAGGTCAAGGCGGAGGGACGGATCACCCGGGCGGTGGCTCAAGAAGCGCTGACGTGGCTCGGAGTGGACGCGGCCGGCTTCGACGAAATGGACCGGAATATTCTGCTCACGATCATCGACAAGTTCGGGGGCGGACCGGTCGGAGTCGAGTCGCTCGCGGCCGCCGTTCAGGAGGATAGGAATACTCTCGAAGACGTGTATGAACCCTACCTAATCCAGGCCGGCTTTCTGGATCGCACCGGTCGCGGCCGGCAGGTAACCAAGGCCGCGCTCGACCATTTCAAGCGGCCTTCGACGCTCCTGTATTGAAGCACGAGCGCTTGTTCCGCTAGCACTCATCCCCTTTGCTCGGCATGCGCAAGTTCCTGAAAGTCTTGGACTCTCCTTGCATTCCGTAAACCCGTTCCTGTATCATTCCTTGCTTGCTCACACCTGTCCTTGCCTCTGGACGCTCGTCCAACTCATGGGGCACGGGTGGAGGGGGTCCCATTCATGCCCGGTGACCTTTCCGATTACCGGAAAGAGATCGATCGGATCGACGACGAGATCTTGCGTCTCCTTAACGAGCGCTCGAAAAGCGTCGTCGAGATCGGCAGACTCAAGAAGCAGCAGGATGCCGGTGCGAACCTGCACACCCCGGCTCGGGAAGCCGCCATTATCGATCGGCTAATCGCCCAGAACACAGGTCCGTTCCCGTCCGACGCGATTCGTCCCGTCTATCGCGAGATCATGTCGGCCTCCCTCTCGCTCGAGGGGCCGCAAAAGGTGGCCTACCTCGGCCCGCGAGCAACCTTCACCCATATGGCCTGCACTCAGAAATTCGGCGCTTCCGCCCAGTATGTCCCCGTTAATAGTATTAAGGACGTGTTCAGTGAGGTCGAACGCGGAAGGGCGAATTTCGGCGTGGTCCCGATCGAGAACACAACGGAAGGCGTCGTCAACCATACCCTCGACATGTTCATCGATTCCAACCTTTTGATCTACGGAGAGGTGCTCCAGGAAGTTTCACACCACTTGATGTCCAAATCGGGAGCCGCTGACGAGGTGAAGAAGATCTGCTCTCATCCGCATGCGATCGCCCAATGCCGCAACTGGCTGGAAACCAACATGCCTCACCTCCCGGTGTCCGAAGTCGCGAGCACGGCCCGAGCAGCGGAAATGTGCCTCGACGATCCGTCGATCGCCGCGATCGCTTCGGAGTTGGCCGCGCAGCTGTACGGCTTGAAAATCATTAAGTCGCGCATTGAAGACAATTTGAACAACTTCACGCGGTTTCTCGTGTTATCTCAGAAGCCGCCCCAACGGACGGGCAAGGATAAGACCTCTCTTATGCTCTCCATCAAGGACAAGGTCGGCGCGTTGTACGACCTGCTGCGTCCTTTTGCCTCTCACGGATTGAGCATGACCAAGATCGAGTCACGTCCCTCGAGACGCAAAGCGTGGGAGTACATTTTCTTCGTGGACGTTGAGGGCCATATCGAAGAAGAACGGGTCAAAAAGGCCGTGGAAGAAATCACCGGGCGCTGTCTCTTCATGAAGGTGCTGGGTTCTTACCCGGCTCATACGTAACTCCATGACACTTCACGTACACCCCGATATTGCCGCCTTGAGCCCCTATGTACCGGGGAAGCCGATCGAGGAACTCCAGCGTGATCTGGGCCTCGCGCGTGTGATCAAATTGGCGTCGAATGAAAATCCGCTTGGACCGTCGCCCAAAGCCATGGCCGTCATCAACGAGGGTGTGGCGACCCTGCACAGGTATCCGGACGGGGGCGCGTTCCGTTTGCGCCAGGCTCTCGCTGACAGGTGGAAGGTGACGTCGGATCAGATCATTCTCGGCAACGGGTCCGACGAGATTCTGGGGCTCCTGGCGCGCACGTTTTTATCGCCCGGCGATGAGGCGGTCATGGCCGACCAGACCTTCATCATCTACAAGATGGAGGTGATGGCCGCCCACGGGAAGGCTGTGATCGTGCCATTGGTACAGTGGCGTCATGATCTCACTGCCATGGCTGAGGCCGTGACGAAGCGGACGCGCCTGTTGTTCCTGTGCAATCCCAACAACCCGACAGGCACCATGGTGACTGCGGACGAAGTGGAGCGGCTGCTCGCCCGCGTGCCTGAGCATGCCGTGGTCGTGTTCGATGAAGCGTATTTCGAATACGTCCGCAGCCCGGAATTTCCGGATGCGATGGCGTACGTCAAGCAAGGCCGCAATGCCATTGTCTTGAGAACGTTTTCAAAAATCTACGGCTTGGCCGGCTTGCGCATCGGCTATGGAGTCACGACTCCTGAAATCGCGAACTTTCTCAATCGCGTCAGGCCGCCGTTCAATGCCAATAGCCTTGCGCAGCTGGCGGCGCTGGCAGCATTGGGCGACGACGAGCATGTGGCCAAAAGCCGGGCCGTCAATCAGGCGGGCATGGACCAGGTCGTCACCGGCTTGCGGGCCCTTGGTTTTGCGCCGGTCGCGAGCGAAACGAATTTTCTGTACTTTGACGTCGGCCGCGACGGCCGGGCCGTGTTCGATGCGCTCCTGCGGCTGGGAGTCATCGTCCGTCATATCGAAGGACGCATGATCCGCGTGACGATCGGGCAGGCGGAAGAGAACGCGGCGTTTCTGGCAGCACTCGGGCAGGTGTTACAGGCGGGCGGAACCAAGGCGAGGACACCATGATCATCGTGTTGAGGCCGGATGCATCGGAGCGGGAAGTCGATCACATCGTCGATCGGCTCCGAGAACTGGGATTGAAATCGCAGCTCTCCACCGGACAGGAACGGACGATCATCGGCGTCATCGGGGACGACCGCATTCTGCAAAACCAGCCCCTTACCGCCTTGCCGGGAGTGGAAAGCGTCCTGCCCATTTTGGCTCCCTGGAAGCTGGTCAGCCGGGAATTCAAAAAAGAGGGCACCATCATCGATGTCGGAGGCGTCAAGATCGGCGCCAACCGGCTCGCGATCATGGCCGGGCCTTGTGCCGTGGAGCGGCTGGAACTGACCGTCGGCATCGCGCATGAGGTGAAGGCCGCGGGTGCCAGCATTCTTCGCGGAGGCGCCTATAAGCCGCGCACGTCCCCCTATTCGTTCCAGGGATTGGGCCGCGAAGGACTCGATTATCTCGCCGAGGCCAGAAAACAGACCGGGTTGCCGGTCGTCAGCGAAATTCTGGACACGCGTGATATCGAGTTGTTTCTCGAGAAGGCCGACATCATCCAGGTCGGTGCGCGCAACATGCAGAATTTCGAATTGCTGAAGGAGGTCGGCGCGTACGACAAGCCCGTGCTGCTGAAGCGGGGTCTCTCCGCGACCATCAAGGAGTTCCTCCTGTCGGCCGAATACATCATGTCCCGGGGCAACCGGAACGTGATGCTCTGCGAGCGCGGCATCCGGACGTTCGAAACGCAGTACCGCAACACGCTCGATCTCGCTGCGATCCCGACCTTGAAAGAATTGTCGCATCTTCCCGTCATCGTCGATCCCAGCCACGCCACCGGGAAATGGAATCTTGTCGCGCCTATGTCGAAAGCTGCGGTCGCGGCGGGCGCCGACGGAATTCTCATCGAAGTCCATTCAAACCCGGAATGCGCACTGTGCGACGGCGAGGAGTCCATCAAGCCGACCAAGTTCAAGGAATTGATGCACGACATGCGCAAGATCGCTCAAGCGGTCGGAAGAGAAGTGTAATGACACTGCATTTCAGCCGGGCGGTCATTGTTGGAGTCGGCCTCATCGGTGGTTCCCTTGGGATGATCCTGCGCCGTAAAGCCTTGGCGGAAAGCGTCGTCGGTGTCGGGCGGCGGGTTGAAAACCTCAAGACGGCCGTTGCCGTCGGGGCGATCGACCGGTACGTTGTCGATCCCAAGGAGGCGGTGAAAGACGCCGACCTTGTTGTCCTGGCGACGCCCGTCGATACCTATGAGCGCCACTTGAAGGACTGGGCGTCTTGCTTGAGTCCCGGTGCGATCGTCACTGACGTCGGAAGCGTGAAGGGCGGCCTGGTCGAGCGGTCGGAGACATACATGCCGACCGGCGTGCATTTCGTTGGTGCCCATCCCATCGCCGGGAAAGAAAAAACGGGTGCCGCGGCGGGATCGGAAGATCTGTTCTCCGGAAAACGCTGCATTCTGACGCCCACCTCGAGGACGAACTCAGAGGCGCTCGAACGGATGCGGTTCCTCTGGCAGGAGGCGGGAGCCGTGGTGCTCACAATGGATCCGCACCTGCACGACAAGATCCTGGGGGCGGTCAGTCACCTGCCTCATGCGGCTGCCTTCGCTCTGATGAATGCGCTGATTGAAATCCGGTCCCAAGTGCCAGGATTGGATTTGGCGGGGCACTCGGGAGGGGGATTGCGGGATACGACGCGGATCGCGGCAAGCTCGCCTGAAATGTGGCGCGACATCTTTTTGTGGAACCGGGAGAACGTCGTCGCCTGGATCGGGGCCTATGAACGATCGCTGGGCCAACTGAGACACTTGATCGAGACCGGAGACGCTGCGGGCATTGAAAAGATGCTGGAACGGGTCAAGGAAGAACGCGATAAATTTCCTATCCGTACATGAGGGCAATGAGGGGTAAGGAACAGGCACACGTGACGACGTTGACCATTAACCCGGGAGGTTGCCTCCGTGGAACCATCGCCGTTCCCGGAGACAAATCGATCACCCATCGCGCGTTGATTCTGACGGCGCTCGCCGAAGGCACCGGCCGACTGAAAGGGTATTGCCGCGGAGAAGATTGCCTCAATACCATGCGCGCATTGCAGGCGCTCGGGGTGCGAATCGACGAAACGCAGGAGGCGCTGGAGGTCCAGGGGAAAGGCTTATGGGGACTCGCGGAGCCCGGCGGTGTTATTGATTGCGGCAACTCCGGGACCGGGATCCGTCTGCTGACCGGTCTCTTGGCGGGGCAGGATTTTTACAGCGTGCTCACGGGGGATGCGTCCATACGGCGCCGACCGATGGGACGTATCGTGAAGCCGCTCCGTGAAATGGGCGCAACGATTGCGGGAAGGAAGGGCGGCGAGCTGGCTCCATTGGCGGTCAGCGGGACCACGCTGCACGCCATCGATTATGCCTCTCCGGTCGCCAGCGCCCAGATCAAATCCTCGCTCTTGTTCGCGGCCCTGTTTGCGAAGGGGACCACGCGTCTCACAGAGCCGCGGCTGTCGCGCGATCATACTGAGCGGCTGTTCGAGTTTTTCGGTTTGCCGTTGAGTCGCCATGGCCTTGCGCTAGCGATGGAGGGCAGACCGTCCGTCGGCTGGGCCGCTGCGCCGGAACTCACGGTGCCGGGCGATCTGTCGGCGGCCGCTTTTTTTATCGTGGGTGCAACCATCGTCCCCGGCTCGGATATCACGATCACCGGCGTCGGCGTGAATCCGACGAGGACGGGCCTGCTCGACGTGCTTGAGCGCATGGGCGCCGACATCCAGTTGTTCAACCGCCGGGACGAAGCCGGTGAGCCGGTGGCCGATATACGCGTGAAGTCGGCTGCGCTTCGCGGGGCAACGATCGGACAGGAGCTGATTCCTCGCACTATCGACGAATTTCCCGTCCTCTGCGTCGCGGCAGCGGTCGCCGAAGGGTCTACCATCGTGACTGGCGCCGAGGAATTGCGCGTGAAGGAAAGCGATCGCATTGCGACCATGGCGGCGGAGTTGCGCGCGATTGGAGCTAGGGTAAACGAGAGACCCGATGGAATGCGCATCGACGGCCTGGGACATACCGGTGAAAACGGCCGGCTTCAGCCGACCGCCGGCCGCAGTCATGGAGACCATCGGGTGGCGATGTCTCTGGCCATCGCCGCCTTGACCGCTTCCAGCGCCTCCATCGTGCACGACAGCGACTGCATCGAGACGTCGTTTCCGGATTTTAGCGGTTCACTGTCTCGCTTGACGGATCGCTCATGAGCGGAATAGCACAAGGACTGTCACAATGATCGTGGCAATCGATGGGCCGGCGGGTGTGGGCAAAAGCACGGTAGCGAAGCTGTTAGCCTCGAGGCTGAGCTTTCTCTATCTCGACACCGGCGCCCTGTACCGGGCGGTGGCTTGGGCGGTCCTACATCACCGAATTGAGCCGGAGGATGCCGACGCGGTGTCGGCCCTGTTGCCGAAGCTGTCTCTGCAGATGCAGGTTTCCAATGACGATGTGACCGTCGCGGTGAACGGGAGTGACGTGACGAAAGAGCTTCGCACGCCGGCCGTGTCGGCAGCGGCCTCTGTGGTTTCCGCCGTGCCGGCCGTCAGGGCCTGGCTTTTGCCGGTGCAGCGCCAGATCGGTCAGAAGGGCTCCGTTGTGGCGGAAGGCCGCGACATCGGCACCAAGGTCTTTCCGTCGGCACCGGTGAAATTTTTCCTGGAGGCCGATCCGACGGTCCGCGCCCAACGGCGGCATCGCGAGCTGGTGGCTGCCGGTCACGGCAGCGGAATCGAGCAGACGAGTGCGGAACTCGCCGGACGTGACAACCGAGACCGTTCGCGTACCGCGGCACCGCTGGTGCCCGCAGAGGACGCGCATCACATCGATACTTCACGTTTGTCGGCGGAAGACGTCGTCAACCGGATGTTGGCTGTTGTGACGTCCAAGTTGTGAGTTCGGTCGTCTACGGTATTTTATGGGTACTTGCCCGCTCGGTCGCCTGGCTCTGTTTCAGGTTTCGGGTCGAGGGAGCGGTGCCCAAGCAGGGCGGGTTGCTCGTGGCGGCCAACCATGCCAGCTACTTCGACATTCCGCTTCTGGGATGCGGGATGGTCAGGCGGGCCTGGTACCTCGGCCGCAGCGACTTGTTCATCCCAGGCTTGAAAGGGATACTGGAATGGCTCGGATGGATCCCGCTCAAGCTCGGACGGTTGGACCGGAAGGCCTTCGACAGAGCGATTGCCTTGATCAAGGCCGGAAAGGTTGTCGTGATTTTTCCGGAAGGAGGCCGTACCCTCGACGGGCGGTTGCGGTATCCAAAGGCAGGACTCGGGCTGATTGTGGCCCAGACCGGTTGCCCGGTCGTACCGGCCTATTTGAAAGGCACGTTCGACGTGTTGCCCGCGGGCGCGAAGCGGCCGCGGTTTCATCCGGTGGTGGTGTCTTTCGGTGCGCCCCTGTCCTTTCCGCGGGAGGGGAGTACGGAGACGAAGCAGTTTTATCAGGACGTGAGTCGAGTCGTGATGGAGCGGATTGCCGCACTGGGCGGGGTGGCCCCGCCTGAGCACCATCATGCAAGCGCCGGTGCCCGCAACGCTGAGTGAGCGCCGGTGTCATTGATCATCAGCACCCGACGGTCGTCGGAAGAGTAGGACAGTTCCCATGAGCACGGTGTCGAAATCGAATGAACCGCAGTTGGACCGGGAGGCCTTGGCCGCCCTGTACGAGGAAACCTTCAAGAACCTCGAAGAGGGCACCATCACGGAGGGCCGCGTCGTCGCTTTGACCAAAGACAAGGTCGTCGTCGACATCGGCTACAAATCGGAAGGGATGATCCCGAGCGATCAATTCTCCCATGACGATCTCCAAAACCTGAAGATCGGCGATCGCATCCAGGTCTACATCGAGGAATGCGAGGATGCCGACGGCAATCTGATTCTCTCCAAAGAAAAAGCCGACAAGATGAAGATTTGGGAGGAATTGGAAAAGCTGTACAAGGAAGAAAAAAGCATCGACGGGAAGGTCGTCTCACGGATCAAGGGCGGCATGATGGTGGACATTGGGGTGAAGGCCTTCTTGCCGGGGTCGCAGATCGATCTTCATCCGGTGCGCGATCTCGACGGTTTGGTCGGCCGCACGTTCCCGATGAAAATCATCAAGATCAATCACCGCCGCGGCAACGTCGTCGTCTCCCGGCGGGTTCTGCTCGAAGAGACCAGGGACAAGAAGCGCCAGACCACGTTGGCGACGCTGAAAGAAGGGCAACTCATTCAGGGAATGGTCAAAAATATCACCGATTACGGGGCCTTCATCGACTTGGGCGGCATCGACGGTCTGCTCCATATTACGGATATGTCCTGGGGCCGCGTCGGACACCCGTCGGAGATGTTCAATGTGGGAGACCGCGTCGAAGTCAGCGTGCTCAAGTACGATCGTGAAACCGGCCGCATTTCACTAGGCCTCAAGCAAAAGTCGGCCGATCCCTGGACGAACGTGGCCGGCAAGTATCCGATCGGGACGCGCGTCAAGGGCCGCGTCGTGAGCTTGACGGATTACGGCGCCTTCGTGGAACTGGAGCCCGGTGTCGAAGGATTGGTCCATGTGTCGGAGATGTCCTGGACGCACGAAGTCCGGCATCCATCCCGCGTGGTGGCGATCGGCGATCAAGTCGAAGCGGCCGTGCTCAACGTCGACCCTGCGAGCCGGAAGATTTCACTCGGCATGAAACAAACCGCTCCCAATCCGTGGGACATGGTGGAGAGCAAGTATCCCATTGGCACCCGCATCGAAGGGAAAGTGAAGAGCCTCACCGATTTTGGCGCCTTCATCGGCCTGGATGAGGGCATCGACGGGCTCATCCATATCTCCGACATGTCCTGGACGAAGCACATCAAGCATCCGTCCGAATTGTTCAAGAAAGGGCAGAAAGTGGAGGCGGTGGTTCTCAGGATCGACAAGGAAAAAGAGCGGCTCTCCTTGGGTTACAAGCAGCTGACCCGCGACCCATGGGATGACGAAATTCCCGCCCGCTACCGCGTCGGGGATTCGGCCAGCGGAAAAGTCAGTAAGGTGGCGGATTTCGGCATCTTCGTCGAGTTGGACGGCGGCGTCGAAGGATTGATCCACATCAGCGAGGCGGGGCTGGATCAAAATGCCAAGCTCGAAGAGAAATTCAAATTGCAGGATGAAGTCGCCGCCAAGATCATCAAGGTGGACCGGGATGAACGGAAGATCGCATTAAGCCTGCGGGACCACCAGCTGGATTCCGAACGGCGGCACGTCGATGAGTACCACGCCGCGCAGGGCGCCCCTGATCAGAGCCTTGGACGTGCGGCGAAGCAGAACCGCAAGCGCGGCGCGGCTGAGGACGACAAGTAGACATGGTGACCGCCGGGCGGGACCGTCGAGGTTCCGCGCCGCGGTCTATGAAGAACCTCCATGACTGAAGAACGCTCAGCCGGGCCGCCGAAGCGATCGCTGGTCCGAAAGATCTTTCTGTTGGCGGGGATCGCGATCGCCCTGATCCTGCTCGTAAATCTACTGTTTCCGGACCTGGATCTGTCGACCGAAGACCGCGTCGCGCTCATCCGGGTCGAAGGCGTCATATTGGATTCGCAATCGACGGTGACCGAGTTGAAACGGTTCGGCGAAAACCCCTCCGTCAAAGCCATCGTCTTGCGCATCGACAGCCCGGGGGGCGGCGTGGTGCCGTCTCAAGAGATCTACGATGCCGTGCAGCGCGTGCGGAATAAACAAAACAAGGCGGTGATTGCCTCAATGGGGACCGTCGCGGCGTCCGGCGGTTACTACATTGCCGCCGCAACGGACCGGATTATCGCCAACCCCGGCACACTCACGGGGAGCATCGGCGTCATCATGGAAACGGCGAACGTCGAGGGGCTGCTGAAAAAAATCGGTGTGGAAGGCATCGTGGTCAAAAGCGGGAAGTTCAAGGATGTCGGCTCACCGCTGAGGAAGATGACGCAAGAAGAACAGGCGCTGCTGCAGGCCGTCATGGACGATGTGCATCAGCAATTCATCGAGGCGGTCGCCGAGGGACGGGCGCTGGAACCGGCGACGGTGCAGGCATTGGCCGACGGCAGGATCTTTACCGGTCGCCAGGCCAAAGAAGCCAAGCTGGTCGACGAACTCGGGAATTTGGACGATGCCATACAGCTGGCTGCGGACCTCGCGGGAATCGAAGGCGAACCGAAGGTCGTCGAGCCGCGGCGTCGTTTCTCATTCAGGGAGTTTCTGGAGTCCCGCTTATCCGTGCTTGTCCCGAAGCTCGATTTTTACTCAGGAATCAGCCTCAAGTATCTCATGGCGTTTTAACTCTTGGTACGGCGGGCCGTCGCTCGTCACAGCGAAAGGGGAGTCCGACATGACGAAGGCGCAGATTATCGAGCGGGTCTCGGAGCAGGTCACCACCCTGACCAAGCGGCAGGCGGAAATCGTGGTGAATACGATTTTCGATTGTGTCCGTGACTCGTTGAAGAACGGTGACAAGACGGAGATCCGGGGATTCGGGAGCTTCCGGCTCAGGTCAAGGCGGATGAAGGAAGGACGCAATCCTAAGACCGGCGCTACGGTTGCCGTGCCCGCCAAGAAGGTGCCGTTCTTCAAGGCCGGCAAGGAGCTCAAGGAACTACTCAACCAGTAACCAACAAGGTGACAAGCCGGGCACCTTTTTTGACCATCTTGCAGCATGCTCTCGACCCTGGTTAGGAAACATTTATGAGCCAAAATACTGACGATACGGCCGCCGCCGAAATCCGGTGGACTGAAGGCGCCCTCAAGCGCATGGAGCGCGCCCCCATGTTTCTGCGCGGCATGGTCCGGCGGCTCGCTGAAAAGAAAGCGCGGGAGCTCGGCTATGGGGAAATCAATGAGGCCATCCTCGAGCAGTTCAAAAGCCAGATGATGGGCGGGATGGGCGGCGCCGCCGGGATGACCGAGGCGGCGGAAGCGATGGCTCAGGGACGGCTTCCCTGGACCGCTGCCGCCAAGGAGCGCTTGAATACGGTGCCCGAATTTATGCGCGGCATGATCAAGCAGATTGCCGAAGAAGCGGCCAAAGAGGGTGGGCATATGGAAGTGAACGTGGACCTGTTTGAGCGGGTGGAAGCCCTTGGAGACGTCCGCGAGCCCGCGGTCCCGCCGCTGCCTTGGACGGAGGGCGCGCTCGACCGTCTCCGCGACAAACTCAAGAATTCTCCACCGATCGCCGTCGAATTTGTCACGGACATGCTCAAGCGCGATACCGAGGACTTGGCTCGGGAACAGGGCCTGACGCTGATCGATGAGCAGACCCTCGTGCGGCTCTGGGACGCGCCGCAGGAGCGCATCGCGTGGACCGACGAGGCCTGGAAACGCCTACAGACCTCGCCCGATTTCGTGAGAAGCGGGATTCGGAAGGCGGCCGAACGCCGCGCCCGCAAGCTGGGCTTGAAGGAAATCGACTCAGAGCATCTCACCGGATTTCGAAATCAGGCCATGATGAAGGCGGTGAAACGGATTCGCTCGTTCGGATTCAACGAATTGACCTTCGAAGCCTTCGACACGGCGCTTGAAAAGACCAAGCGGCTACAAGGCAACGAGCAGGCGGAAAAGCGCCTTCAGGAAATTCGAAGCCATTTCGCCGATCCCGACACGAAGAAACCGGAGGGCGGGACCTTGGGAGCCGAGCTGATGGACCGTTTCCGCAGATATCTCAAGGGCGAAGGGACGCTATAGTTCGCCGGCCGCAGGCCCGCCGCACCTTGCCGAATCTCGGAAGCGGGACTTCAGGGCTGTCTAATGTGCAGCAGCCTGCTGGGGCCAGAACTTGTGCCGGATTTGCGGCAGGGGTTCGTTGTCGAAGTTGGGAATGTCGTACAGGCAGCGGTCGATCAAGGCCACTTCGTCTTCCGTCAGTTCCAGCGCCACCCTCTTTTTCCAAAACTGATCGAGTGTAAAGTAATCGCCTGACTGCGGCTTCTCCGCCAATAAGGCCTTCATCTTTTCGAATCCTGCAGTATCAACACCGGGGATGCGGCCCTTGTTGCGATCGTGGCACCAATGCAGCACTTCGGCGATCCCATACATTGTAATGTCGACCTTCATCGTCTTGCCCATGGACACCTCCTTGGGAAAAGGAACGGTAGTCTACCCCAGACCGGAGCTGACTTTCAAAGGCTCTCTTTCCTGTGTGCCAAACGCCGGCCCGTGGCTAGGACACACGCAATTCGTTGCCATGAGAAAGCCGCCGCCGGTATACTAACACCCTTTCCATGCGGTGGCTGGCGACAACGAGACGGGCGCGACCGGAGGACGGATCGTGTGGGTGCGGCAGGCAATGACGGGGGCATATGCCGCAAGGCTCCTCCTCTCTGGCGTCGTCATCATGGCCTTGGTCGCGGCATGTTCGAAGCAAGATCCGTACGTGCCGCCCGATCTGTTCTATTACTTCGCAAGTTATAAAGTCGGAAAGAATCCCACCACGATCACACCTCTCGACATCGATCAAGACGGCATCACGGACCTCCTCACGACCAACGTCAGCAGCAACACACTGTCGATCTTGATCGGAAACGGCGACGGTACGTTTCATGAGCAAATGCAGCTCCATGTGTGTCAGGAGCCGCGGTCGCTGGCGACTGGGGCGTTCAATGCCGATCCGTATCCCGACATTGTCTTGGCGTGCGCCGGTGGAGACCAAATTGCCGTCTTGTTGGGCCGGGCCGACGGCAAGTTCACGGAAGGCCCACAGTACCCCGTGCACCGGACTCCGGTGTCCATTGCGAGCGGCGATTTGAACGGCGATGGGATGGCGGATCTTGTGGTGGCCTTGCGCAACGACAAGATCAAGGTTTTTCTTGGTCAGGGGACCGGCGAATTCCGTCACGGCCCGCAGTACGAGTACGGCGATACTCCGACGTCGGTCGCCTTGTCCGATCTGAACGGAGACGGCAAAACGGACCTGGTCGTGACCAATGGAGGCCCCATGTCCAATGCCGTTTCGATCTGGATCGGCAATGGAGACGGAACCTTTCAATCGCCGACGGATTACCGCTCAGGCAGACGCCCCCTCGGAGTCAGTTTTGCGGATTTCAACAATGACCGGATCGGGGACCTTCTGGTCATCAACGGAGAGCGCGACAGTTTTTCGACGTTTTTGGGGAATGGCAATGCGACGTTTCAGGCGGGGCGCGACTCCGGCGCGAATGCCGGCCCGAACTACGGGTTGGCCCGGGACTTTAACGGAGACCATCGCGTGGACGTCGCCATCGTGAATCTCCAATCCAGCGACCTTTCGATTCTCTTTGGCCGCGGCGACGGCACATTCGAATATCCGCCGAGAAACTACCGGACAAAGGCCGGGCCGTTCGCCCTCGCGCTGTATCGTGTCACCAGCAATGGCATTGAAGAGCCGGGACTTGTCACTGCCGACAACGGAGATGGATCGGTCTCCATCTTTCTCCATCGCGGGCTCAAAGCCTCACAGCATTCGGCCACCGCCGCCTCTTCCCCGAAAGGCGATCGATAGCGCGTCGAATCCTTGCGGTCAGCTTGACAGCCTGGGACCCCTCGGCTAGAGTGGCCGGCAGGCGCGGCTTTTGGGTCGTTGGCTGCCCCTGTGAGGACAGCGGTGAGATCCTTTTCATGGTGGTTCGGCATGGGGGCGCTCCTCACCCTGTCGGTGTTGATGGTTCAGGGAGGGGTTCGCGACTTGTTTGACGGAGCGCATCCAACCGCGGGAGCCAGTCCGTACGTGTCGTTCAGCACGACGATTTTCGGCGGAGGGCTTCTGGCTGCGTGCCTGGCATTGGTGGTGAAGCGCATCCGGTAAGTCCGCTCTGGAATTTGCGATGGATTGTCTCAAGTGCAAAGGGTTCATGATGGTTGAGCGGCACTACACGCTCATGAACCGGCGGCTTTATGCGCGCTGTTTGAACTGTGGGTTCTGGATCGATCTTGCCGACCTTCTTCGATTTTTTCACAAAGTCATCGACAGCGGATTCCGGGGAAGCAAGGTCCGGGAATCCTTTACTCTCTGAGGGAAGAGGCGCACGCCATGTTGTCTGTTCACGCCCGTCGATTGCGCACTTCTCTTCTGGCGGCGGCGTGCCTCTTGCTGCTCGTTCCGGCAACGGTCCACGCCAAACGGACGAGCGGAAAAGCGAGGCCGTCATTGCACAGGGTCAGCGACGAAAGCCAGTCCCTGCCTTGGCGCCGCGTGCCGGCTCACAGCATTTTGCTGAAGGAACTCAACACGGGCCGTGTGCTGTACGAGCACGAACCGGGCAAACGGTTGTCACCTGCCAGTCTGACGAAAATCATGTCGGCGCTCGTGATACTCGAGCACGGCAGACTCGACGACTTGGTGACCGTCAGTCCTGCGGCGGCCCGCGCGCATAAAACCCACCTTCGTCTTAAAGCGGGCCAGGTCTTCCGGCTTGACGACTTGCTCAAGGCCATGCTCATCGTCTCCGCGAACGATGCCTGCCTGGCGGCGATCGAACATGTCGGGGGAGACGAGAGCCAGTTTGTCGGCTTGATGAATGACAAGGCGGCGGCGCTGGGCCTGCAGAATACGCACTTCACCAACGGCTGCGGATTCGACGGCCCGGATCACTATTCGACGGCGGAGGATCTGGCCGTCTTGAGCGTCATTGCGCTTCAGCAGCCGATTTTTCGTAACTTGGTGAAAGAAGAACGGGCCATGATCATGCCGGTCAACGGCACCCGGGCGTACATCCTGCACACGACCAATCGCCTGCTCGGCAGAATTCCCGGCGTTGAAGGCATCAAGACCGGGTTTACCTCGAAGGCCGGCCGGTGTCTGATTGCGAAAGTGTCTCAGAACGGCAGCGATCTCCTCCTCGTCATCCTCAATTCCAGCCGACGATGGAATACCGCTACGAGTTTGATCACCTACGGTCTGCGGGCGTCCGGACCTTCCTTATAGCGCTCGCGCTGCATCGCTCGATCCGAAAGAGCCTTCTCGTCGGTAGGATTGCTGAGTCGCGGACAAGAGGGAACGGGGATCAGTGGACCGGTGAGAACTCGATGTTGACGTCTTTTCCGAGATAGTTGATGACGAAACCCTGCTTATCGTAAGCCAATACCGCCCCCATCACATTTTCGTCACCATAGTCTTCATGGCCCAAAAGCTTGCGAATATCCTCCGGGCTTTCACTATTCAGGACGTTCCGAAAGAGTCCTCGCGTCTTGTAGGCGAAACGGTTGTTGATGAAGATCATGTCGACCTTCCCGTCCTGGACGCGTACACCCGCCATCGGACCGGTGGGTTTTCGCTGATCGACCAGAAAAATGAACAAAGCTTCTTGTTCGACCTTGATGCCCGGGATCTTCTCGTTGACGAGGACATCCATCGCCTTCGCTTCGCTGTCCCCGATCTTGACGCCGAAGAGCGAAATGTCAGGGCTCTTTATGGCCTTCGGATCCATGACGTCGTTCTTGCTCAACTCATACGGTTCGGCGTAGGCCGATGCTGCGATGAGACCGATCATGGCAAGCACCAGGCATGCCTGAACGTACGGTCGGATCCTCGCCTTCATCAACCCCTCCTTACCTTAAGCTCGTGATCGGAATGCCACTGATGTGAATAAATGGCGGTAAATGTTGGAGTTATTTTATCGGAGGGCCAACCAAGTTGCAAGGAACGGTTCACAGGCACCCGCCAGTGAACCGGCGAATGCCGCCCGCTTTAACATTTCGGGGGCACGACAAGCAGCAAGGCACCTAGCTCGTGCAGCCGTCGAAAGTACGGCAGGCAATCCTCCTCGAGTTCTTCCTCAAGCGTCTCAAGGTCGGCAAGGCAGTCACCCACGATTGCCCGCCGTTGCTCGTCCAGCCCTTCCTCGGTGTCTAGGAAATACACCACGCAGCCGCTGATCACCGTATCGAGGGTCATCAGGGGGCCTTCGAGCTGCGATGCCAGCCGCGGCCACTGCTCCTGCTTGTGGGCTTCCCACAGTCTGCCGACGGTTTCCCGATCCATCGGGCCGACTCCTTCTTTTCGACCTGCGGTGTCTATGGATACAGGCCGCGGTTCAGATGGGCCTGTGCGACCTTGTCGATACCTGTCATGAGCGCAGCCATGCGCATGGAGGTTCGCTTCGCCGTAGCGAAATGCAAGGTTCGTTGGAAGGCGGACGTCATGAGATCGCACAAACGGTCCTGAATGTCGGTGGCTTTCCAAAAAAAACGCTGAGCATCCTGCACCCATTCAAAGTACGAAACGATGACACCTCCGGAATTCGCGAGAATGTCAGGTATCATGAAAATTCCCTTATCCTGTATGATCCGGTCCGCCTCCAACGTCGTCGGGCCGTTGGCGCCCTCCGCCAGCACACGGCAATTCAGCGCGGCGGCGTTGTGTTCGGTAATCTGTTCCGACAACGCCGCCGGGACCAGCGCGGTACACTTGAGCTGCAGCAGTTCTGCGTTCGTCAGTGCGTCTCCCAACTTCGTATCAGCGAGGGTTTGGCCGGCCGATTTGTAGGTCGAGAGCAGTTTCGGAATATCGAGACCGCGCGGATTGTAGATGCCGCCGCTCACATCGCTGACGGCGATCACCTTCATTCCCGATTCATGCATGATCCTCGCGGTATGTGATCCGACGTTTCCAAATCCTTGAATGGCGACCGTCGCCTGTTCGATGTCGATCCGGGAATGACGCAGGGCCTCGAGCGTCACATACACGACGCCGCGACCGGTTGCCTCTTCCCTGCCGAGGCTTCCTCCGATGGAAAGCGGTTTTCCGGTGACGACGCCGGGAACCGCATAGCCCACCTGTTGGCTGTAAGTGTCCATGATCCAGGCCATGACCTGCGCGTCGGTTCCGACATCCGGTGCGGGCACATCCTTGTCCGGGCCGATCAATGGGAAGATTTCGGCGGCATATCGGCGTGTCAGCCGCTGAAGCTCGGATCGGGAGAGGGCTTTGGGGGATACGGCCACCCCTCCTTTGGCTCCGCCATACGGCAAATCGGCGAGCGCACACTTCCACGTCATCCACATGGCGAGCGCGGCGACCTCGCCCAGGTTGACGTCGGGATGATAGCGGATGCCGCCCTTCGATGGTCCGCGGGAGGAATCATGCTGGACCCGGTAGCCGGTAAATACCTCGACACGATTGTTGTCCATTCGGATCGGAATACTGACGACGAGGGACCGTTGCGGATACTTCAACCGTTCGCGCAGATTTGCATCCAGGCCCATCATTTCGGCTGCCTGGTCGAACTGTGCGACGGCGAGCCGGAAGGTGGGCGTATCCAGTTCATGCAGAGAGGACATCGTCGTCACCTGTACCCGGTCTTAGCAACCGGCTGTCCGTCAGCCACCGTCGTTCTCAAGCCGTCGGAAATGCGGACGGTCCACTCGAGCCGAAAGACGGCCGAAAATTCGCTGGCCATGTGCTCGAGCACCTGCGGCATGGAGACCGGCGCTCCCAAGCTCACTTCAAGCGATGTCACGCGGCATCCGTCAAGGCCGCAAGGCACAATGTTGGAAAACGGACGCAGGTCGTTCGCAACATTGAGCGCCAAACCGTGCAAAGTGATTCCACGATCAATCCTTGCCCCGATTGACGCTATTTTCGCCTCGCGCTTCCGATCGCTTAGCCATATGCCTGGCTTCTTGGCCACCCGGTAGCCGTGTAATCCGAAGCGAATCAGCGTCCGGATCACCACCTCCTCGAGCATATGCACGTACGCTTTCGCGCCCGGCGCATATTGCGACAACATGACAATTGGATAGGCGACCAGTTGCCCAGGGCCGTGATAGGTGACAGATCCTCCGCGGTTGACGGTTTCAATCGGTACGGGCGGATCGTCGACTGACGTCATTTCCGGCCTCAGGTGTGAGGGCCTCGTCGCACGCCCGGCGGTATACACCGGCAGGTGTTCAAGCAGCAGCAGCGTGTCCGCCCGCGTTCCGGATAGACGTTCCACGTGGCATTGCTGTTGAAGCGCCCAGCCCACCGAGTAGGGCACAGGATCTGGAAAGGTTACGAGGACGCCTGACCGTCTGAACGAGCTGGAAACATGCGGAAGAGGAGATGTGATTGGCGTTTCGGCCGCTTCGACCCCGGTCATTGTGCCGCCTTGAGCGCAGCCGGCTTCGGCAGCTGAAGGATCGCCTGACCGCTTTTCCCGTGCAAGGTCAATTGGACGGTGGGCTGCTCTCCGGAGCGAAGCAGCGCGTGCCAGAAGTCACCAGTGTTGAATACCTGGTGTTGATCGACCGCGGTAATGATGTCGCCGTTTTGCAGTCCGCCGACACCGGCCGGTTTCGCGGAGTCCACGTTCAACGCGAGCACGCCGCGATCACCGTCCAGACCAAAGCTTGCCATGATGCTCGGCGTGATGGTCACCGGCGTAAATCCCAAATCCGGGCGGTAGATCGATCCGCGCACCATCATCGACTGGATATGAGGATAGATCGCTTCCATAGAGAGGGCATAGCTGATTGCCTGTGCGGAAGGGGCGATGATCACATTGATGCCGATGACTCGCCCGGCCAGATCGACCAGCGGCCCGCCGCTGTTGCCCGGATTGATCGCTGCATCGGTTTGAATCAAGTCGTAGAGCGTTTCACCGTCGGGAGTCAACACCGAACGGTCCAACGCGCTGACTACGCCGACGGTGACCGTCGAGCCGCCCTTTAAGGCCAATGGGTTCCCAATGGCGACGACGGACTCGCCGATTTCAAGGTCCGGCTTTGGATGAAGCGTGGCCGCGACCAGATCCTGCGCATTGATCTTTACGAGCGCGAGGTCCAGGAGGAAATCTCTTGCCACGACACGGCCTGGCGTCAGACGTCCGGTGGACAGCCCGACCACCATGCTCTTGACGCCGGTCACGAGATGGTTGTTGGTCAATATGTATCCGCCGTCGTCGATGATGACTCCGGAGCCCGACCCTGATTGCGTCTGCGAAGGACTGGCCGGCACTCCCCGGGTCAGAATCGTTACCACGGATGAGCGAACCTTTGCGACGACGGCGGGAACGGAAAGGGTTTTATCCGAGGAGCCGGGAGAAGCATTTGAAGCAGCCCAGCCAGGGCTTTGGGCAACAGACGTGATCAGCATCTCTAGAATAAGGACAAGGAAGGTAGTTCTCAGCTGTCGCATAGAGTCGGCACCATTTTCGCACAACTCCCTTCCCAGGAAAAGCCGCACAAAAAAACGGGATGAGGAGTAGGCTCCTCATCCCGTCATGGATCCGTCGCATCCGGTCGTTTATTGAATGGCGGCGAACATCTCTTTGATGGCGGGCGTCTTCAGTTTCTTGAGTGCCTTCGCTTCGATTTGCCGGATTCGCTCGCGGGTGACCGACAAATTTTGGCCGACCTGCTCGAGCGTGCTCGGCTGATCATAGCCGATGCCGAACCGGAGTCGAATCACGGTCTGTTCTCGAGGTGTGAGGTTCTCGAGAATGCGGTCCAGCTGCTGGGTCATTTCGGTCCGGTGTACGTGGGCATCAGGAGGTACCGCCTGTAGATCGGGCAATAGTTCCCCGAACTCGGTTCCGCCGTCCCCGACCGGATGCTCCAAAGCGACCGGTTCCTGGAACGCCTGGACCGTCTCGTGCAATCTCTCTGGCCGCATCCGCAGGACGCTGGCGATCTCCTCCAATTTCGCCGGTCGACCAAGCTGCTGTCCCAGCCGTCTTGTGACCCGCAGAATCCGGTGAGACGCTTCCGTCTGGTGTACCGGGATGCGAATGGTACGTGACTGGTCGGCCAGCGCTCGTGTAATCCCCTGACGTATCCACCAGGTTGCGTAGGTGCTGAACTTGAACCCTTTCCGATACTGATAGCGCTCAGCCGCTTTCATGAGGCCAATATTGCCTTCCTGTACGAGGTCCAACAACGTGAGCCCGCGCCGCGTGTAATGCTTGGCGACGTCCACGACCAGGCGAAGGTTGCAGCGCACCAACTCATCCTTGGCCTTTTCCAGCATTACGCGAGCCTGCCGAACGGTGGCCAAATGGCTTTTGAGCGTCTTCACCACGGTTACCGGCAATTTCGCTCCGGCATCGCCCTTCATCAGCGCCGACACACTCTGTTCGACCTTGTCGAGGGCAGTGGCGGACAGTCCGCTCAGCCGACGAACAGTTTGAAGCGTCTGCTGCGTCTCAAGAACGGCATCGGACCGCTTGACGCGTGAGAGGAGGCGATGCGCGTGTCTCAAGGCGGAGCGGATGGTGCTCGAACCCACATCGATCCGTTTAGCCAGAGCGGTTTCTTCCTCTCGCGTTAACAGCGGGCGTTCCCCGAACGATTGAAAATAGAGGGACTCCAGCAAGAAGGGGCTGCTGGATTCGATCTGACGCTTGGGCGATTTCGGGGATTCTTTGGATAATTCCTGATCAACGGAATCTCGTCCGATTATGTCTAGCAAATCGCTGTCCTCGGAATGATCCGCATCGGCGTCTTTCACCCCCGGGGACTTCAACCCTGGACCGTCATCAGTGAACAAGTCGTTTTTCATGTGTCCTCCTCCAACTCTCTCTCAGCGGCCACCTGCGCGGGTTCCACGGCGGCTTCTACTTTCCATAAGTCTCATTTGCTGAGAGGCAATGCCGCCGGAAAAGAATCAGCTCTCGCCCTGCTGCTGGTAACTACGCAGCAATTCCTATGCTGGATTGATCATGAGAAGACCGTCGCGCCATCGTCCTGAAAAAACGAAAGTATTAGAATGCCTTAATGAGGATGAACGGCCGACATCTGAGGCAATCCTGCTGCGGATGTGTAGGCTTTGAGATAGTTCCGGACCGATTTGTCACATTTGGGATAACTTGTCGTGCAGCCTTCACTGCCAGGATTCACGCGCCGGGGACGGCGGCCTGAGGTCCGGGCTGTTGTTGAAAAGCCGTGAGTCCGCTTCTAGAATGGCGCGTCATGTTTCGCGCCACACTCGAAAACGGCGACCGCATCCATCTCGTGGATGCCAAGGGCCGTCAATATGCGCTGACGCTTAAAGCTGGCGACGTCTATCAACTAAGCGGGCACAAAATCGCGCACGACGAACTGATTGGACGGGCGGACGGTTCCATCGTCATGCTCTCCGGCGGCAAGTCGATGCTGGCCATGCGTCCGACTTTCGGGGACTACGTGCTCAAAATGCCGCGAGGCGCCCAAGTGCTGTATCCCAAGGACCTTGCGCTCATTCCGATGTGGGCGGATGTCTATCCCGGCGCACGGGTGTTCGAAGCGGGCACCGGTTCCGGTGCGCTGACTATGGCGCTGCTTCGGGCGGTCGGACCGCGGGGACTGGTGGTGACGTACGAAGCGCGGGAAGACTTCTCGAGGATGGCGCGGCTGAATATCGAGCGCTACATGGGCGCCGTCCCCAACCTTCTCGCCTTCCGCAACAACGCTTATGAAGGCATTCAACTCCTTGAAGACGAAGTGCCGTTTGATCGCGTCGTGCTCGATCTTCCCGAACCATGGCAGGTGATACCGCATGCCGCGCGCGTATTGAGGTTGGGCGGAATCTATCTGAGTTTCGTTCCGACCGTTCCGCAAGTCCAGCAGACGGTGGCGGCGTTGCAGGGTGTCGCCGTATTCGCCATGATTGAAACATTTGAAACGCTGCTTCGCACCTGGTCCATTCAAGGTCGCAGCGTTCGGCCGGACCACCGCATGGTCGCGCATTCCGGATTCATCACCGTAGCCAGAAAAGTCGAGCCCGGTTTCTGGTCGCATGGTCGGACCACGGCTCCACAGCCTGAAGTCGACGGCCAAGAAGAAGAACACGGAAAGGACGTCCCTTAATGAATCGTTTAGAGGGTAAGGTGGCCATTGTTACGGGCGGAAGTGCAGGCATCGGCGAGGCCGTGGCGAAGCGCTTCGCAGAGGAAGGTGCTGCCGTGGTGATTACCGGGCGGAGACAATCGGAACTCGATCGCGTCATAAGCGGGATCAGGCATAACAAGGGAAAGGGCCTGGCCGTCGCAGGTTCGGTGAGCGATGAGCGGCACGTACAAGAGGTGACTCAGCGGGCGCTCGACAGCTTGGGACGCATTGATATCCTCGTTAACAACGCGGGGGTCGGGGACTTCGGTAAGCGCATCCACGAGACGGACGACGCCAGTTGGCAGACAATGCTTGACGTAAACTTGACCGGCGTTTTCCGCATGACGCGGGCCGTTGTCTCGCAGATGCTCAAACAAGGCAAGGGAACGATCGTGAACATTTCATCGGTCGCCAGCCTCGTTGGCATCCCCGGCGCGCCGGCGTATGCGGCGTCGAAAGGAGGAGTCGATGCGTTCACCCGTGCGCTGGCGATTGACTATGCCAGGGACGGTATTCGTTGCAACGTGGTCAACCCCGGGCTCATCGATACCCCGATGGCCGCTCCTCTCATGTCGAATCCCGATTTGCTTGCACCCATTCTCAGTCAATATGCCATGCGACGGCCCGGCACGCCGGAGGAAGTTGCAAATATGGTGCTGTTCCTCGCGTCAGACGAAGCGGGCTGGGTGACCGGTGGCACATTCACGATCGATGGAGGGATGACCATATCCAAGGGATGAGCACGTGACGGACATCAATGCATCGACACAGTTTTGCGGCGTGATCGGAAATCCCGTCGAACATTCCCTCTCACCTGCCATCCACAACGCAGCCTTTCAGAAGCTGCGCCTCAACTTTGTTTACCTCGCGTGGAAGGTTGAGGCTCTCGGGGATGCACTCAAGGGCCTCCGCGCGCTGGGCAATTTTCGCGGCGCCAGCGTGACCATTCCACATAAAGTGACCGCCCTGCCGTTCGTCGACGAGATCGAGCCCACCGCACGCCACATCGGCGCGATCAACACGATCGTGGCAGACCATGGCAAGCTATTCGGCCTGAATACCGATGCCACTGGCGCCCTGCGTGCGCTGAAAGACGGAGGCGCGCCGTTGAGCGCAGCCGTGGCCATTCTCGGTTCCGGCGGTGCGGCGCGCGCGATCAGCTTCGCGCTTGCCGGAGAAGGCGGAGTTCGTCGCTTGCATCTCTTGGGAATCGATGATCAGGAGCGCCGAACACTCGCGGCGGATTTGATGCAGAAGACCGCTGTGCATGTTTCGGATGCGTCTCTCGATGAACATTCCCTCAAAGCGGCCCTGGTGGAGGCGAGTGTCTTGATCCACTGTACGCCGATCGGCATGTCGCCGAAGGCGGGTGTCAGTTGCGTGCCATCGGACCTTCTCCATCGAGGTCTGACGGTCATGGATATCGTCTATAACCCGCGGGAAACGAAGCTGCTGATCGATGCGAGGGCTGCCGGCTGCCGGACCATTTCAGGCCTTGAGATGTTTTTACATCAGGCGGCCGCGCAGTTCGAGTGCTGGACAGGTCAAAGCGCTCCCAGGCAGGTCATGCGCGCCGTCTTGGAAGCCCGCTTTACATGAGCGGATCTGCGGACGGCGGTCCTTCATTCGGGCACGGTCGGCGATGAACCTCGTGTTGATTGGCTACCGGGGGACCGGCAAGAGCACGGTCGGGAAGGTCCTGGCCGCGCGGCTTGGCCGCCCAATCGTCTCGACCGATAGAGAAATCGTCCGGCGGGCGGGGTCTTCGATTTCCGAAATTGTCGCGGCGCACGGCTGGGACCATTTCAGGGATTTGGAGAGCGCCGTCTGCGAGGAATTGGCCGGCCGGGACAACCTCGTGATCGATACAGGAGGCGGCGCGATCCTGCGTCAACAGAACGTGGATGTGTTCAAACGCAACGGACGCCTGTTCTGGCTGACGGCCTCGGTTGAAACCATCGCGGCGCGTATCGGCAGTGATACCCAGCGGCCGTCGCTTACCGGGGCTAAATCGCACGTAGATGAGATTCGGGATGTCCTCGCTGAACGGACGCCAAAATACAGAGCGGCAGCAGATGTCACCGTCGCCACGGACGGTCGGTCCATTGGCGAATTGACGGCCATGATTCTGGAGCATTTCTGAAGGTTCGACCGCTGACTTCTTGACAATTTCTCAACTAAGGTGCTTGAAATAGCGCGTGCGCCCGTAGCTCAGTTGGATAGAGCGTCGGGCTTCGAACCCGCAGGTCGCAGGTTCAATTCCTGCCGGGCGCACCACATAGAATCAAGCAGTTCCATCTCGCCTGTAATACCACCTGACACTGCCGGTTGCGCGTGGGTTGCAGTTTCCCTGTCAAAACTGACATTAGCCACAGGTC
>JBKPSD010000109.1:0-6475 GCA_046734935.1 Nitrospirota bacterium
GTGCACGCGCGTCGTTTCGATGGCTTCCTCGGGTGTCATCAGTGGAAGAATCGTTGGAAGACGCTTGGCCAGCATTGTCTTTCCCGAGCCGGGAGGTCCGAGCATCAGCACGTTGTGTCCCCCTGCGGCCGCAATCTCCAAGGCCCGTTTGGCGTGATCCTGTCCCCGCACATCGCCATAGTCCTCGTCCTGCACCGGCCTGTGTGTGAACACTCGTTCCCGGTCCGTCGGCTGAGGTTCCAGGCGGAGCTCGCCACGAAGAAACGCGACAGCTTCCGGCAAGCTATGGATCCCATAAACGGCCACGCCTTCGATCATGGCGGCTTCAGCCGCGTTCTGCGCCGGCAGCAGGAGATCGTAAGCTTTGCGGCAGGCCAGGCCGATCGAAAGCGCGCCGGACACCGGCTTGATCTGTCCGTCGAGCGACAGCTCGCCGACAAGGACGCGCTGCGTGACAGAGTCCGTCGCAATGACCTCTTCGGCGAGGAGGATGCCGATCGCGATCGCCAGATCCAGGCCCGCTCCTTCCTTCTTGATGTCGGCCGGAGCCAGGTTCACCGTGATTTTTTTCGCGGGGAAATGAAAACCGGTGTTTTTCAGTGCGGCGCGAACACGATCTCGGCTCTCGCGCACCGTCGTGTCCGGCAAACCGACGACGGAGAATTGCGGGAGGCCTCCGGCAATGTCCACTTCGACGTCGATCAGGTGAGCGTCGAGTCCGACGAGCGCGACGCTCCGCACCTTCGCCAGCATGAAGACTCCTTGACGATGACAGCGGCGTGAAATTATAGGAAGCGGGCAGCCGCCGATTCAACAAAAACCCGCTCCAGCATTGGGTTAATACTTGCATTCGGCCTGGCGGAATGTGCGGCCAAGCGCAAGCTGGTGCGCCTCGGCCGCCTTGGGTATAATCGCGCCATGCATCCGGCCGGCGTATGGCTGTCACTCACCTTGCTCGTTGGTTCGGCCATGCCGCCTGCAGTGCAATCGCAGGGAGGGACGCCCCCGGGGCCGGTAGGGGCATCCATGGCAGTGCTGGCGACCCTGCAAGAAGCAGGCGTTTTGCCTCCTGAAGGCACGCCGGCCGCCAACCGGGTCATTCAAATCGTGATTCAGCTTCAAGGTCTGTTCATGAAGAGCACCGATCCGGCCGTGCGGCAATTCGTGGCTCGCGCGCTTGCGGCCAAAGATCCCGCGCGTGCGGAGGACCTCGCCGCGCAGTTCCGCGATGGCGGGTGGTCTTCTCAGTTCATCGAGGCGCTGTGCGACGGGTACGGGGCGCTTTCTCGAGATGAGCGGGGGCAATTGGCAAGCTCATTCGCCCGCGTCAACATGCGGCCCGACGATTTCGACTTGCTGTGCGACCTATATTCGCGGGCTCGGTCCGCGTTTGACGCGCAAGGCCGCAACATCCATGTGATCTTTGCGGAACACAGAAAAAACATGCCGGGGGGAAAACGGTTCGACCGAAAGGAGAGACGCGATGGCGACGAAGGCCTACATACTGATCAAGGTCAAAACGGGCAGGACCAAGGACGTGCTCCAAGCGTTGAAAAAACTCGCTGGCGTCGAACAGGCCCATTCGTGCTTCGGCCAGCCTGACATTTTCCTTTTCATCAGCACCCAGGATGAACGATCGCTGTCCGATGTCGTGATCACGAAGATCCACCAGATCGAGGGCGTCGAAGAGACGGATACCCACATCGTCGCGGACACCTAGTCGCGGGAGGTGGAGGTTCCTGCTCCGGACTCGACCGGCACGACCGCGCCGTTGACGGACGCTGAACGATAGCAGGCGTCCGCCGCTTCCACCGCGAGGCACCCGTCGAGACCGGTGATCGGCGGCGCCGTCTTCATCCGGACTGCACGGACGAACGCCTGCAGAGTGGCGACGATGGTGGGCCGCGGCTCCAGCGTCCATGACTGCGACGCATCCCCCGCCATTGTTCTGGTCACCTTTCGCGTCACCCAATCCACAGTGATGGTGCCCTCGCTCCCCGTCCAGCTTCCACGGCCCTGCCGTTGACCGTCCACCCGTGCGACATCGAGCGTGCAGACAATCCCGGCCGACGTTCGGATCCGTGCCTGCACGCGGGTCTCGGGAGCGGTATCGGGCGAGGGCGTCATCGTGCATTGCACCTCGTGCAATTCCTGTCCTGTCAGATATCGGATCAAGTCCAACAAATGAACGCCGACCTCGAGCAGCATGCCGAGGGCGACCGGCCCCTGCTCTCCGACGGTTGTATTGGCTTTGGTTTCGATGTGACTGATCAACGTGGCGGACTGCAGCCTGCCGATGGTCGGGAGTAGCTCGCGCAGGAGCAGAATCGTCGGATCGAATCGCATGGTCTGGGCCGTCATCAACGGCACCTGGGCTGCTTCGGCCGCCGCAACCATCGCCCGCGCTTCGCGGCCGTTGACGGCCAGGGGTTTCTCCACGAGGATGGGCTTGCCGCCTTTGACGGCGCTGAGGCAGATGCGATGACAGAGTGAAGGCGGCGTCACGACCACGATGGCGTGGACGCGAGGATCTGCAATGAGCGCACGGTAGTCGTCGTAGACCGGCACGTCGAGTCCCGGATATGCGCCGCCGCTTCGACGGCAGATCGCTGTGAGTTCCGCCTCTGGCAGGTCGTGAAGCAGGTGTTGGACGTATCGGCTGCCATGCCGACCGACGCCGACGAGGCCGACTCCGAGCGTTGTGGACGATTCGTTGTTCATCGGCGGAGCATGCATGAAAGGTGGTGTGAGCCAGAGTACCGCCCTGCCGGTTCCGTTGACAAGCCGCCGGAGCGATCCCTATAGTAACCGCGCGCCTCTTGCGACGAACAACATTCACCTCGAGGAATAGTCATCGTGATGGTTTCGACCACGGCTCCCTTCACATTGCAGCAGATCGGCACGGCGGCGAGCCGCTTTCCAAGCGGTATCGCGCTGCCCACGATCACCGACGCTTCAGTCGATCCGTATATTAGAACTCGTCCGATTCAGACCGTGCAGGTCGAGTGCATCGAGTTTTGGCCGCAAGAGAAAGGCCAGTACCCGGGCATCGTGCTCTTGCATGAGTGGTGGGGGTTGAACTCCCAAATCAAGGACCTTGGTGCGAGGCTCGCCTGCGAAGGCTACGGCGTCATCATTCCGAACCTCTACGCGCGCATTGGCGGAATGGTTACGGGAAATGCGGAGGTGGCCGAAGCCTTGATGGGAAAACTCAATGAAGGCCTGGCGCTACAAGATATCAATTCATGCTGCGAATTCTTGAACACCCGGGAATTTATCAAGCGCAACATCCATGGTGTCGTGGGATTCGGCATGGGCGGGGCGCTGGCCATGAAATTCGCCTGTCAGCGCAAGCGACTGCGAGCAGCCGTCTCCTACTATGGACGGCTCGGTCAGGCGGATACGGCGCTGAAGGATGTGCTTTGTCCGGTGCTCTACCATTATGCGGCACAGGATTCCTGGGTTTCGGCGCAAGACATCGAACGGTTGCAGCAATCGGCGGTGGAGCATAAGAGAACCCTCGAGATCCGGACCTATGCCGAGGCGCCGCATGGCTTCAGTAACGAGTCTCGGCCGGACCATTATCGGGAACAAGCGTCAAACGAGGCCTGGGCCGCAACCGCGCTGTTTTTGAAGCGGCATCTGCAGAACGCCTGACGCGGGAAGCTTGCCGCGGAAGCCGATTCTCAGCTTCACCTTCCATGTTCAACCGTGTGACATCGACCTCTCTACGCGCAATCGGCGGTGCGCTTTTGCTGTTCGGCGTGATGCATGTGGCGATGTTTGCTCAGGCGGCCGCCGGCGATGGAACCGCCGAGTCGTTGCCTGATTGGCGTCAGATCATCGCCACCAACCAGGAGCGCCTGGCTCATGTGGAATCCGATCAGGCCGCGCGAGACGTGTTCGTGACTACGGTCGGTCGGTCCTCTGGTCTGCACGACGTGGTCGGCACGTTGGCGGTCCAAGGACTGTCTCCGAAGTTGTCCAGGGAACTCCTGGTGCCGGAAATCACGGCTTCGGTACAGCGACTGGTCGCGGCATTGGCCGCATCGCTGGTAGCCGACCGGATGATGGAGTCTTTGGAAGGCACTACGCCAGGGACGGACAGCGTCGTCTCGCCATCACAGTTGTCGTGGCTTGCGGCGAACGGAGCGTTTCCCTCCTTGGATCAGGCAAGCAGACTCTGGGAGAGCGGTAACCGGACGGCGGCCATGGGAGTCGCCGCCGGTCATCTGGCGCAGGAGGCGGGCCGACGGACGCTGGAGGAATGGTGGCGTCTCAAGACTTGGAAGGACCGCGTGCGGACCACGCGGGGCCAATCGCGGCTGTGCGGCACCTGGCAATGGGTGATCCACAATCATCAACGCCACCACGAAGAGCAAAAACTTTCCCTCGTGTTTCCTCCACCCGGCAAGGACGGCTCGCCGCTTCCCGGTTTGACGGAAATCGTCGTCCTTGGCGACGTGGTCTATCTTCGCTGGGAACGCGACGGCAAGGTCCAGGAGGACAGTCTCTTGTTTTCCAAGGAAGGACTGCGGCTCGAAGGAACTTTCATCAATTCGCAGGGAGGCTGGGGTTCCGTCAGCGGGAAACGAACCGCCTCCTGCACGCCGTAGCGAACGGCTAGTTTCGTGCGACGGTCCACGCCAAGAGCGCCCACCCTGCCATAAACGCTGCGCCGCCGACCGGCGTGAGGGCGCCCACCCACCGGATGCCGCTCAAGGAAAGCAGGTACAGACTGCCTGAAAACAGCACAATTCCGACGGCGAACAACCAGCCGACCGCAGCCATCCGAGACCTCGGATGGCGTTCAGCGATCGAGGCAACCAGACAGAGCCCGAGGGCATGGTACATCTGGTAGCGTACGGCGGTTTCAAAGACGTTCAGCATGGCGGCATCCAACATCGGCTTCAGTAGATGGGCTCCAAACGCCCCGGCGGCGACGGCCAAACCGGCAAACGCCGCGCCGACAACCGCCATTCGGCTGCTGTCCATGATCTCGTCCCTCCTCCCGGCCGTTGTAACCCCCTCCTCTTGAGGGATAGCCAACCGGCCTGTTTGGCACTACCCTATCTTCACACTATGACACCTCGAAAAGCGCAAACCTGCTGGACCATTCCCGATCTCACGATCGACTGCATGCTCGCGAGAGTCCATCGGCAGCTCGAGGCCGACGGCTGCGTGCTGAGAATCAATGAATCCACCTCCGAGGTGGCGGCGCCCGATCAGCTGACTCCCGGCGATTTCATCAAGGTCCGTTTGTGGCTGGACGACGGGAGCGCGAGCATCAATATCGGATTGGCAGAAATCCGACGCGTTCAAGACCACTGGATCACCGTTGAAGTCATCCACGTCAGCCGGCATGAACGCGCGCGGTTACAGCGGTACGTCGAATCTCGCCATCGCATTCCCACCGATAAGCCGGTCTTCCTCGATCACCTCGTGATCCGGGCCTGAGCGCTGCCCATTCCCAAGTGACGGGGGCTTCCCGATCAAACGCGGATTTCGTGTGCAAACGTTAAATTGGATTCGGCGGAATGGTGCAGGAGACGGGGATCGAACCCGTACTCCCCTTTCGGGGAACAGGATTTTAAGTCCTGTGCGTATGCCAGTTTCGCCACTCCTGCATGACGGCTCTCGGCCCAGCGGTCGTGACGGCAGGCACGAAATGTCGAGCGTGAACCCGGGCCGGAAACGCTGATTGGTGCACTTCAGAGTCATTGAGCGAGCAGGGGGACTCTAGCATCGGGGTATGGGGCGGTCAAGGCAAGACGCGCGCAATCAGCCTGTGGCCGATTGCGCCGACAGACTGAATGCGCAGCACGAGAAGACGGACGAAACTGGCAGGCGGAACGTTAAACCGCTTCGACCATGGGCCGTTTCGTACGATCCATGACTTCCTTGACGCCTGATTGTACGGCACGGCTCCAACGAGTGGCCTGCAGCTGCGCCCTCTTGGCGTAGCGGGCGATCCCCCGCCGCGTCTCGGTTCCGGTCTGCGGCGCAAAGAGCAGCCCGATGCCTGCTCCCACAACCGCGCTTCCCGCCACTAGTGCAGCCCAACGAGCAACCTGCTTTCCTTCGTTCGACATGACAACCTCCTATCGAGCAGCTGAGGTGGAGGAACGATCCGCATGTGTCTGCTCATCGCCTCAGCATCAAACGTGCCAACCGAGAAAAGCCCTGGAGGTGTCCGAAAGGTGCCCGGCGGGCCGCCGTCGATTAAGGCGCATTAATATTCGGTCGCCTTTTTCTGACAGGTCGCAACACAGTCGTGCGAGAAAACCAACAAGTGACATGCGGAAAGCGGCATTCAGAGCCGCTCTGCAAGCTCAGGATCGCCGCTCTCCAGGCTTGCATTGGGTGGAATCGTCACTTATGATCCAGCCACATCGCCACATGAGGCAAGAATGAATTGGCTTCAGGCCATCCCCTACCCGCACCTCAATCCCGTTTTTTTCGAGTTGGGTCCTCT
>JBKPSD010000110.1:0-17872 GCA_046734935.1 Nitrospirota bacterium
GTTCCAACTCTTGTACCAGCTTCGCCATCAGAAACAGTACAATGGCCATCGAGCCGACGAAGACGATCTCTTCGCTGTAAGACAATCCGCCGAGTCCTACGATCAAGGTAAACAGCACGAAGGCGAAGCTTCCGCCCAAAATCCACCAGTTGGGATGCGTTGATTCGCCCGCTTCATTTTTGACGACGACCAAGCGCCTAGCCGCTTCGGGCGAAAATCCCTGCCGCACCAGCCGTAACAGATGATGCCGCTGAAGCCACCAAGCAAGGGCCACACCGAGGAGGGACACCACTGGGATCGTCAAGGCCATGAGATAAATGTCTTCGTAGATGCGGACGACCTCCGCCTCAGGGCGGCCTTCCACACCGGCGAACGCGTAGACATTCACCAACGCCACGAGGATCCCTCCGGCGATGATCGCCACTCGTCCCAGCGTCTGCATGGTGGCATGCATCAGTTTGCGGGTCGGCTCGTTGAACGGCCGCCCCTGATCATCGACCCGCGGCACTGCCTCAACGGTCATGGCATCGGCCACGGCGTCCTGTAGGACATACCCCACGGGCGCAAGAATCACGCTCAGGACAAACCACACCTCCGCCCTCATTATTGCGGTCATGGCCTCGCGATGCCCGATCAGCGCCGCCATGATGCCCAGACTTACTGCCAACAGGAGCGCTCCTGCGGCGATCAGCCAGCTCTTCCATCGCCAGAGGAGATCCACTGTGTGGCCGATGGGCATCTTCAAAGCCCAGGGGATGCCGGCCCAGAATCCAAGAGCGGCCAGAAACGAGGCCGACAGCCCGAAATAATCTTTGACGAAGAAAGTGCCGACGATGCTCGTGAGTCCGGAAATGCCGTAGGCCGCATACACCATCAGCGGCGGCAGATACGACAGCCGCATCTCACGTCCGAGGGACAGAATGTTGCGGTCAATCCAGTGATAAAGGGAGCTCAGCATGCAGCTAGCAGGTCACGATGCCAGCGCTGAACGACGTTGATCGACAAGAAAGCGAAGGTGGGTCTGCATTTCTTCGGTGGGAAGATTCACCCGATCCCCATGGCCGGCCAGCACCCATTCGAAGCGATAGTTGAGCAGCTTCTCAATGGAGTGCAGCATCGGCCTTGACCTCCAGACGAGCCGCCTGGGCGCATCCAGCGATCGAGTCCCGGGGTCCCACCAGAGATGGTCCCCGGTAAAAAGAAACCGGTTCGCGTACAGCAGCGCGCTGCTCCCGGGAGTGTGGCCCGGGACGGGGATAAGTTCGAATTGAGGAGACAACGTGACGGCTTCGTCGCCATCGACGATCCACTCGGCATCCGGCATTGCATCGGCGTCAGCGCGGTGGATAATGCGCGTGGCCCCGAACCGCGCGGCGTACCGGGCGGCATCGGCGACGTCGTCCTCATGCGTGAGAAAAATGTACCGGAGGCCACCCTTCCGCTCAATCGCATCCACGAGGTGCTTGATATACCGGGGAGAGTCGATCAACCAGTTTCCATCAGAATGCTGGACGAGATAACTATTGGCGCCGAATGACTTCTCTGAATTGAAACCGCAGTAGAACACACCTTCCTCCAGGAGTAGAGGAAAGCTGGACATAGCGCTTTTTAATTGTCTGTTATCGCTGCGCTCGGTGCCGATGGACCCCACCGGACAGGCGAGGAGGGCCTGGTAGGCCTGTCGCAGGCGTTCATCACCTTCCGGCTGCCTCGTCACGGCGGAAAACTCGCCGACCTCCTCGAAACTGTGCGGCGCCAACTGCCGGCAGGTGTCGCAATTAATGCACGTGGCATCGACAAAAAAATTACCCGCCACGTTGGTATCAAGACGCTTGTTTGGATCGGCCATCGGTTACCCGGTCATTTCTGAAACTGGTGGTACGGGCTTCCACCCCCATACCGTAACACAGCTTGGGCGTCGTAACCGAGCGCCCGGGCTTACCGTATCAGAGGTGAGGACCTAGCCCAGCTGGCTGAAAAGACGAAATCGCCGATGGGCTGACGCTCGCGCGGCTTGATCTCGCGCTGGCGCAAATACTCAGGCAGGATCGAGGGGTCGCCGGAATATCCTATGGCAATCATTGCCACTGGCTCGAAGCCCGATGGAATCTGGCATTCTCTGCGCGCCTTATCCACGTCGTATCCGGCCATTTGATGCGCCTGTAAGCCGAGCGCGGTTGCCTGAAGGACGAGATTTTCGACGGCCATGCCCGTGTCGTGCAGCGCATGCCGGTTGGGTTTGCCATCGTCCTCAAAAAACAAGCTCGCAACGGAAAGCATCAACACGGGCGCCCGAAACACCCACTTCGAGTTCCCCTCCGAAAGACAGCCGAACAACTTCTCGTAGTCCGATTGGTTGTCTCGCGTCGCAACGAGAAACCGCCACGGCTGTTCGTTGTTGGAGGAGGGGGCCCAGCGTGCCGCCTCGAACAAACGTTTCAGTTTCTCGGGATCGACTGGACGTTCTTCGAAGGCCCGCGGACTCCAGCGGCGCGCGATGACGTCTTCGATGGCATAGGCGGTTTCTGCAGGCTTTTCCATGGATTAACTGTCGGTCTTCTCCGGTTTTTGATCCATCTCGGGAGTCCAACCCCCGCCGAGCGCCTTGTAAAGCTGGACCACCGACACCAGATGCAGGCGCCGAGAACCGGTCATGGCCAATTCTGCCTCGAACAGATTGCGCCGCGCCACGAGCACGTCTAAGTAATTGGCCAGACCTCCCTTATAGCGCAGTTCGGCCAGCCGCAGCGCCGACTGGAGCGCGTTGACTTGCTGCTGCTGCGCATCGTTCTGCTGGCGGGCGGTTCTGGCGGCCACCAACGCATCCTCGACTTCGCGGAAGGCCGTGAGCACCGTTTGCTGATAGTCCGCCAGAGTCTGCTTTGCCTGCGCCTCGACCGCTTCCTGTTGAAACCCGAGCGCCTGCGCGTTGAACAACGGAAGGGTAAACCCGGCTCCGGCGGCTCCGAACGACGACACATCGGAGAAGATCGTGCCGGTATGAGGATCTGCGGCGCCCAGCAGTCCGGTGAGCGAAATTTTTGGAAAGCGGTCGGCTTTTGCCGCACCGATTCTCGCGGTCGCCGCATTCAGCGCGCGATCGGCCTGAAGGATGTCCGGCCGGCGCTGCAACAGCTCAGACGGCAGTCCGGGTGGGATCGTCGGAGGCAACGTCTGTTCAACCAGCGTCTTTCCTCGCGGAATCTCGAAAGGTTTCCTGCCGAGCAGCACGCTCAACTGGTTTTCGGCTTGAACCATCTGCCGCTCCAACTCGGCCGTCCGCGCTGCGGCATTGGCCCGTTCTGCTTCGAATTGATCGGCATCAAGCTTCGACGTCATGCCCTGGCGTAAGCGGGCCTGGGCAATGCGAACGGATTCTTCCCACGATTGCAGCGTGCGCTTGGCAATACCGAGCTGAGTGTCGAACTGTAAAATATTGAAATAGGCTTCCGCCACCGCACTCACCAGTTCCAATACGACCGCCCGACGGCTCTCTTCTCGCGCGAAAAGATCCGCACGCGCCGCTTCATTGGCTCGCCTGATCCGTCCCCAGACGTCTATTTCCCACGACAAATTGCCCTGCAGGTAGTAGTTGAAAGGATTGGGAAATCCAGGAACAAGAAAGACGGTCTTACGGCCGAACGATGGCGCATTGCCTGAGGCGGTCACGTTCGGAAGAAAATCGGACTTTGCGACCCAGGCGCGCGCTTGAAACTCTTCGACGGTCGCCGCCGCCTTCTGTAAATCCTTGTTTTCTGTCAGGGCGATATGGACCAGTTTCTGCAGCTGCTCGTCTTTCAACAACTCCCACCACGGGAGATTGGCCATCGTCGGAGCATCCATTCCGGTTTCCGCCATTCGGAACCGGTCATCGGACTCGGCAGGAGGGCGCTCATAGTCCGGCCCCATGGCGCATGAGGTCAGCAACACGGACGAGACGATGATGGCGAGTTTCCGCATCAGACCTCTCCTTTCGGGACCGGCGAAGCGTGCTGGACTTGGTGCGATGCGACCACGGGCCGGCCTGTCACCCTCCGAATCAAAACATAGAACAGCGGAACAAAGAAGATCGCCAGGAACGTGGCGGCCAGCATGCCCCCGAGGACGCCGGTGCCAATCGACTGCCGGCTGGCAGCGCCGGCACCGGTCGCAATGACCAGCGGAAACATGCCGAAGATGAACGCCATGGACGTCATGATGATGGGACGAAAGCGGAGCCTGGCCGCTTCTATCGCCGCGTCAAGCAGGGGCATGCCCGCTTCATACCTCGTATTCGCAAATTCGACGATCAGAATGGCGTTTTTCGCCGACAGGCCGATCAGCGTCACCATGCCGATTTGAAAGTAGATGTCATTTGAAAAGCCCCGCAGCCATACGGCGGACAGCGCGCCGAAAATCGCGAACGGCACGGCAAGAATGACCGCGAAGGGCACCGCCCAGCTTTCAAATTGCGCTGCCAGGACGAGGAAGACCATGAGCAAGCCGATCACAAACACGACGTTGGATTGGCCTCCCACGCGTCGTTCTTGAAAGGATATATTGCTCCAATCGATGTCGTAGCCTTGCGGCAGCAGCACCTCGTTGGCGACACGGTCCAGCGCTTCGAGCGCCTGCCCTGAACTGAACCCTCTCGCGGCCGACCCGAGGACCAGCGCGGTGTTATACCCATTGAAGTGGTTCACAGGGTCGGGTCCGCTTTGATATTCCGTCGTGACGACCGTGTTGAGGGGAATCATGGTCGTTCCCTGGCTGTTCTGCGCACGGATGTAAATCTTGGAAATATCCTGCGGCTTCGACCGGTATTCCGCATCGGCCTCCGTCTGCACGTGATAGATGCGGCCGAATTTAAGGAAGTCATTGATGTAAAACGTGCCGAAGTAGGCCTGCAAGGTGTCAAAGGCGTCAGAGATCGGCACGCCGAGGGTCTTGGCGCGTTCCCGATTTACATGCGCGTACAGACGCGGGGCCGAGACTCGAAAATTTGTGCCGACCTGGCCGATCGCCGGCTCCTTCCTGGCCCGCTCGATGAATTGTTGGGTGACCGCCGCGAATTTTTTGAAGTCTCCTCCGCTCGGGTCTTGTAGTTGAGCGGAAAATCCGCCGACCGTGCCGACTCCGCGAAGGGACGGCGCATTGAAGGCGAGCAGCAGCGCCTCGGGTATCTTGGCAAACTCGGCGTAGGCCATTCCGATCAGCGATTGCACATGGTATTGCGGCTCTTTGCGTTGGTCCCAAAGGTGCAGAGGCACAAACATGGTCGCGGCATTCGAACCTCGTGTGCCGAAGACAAAGTTCTGCCCGGACATGGCATCGGTGGAATGCACGGCCGGATTGGCTTGGAACACCCGCTCGATCCGTTCCAGCACGGCGTCCGTGCGCTGCTTCGAGGCGCCGTCGGGAAGCTGCGCGACCACAATAAAGTAGCCCTGATCCTCTTCCGGAAGAAAACTGCGGGGAAGGGTGACGAACATGCCGGCCGATAAGAGGACGACCAGCCCAAACGCCAGCATCACGCCAATAGGCCTGACCACGAGCTTGCCGACGATGCTCGTGTACCCATGCTGAGTACTGCCGAAAATCCGGTCAAACCACTTCCAGAATGCGCCACGCTGCCCCTCGTGAGGCACGAGAAACATGCTGCAGAGAGCAGGGCTCAGGGTCAGCGCGACGAAACCCGAAACCGTGACGGAGATTGCAATCGTCGCGGCGAATTGTTTGTACAGCGCTCCGGTGATGCCGCCGATAAACCCGACCGGGACGAAGACCGAAACCAACACCAGCACGATCGCAATGACGGGAGCCGTGACTTCCGCCATCGCGCGCTTGGAGGCCTCTTTGGCCGACACACGATCCTCCCGCATGTGCCGTTCGACGTTTTCGACGACCACGATAGCGTCATCCACGACGATGCCAATCGCGAGCACCATGCCAAACAAAGTAATCGTATTGATGGAAAAACCCAACGCATACAGACCCGCGAAGGTACCGATTAAGGACACCGGCACCGCCACCGTGGGAATAATCGTCGTCCGCCAGCTCTGGAGAAACAGGTAGACGACGAGGATGACGAGAACCATCGCCTCCATGAGCGTTTTGACGACTTCCTTGATGGACACTTCGATAAATCGCGTCGTGTCGTAGGGGATGTCGTAGGAGACGCCGGGCGGAAAATCTTTGGCGAGCTTGTCCATGATCGCACGGGTCCCGCGGACGGTGTCCAAGGCGTTTGCGCCAGGCGCCAGAAACGTCACGATAAAGGTCGTCGGCCTGCTGTTCCATCGTCCTTCCAGCGCATACGATTGAGCGCCGAGTTCAATACGTGCCACGTCTTTCAAGCGCACCAGGGACCCATCGGGTAAGGCACGAACGATCAGCTCCTCAAAATCCTTCACATCGGTGAGGCGGCCCTTGGTAATGACGGGAATGGTCAACTCGGTGCCTTTGGCGGCCGGTTCTCTGCCGATCAAGCCGGCCGGATAGTCCCGGTTCTGCTCACGAATGATCGTGGCGATGTCCGTCGGTGTGAGCGCGAGTCTCGCCATCAGCAAGGGATTGAGGATAATTCGCATGCTGTAGTTCTGCTGGCCGAAGACCATCGCATCGCCGACGCCTTTCACGCGGCGGACGTTATCGACCAGCCGCAAAATGGCGTAGTTCGAAAGGAAGACGGCATCGTGGTTTGGATCCGAGGATTTGAGGGCTATGACCCCGACGAGATCGGGGGACATCTTCTTGACGCTCACCCCCTGCCGGATCACTTCGGGGGGCAGTTGCGGCTCGGCGAGTTTTTCCCGGTTCTGCGTTTGGACCTGGGCAATATCGGGGTCGGTGCCGATTTCAAAGGTCAGCTTGATCGTGACATGCCCATCATTGCTGCTCGTGCTGTCGAAATAGACGAGGTTATCGATGCCGGGCAGCTGGACTTCGATGGCGCGCGCCACCGATTCCGCGACGACCTCCGCGCTCGCGCCCGGATAATCGGCATCAATTTGAACAACGGGGGGAGTAATCTCCGGAAACTGGGCGATGGGAAGGAACTGCACGGACAGCAGCCCCATGACCACGATCACGATGGATACGACCGATGCCAGGATCGGCCGATCGATGAAGACGTGCGATCTCACGGCTAGCCCTGCTTCGGTTCAGCCGGAGGAGATGTGTCAGGAGCATTCGGCGGGTTCCAGGGCACCGCCTTGACCGGGGCGCCCGGCCCGATCTTCATCAATCCGTTCACGACGACGCGTTCGCCGGCTTTCAAGCCCGAGTCGATGAGCCATTGATCCCCGTGCCATATCGACGCCTCGACCGGCCGGATCTCGATTTTTTCCTCAGGATTCACCACATACACGAAGGGGCCCTGGGGGCCTTGCAACACGGAGCGTTGCGGAATCAAGACCGCATTCGGTTTCGCATCCCCCTTGATCTTGACTTTGACGAACTGCCCCGGCAGCAGCACCCGCTTGGGGTTCGGAAACGTCATACGGACCACACGAGACCCCGTTTCCGTGCGTAATCCCGGCTCCATAAGGTCGAGCGTCCCTTCTTCCGGGTAGGTCGTGCCATCGAGGAGGGTCAACGCACCCCTGAGTTGGTACGGACCGGGGTGCATGATCTTGTTCGACTCGATATCGCGGCGTCGTTTGAGAAGAAAGCTTTCCGGCACGCTCGCGACGACATACATGGGGTCAACCCGGTGTATGGTCGTCAACAGATCGGTCTGCGCCGACACCAGCCGACCCTCATAGTACCGGCTGCGCTCGATCAGGCCATCGATCGGCGCGGTGATGAGCGTATTGTCCATATCGAACTGCGCCTTGATCAGATCTGCCTTCGCGCCCTGAAGGGCCGCTTTCGAGGAAAGATCCTCCGCCACGGCATCGTCCACGTCCTTTTGGCTCACGGCTTGATCAGCCAGCAGCGGCTTCACCCGCGCGAGATCCTGTTTCGCTTGCACCACTTTGGCTTGCGCCTGGGCGATCTTCGCTTTGGCGCTCGCAACTGCAGCCTGAAACGGGACCGGATCGATCTGATAGAGCCGGTCGCCTTTCTTGACGTCACGGCCTTCCTGGTACAAGACCGCCTTCAAAATACCCGTCACCTGTGAACGGATTTCCACCGGCCGCGAGGCCTCCGCCTCTCCGATAAATTCCGGCTCATCGGGTACGGTCTGGGTTGTCACGGAAATGACTTCGACTTGGGGCAGTTGCGGCGCTGGCGCCGAGCCTGCGTCCTGCTTGCAGGCGGCGAGAGTCGTCGCCAGCGTGCCGACCAGGATCGAAGCGAGCGGTCTCAACAGAGCAAGTTTTCTTTGGATCATGATTTCATCATCCGCGTTCTTAAAATGGCCGTGGATTGTCTGACTCCGAGCGCTCTCAGCGTTTTCAGGATGCGGTTTGTCGGACTTGGGTCTTCGCGTCCTCGACGATCGACCTCATGCAGCATCCGGTCGCAATGAAGTCGGCCCCTGCCTGGCACATCCGAGTGAGGAGCGCCTTGCCCTCTTGCTCAACAAAGGTGACACCGGTCAAATCGACAATGAGTTGCCGGCCACCGGCGGATTGCTCCGCTTCCCGCCAGCAGCGTTCAAGTTCCCCGATCCACGGACCCGCCAGGCGTCCTTCAATCGTGATTTTCGTCGCGTCGTCAGACACATTGGTGGTGATCTTCAGCATAGTACGAATCCTTACTCCCTCTGTGTTCCAACTGTTCGCCGCCTGTTCATCAGCGCCTGTTGACCAGTAGAACAGCAACATTTGTTCCTGTCGGAGACCCCTTTGAGCACTGGCTAACTAATTGAGAAATCAACGTGATCTTGCCTTATAACCATGCCGTGCGGCCAAGAATCCCGGCTGGGTCGCCGTCTAATCGGCAATGTGCCGACGGATCGGCACAGGGAATGACCGGTCAAGTCGCCGCGGCCGCCATCTGGCGACCGCCAGGCAGGAAGGCTTCGATGGGCAGGATGTTGTATCGCCTTCTGAGATCGTCGAGCTGATCGGCCATGACCGGCCAATAGTCCCAGCCGTTATTGAGGTCGACGGTCATCGCGGCTCCCCGCCGAATCGCGATCAATGCCTTGGCCGGGTCGAAGAAACCCGTCCTCGCGCCGGTGATGGGCGTCACTCGAACGCCCACGTGAAATTGCAGAAGCACAAAGAAGACGAATGCCCAGGGATCACGCCGTTGAAAGCCGGCGCTGAAACAGGCGACTTGCACTTCTTCCTCCGGCGTCGTTCCGTATCCCGACAGGACATGCGCACAATCATGGAAGAGAATCTGTTCAGCCGCTCCGCCCTTTTCGCCGGGCAGCGGAAAACCGTTGTCCCGCCAATATTGCCAGTAGGCACGGCCCAGCGATCCCTGAGGATACTGCTCCAACGCTTGATAGCGGCTGGCCAACGCGGGGTCCTCGTATCGTCCCACCATGCCGCGCACGAACTTATACAGGCCGCGGAAGCGCTCGGTTTGCCAGATTTCCTTGACCTTTTCCCTGAGCCAGAATCGGCGGGCCAGATCGAGACGCAGGCGCAGCATCTCCCCGTTGAGCAGGTAGCGAAGGTCCCGCACTTCGGGAGCGTCCACCTCGAGGGCCTGCGCAAACCGTTCCACCGCTTCGGTCTCGCGCCCATTGGCTGTTCCATCGATTAGGGAGACGACGATCAACCCTTGCACGAGTTGATGCCTGATCTGCCGGTCGGTGAGCGCTGCAGCCAGCTCCTCGGGCGTGACGGGCGCGAGGCTTTCTACGGGATGATTCGTCCCTAGGATGGTCTGCACCGACGCGAGCATGCGCCATTCCGCCTCGTGAAGCGCACCATCCGCCAGAGCGACGGTCTTCATGGCGCGGAGCCCCCAGTAGGCTTGTTCCGAGGTCGGCATCTTCAATTCCATCTCATCTCTCCTTCAATAGTCACCGGCCAATAGTGACCGGCCTGGCCGCACGTTCTTACACCGTGACGGCCGCGATCTCATGGTTCGACACCGGCATGGGCTGGGCAGACGTCGCGGCAGCGGCATGCCATGCTTCCACACCGCCATGAAGCGGCCATACCCGCGTGAAGCCAAGCTTGCGCAGCCTTCTCGCGCCCTCGACGCTCGAAGCGTCGCGCGGACAGTCGCAATACACCACCACATCCCGGTCCCGAGGCAACTCGTGCAGCCGGCCGGCGAGGTCGTCCAGCGCGATCGCCAAAGCGCCGGGAATCGCCGACCGCTCCTCCCGCGCCCCAAGCGAACGCAGATCAATGATGAGTGGCTCCTCTCCTGCCGCCAGTTTAGCCATCACTTGGCGTGCGGTAATGCGGGGCACACGATAGTCCGCTTGATAGCGATGCACCGCTTTATAGATGACATAGCCGATGACGGCCGCGACCACGGTCAGGCCGACGGCAGGACCGATCTGAAGGCTCATCGACAACGCCTCTTCGAGTTGGTCACTAAAGGCGATGCCCAGACCGATCCCGGTCCCGACCCAGAGCAGCGTCCCCACGCCATTGAACAGGAGGTACTGCAGCACCGAGAGACCCACGATGCCCGCGAGTGGCGGAGCAATCGTGCTCAAGCCCGGGACAAATTTGGCGACGATCAAGGCCCGGACGCCGTGACGGGCGAAGAAGTCTTCCGTCCGGCGAACGCAACTCGTCGGCTCCAGAGAAATCCGGCACAGCCAATTGAGCACCATCCGTCCTCGCCGGCGTCCGAGTTCGAACCACAATTGATCGCCTGCCATCGCTGCCATGACGGCGGCGAGCACCGTAAGACCGAGCGTCATCTGGCCCGTACCGACCAGAGCGCCCGCAGCGATCAAAAACGGCATGGCGGGGAGTGGAAGCCCGATCTGTTCCGCAAACACGGCCGCCGTGACCACCGCCAAGCCGTGCTGTGACAAAAAGTTCAGTGTCTCCTGCATGATGAGCTCCGTGAAGTAGCTTAAAGCAATGCTTCGCCCGCATGTCGGGCAATGGTCGTAATCCGCAGATCGTCGGCGACACCGCCAACCACGCGTGATCGATTCAAGTCTACGATGATGCGTCCCATCACCCATTGGACACTGACCGAAGCGGACGTTCGTGACCCATCGACAACCGGCGCGATGACGTTCGAGCGATATCTGATCAGTGCATCTTCCACAATGGCCTGTCCCAGGATCGGTTGGATCCAGCGCATCGCGATCCGCAAGTCAGGCGACGCGTCGGTCCGGGTATCAGTCTCCACGGCGCCAAATGTGGCAGGTGTAAACAGGAAGAACAGGCACACGAGGATTCCGGTGATCGTAGCCATCATGCCGATCAGCGTTAGTACATCGGTTTTGGGTGATGTGCGGTTCATACAGCCTCCGTCTCTCGCGGCATTTCTTCGCCGGTGACAGGACCTTCAGCAAGTCACGTTCCATCCCGCCGGGAGGATTCGAAACAGATGCAAAGCTATGATCTTTCAGATGAACAGGATGTCCTAGCTCTGCTCAGGAAGGGGGAGCGAAGAAGGTCAAGTCGGTTTTCGTGCCGATATCTCGGCGCCCTGCCGAAGGTTCGGCGTTACTGAGGACGGACAATACCAAGCTTCTGCATTTTTGACTGGAGCGTCGTACGCTTCATACCCAGTTTGGCTGCGGCACCGCCAGAACCGCCGATGGTCCACTTGGCCTCGCGAAGAGCTTTGAGGATGTGCTCGCGTTCCGCATCTTCAAGCGTCTTGAGGGATCCGTTCGGCGTCGCAGACAACGCTTTCAGCTCGGACAGCGGCACTCTCAGGTCCGATCCGGAGGTCAAAATCACCGCGCGTTCAATAAAGTTTTCCAATTCGCGCACGTTGCCCGGCCACGCATACGCCTGAAGCGCCTTCATGGCCTCCGTCGGGATCGTTTCAATGCGTTTTTTCATCCTGAGCGCAAACTTCTGGGCAAAGTGTCGAACCAACGCGGGAATGTCTTCGGCCCGCTCGCGCAAGGGAGGCAGGAGAATAGGAAAGACTTTGAGGCGGTAATAGAGGTCGCTTCGAAATTTTTGTTCCTCGACCATGTGCTCGAGATCGCGATTGGTGGCCGCCACCACCCGCACGTCCACGCGGATCGTCCGCGTGCTCCCCAGCCTTTCGAATTCCTGTTCCTGCAAGACCCGAAGCAGCTTCACTTGAAGTTCGAGCGGGATTTCGCCGACTTCGTCAAGGAAGATCGTGCCTCGGTCGGCGGTCTCAAACCTCCCGATCTTTGTGGCGATCGCTCCAGTAAAGGCGCCCTTTTCGTGCCCGAACAGTTCGCTTTCCAGCAAGCCAGTCGGAATCGCCGCACAGTTGAGCTTTACGAACGTCCGCTCGCGGCGATCGCTCAGGTTGTGCAATGCCCGGGCGATCAGCTCCTTTCCGCTTCCCGTCTCGCCAAGAATCAGCACCGTCGACGCGGTGGACGCCACCGTCTGCACTTCCTTGAGCACGCGCCTGAGCGTTTGGCTTTCGCCGACGATTTCCTGGAAGTTGTATTCGGTCTGAATCTCCTCCTGCAGATAAAGCTTCTCTTCCGTCAGTTTGTCCTTGAGCTGAGCGATTTGTTTGAAGGCCAGTGCGTTTTCCACAGCGATCGCAACCTGCGCGCCCACTTGAGTCAGCAAGTCTGCATCGTCCTGGCTGAACGCGTCCGCCTGCATACTGACCACGCTGAGCGTGCCGAGCACCCTTCCGTGAGAGATCAGCGGAACGGCACATCCCGACCTCAGGCCGGCACCCTGTGCCCGCTTCACGATCTCAGCCGGAAACTCGTGAATGTCCAGCTTGCGTATGAGGACGGTCTGGCGGGAGGTAAACGCCCGGCCTTCAGGCGTTCCCTCGAGGGGGATCACTTCTCCGGTCTCGACAAAGTCCTGATTGCTGGGAAAGTCGAGCGCATGGGCGAAGAGCCGCTGCTTGTCCTGGTCGTACAGCGCGAAGCCGGCGAGGTCATGAGGCACTACTCGGCTCAAACTGCCCGAAATGGCCTTGAGCAGCTCTCGCAACTCCAAATGAGCAATCACGGCGTTGTTCACCTCGAGCAAGAGCCGTTGCCTGTCGCGCTCGCGCGCGAGCTGTCGCTGATAGGCGATCGCCGCCTCAGAATTGAAGGCGTTATCCACTGCGACGGCAACCTGCTTGGCCACCTGCTGCATGAAGCGAAGGTCCGCCTCGTGGTAGTTCCGTTGCTGCTGACTGCCGAACCCCATTGCGCCCAGCCGCCGCTGCGCGGTTGTCAGGGGCACTGCACAAAAAGATTTGACGCCGTTCTCGCGCAGGATCGACAGCAGCTTCGGGAAGCGGGGTTCCTGGGCAAGATCGTTGACCGTCAGCGGCTGTTGATGGGTCCACACCCATCCGCCCGGCGACTCCTCGACCGGCATCTCATAACCCGGAGTGATCGTGCTCGGGATCGATGCTGCCAGCAGCCATAGACGCATGACGTTCCGTGCCGGCTCGTGCAGGACCACATTGATGTAGTCGAACGGCACGATTGAAGGCAGACGCTGGGCAAGATCCGTGAGCAACTCGCCGGGATCACGATGGGACGCAATGGACTCCGTCACTTCGAGAAGCAGGCGCAGCCGATCGCGGTCATGCAAAAGATCCTGATGATGGAGGACGTTGTCGACGGCAACCGCCACCTGTTTGCCCACCTCCTGGAGAAACTCGAGGTCGCCTATGCCGTAGGCCTGCTTGTGCAGGCTGGCAAACCCCATCGCGCCCAATTTCCGGACCGCCGTCGTCAGGGGCACCACGCAGAAGGAGTTGATGCCGTCCTCGTCCATGCGTTCGCGCACTTTGGGCCAGCGAGCCTCCATGCTCAAGTCTGGTACGAGCACAGGCTGCTGCGATTGCCACACCACACCGGCTGGCGTTTCATCGAGAGGTTCTTCATGGCCGCCGACGAGATCGGCCGGCACGTTGGCCTGGATGGTCTGGAGCCTCATTCGATTGCCCGCGGCGTCGTGCAGCGACAGCGAAACAAAATTTACCTGCACGACGCGCGGCAGCCGGCGGGCGAGATCACGAAATAACTCATGGAGATCGCGATGGGCAGCGATTGCTTCGGCCACCTCGAGCAGCGCCTGGTAGCGTTCAGCGACCGTCTCGCAAGGAGAAAAGGGGTCCTGAGCCATAGTCGGGTAGTATGGCCTATCGATCAATCACGACTCAAGGGGAAGGACCGGTCAAAGGCGCAGCGCTTTAATCGGGGATAACACGGCGGCCGGATTCGCTTTCCACAGCGCCTCGTCTGCGTCGACGTACAGTTCGACTTCATTGCCGTCGGGATCGCGGAGATACAGACTCTGACTCACCGTATGGTCGCTCATACCCTCGATCGAGACCCCGGCCTGCTCCAGTTCGCGCTTTGCGCGCCGCAGATCGTCCAGGTTGTCACCGACTTTGATACCGATGTGATAGAGACCCAGGCGGCGTCCCGAGGGAGGAGCGGGCGCATCGCCGACTTGAATAAGGAGCAGCTCGTGATGCGTGCGGCCTGCGGTCAACGCGGCGGCCGCTCCATTGAAAATCCGCCCCACCTCCTTGAAGCCCAGCAGGTCTCGATAAAACGCCAGCGATAGCTCCAGGTCTCTGACGTAGAAGACGACGTGGCCGAGATAATGCGCTTTCATGGTTCGTCTCCTTTCATTCCGGCAGTCGCCCCTAAGAGATTGCTCACCGTTCCATGGGCGAGCACGACGTCGGCATCGCGCTGCACGGCTTCGTAATACCGTCCACCAAACGCTTCGTCGCCTTCCACCGGCGTGAGCAGTGTTCGCAACGCCGCCAGCAGAGTACCGACTGCGTCGGCTGTCGGGGAGCTGCCGTTGGCGGTGAGATCGTCCAATTCCGCCATCAAGCGCGAGAGATGGCGCAACCATGCAAAGTCGGGATGGCCCAGCACGAGCTGCAGATACTGTCCATTGGAGGCGATGGGGCCGTGTCGCCGTTCATAGGCAAGCCGCTCGCCGTCGAGCAGGGCCCTGTGCAGCCGAAGCAGCTCCTTCGACAATTGGTGGAGTTCTCGAGCAGTCAGTGGTGCCTGTGCGTCAGGTCGCTTTTCCATGGCGCCGCTTCTTTTTGACGGTGCTGAACGTCAGACCGGTCTTTTGCACTTCCTGGTAGGGCAGCAGCCACACCAATGACTCATCGGAAAGGTCACCCACCTGTATGCGGTTCCCCCAGGGGTCTCTGAAGTCGCAGCGGAAGTCGGGGTGCAGCTTTAGTTTGTATTTGCCCGTCAGTTTGCGCCTCACTTCGTCGATCTGTCGGGCATCGCGTACCATCATGCCGAAATGCTTGACCCGGTCAGGCTGCAGCTTGTCGACTTCAAAGATGGCCATGAATTGATGTTCGCCGAGCTTGCACCAGACGGCTCCTTCGCCTCCGCGCAGCATTTTTAGCCCGAATACGTCGGAGTAAAACCTGGCGGCCTTCTTGGCGTCCGTCACCTCGATCACGACATGGTTGCAGCCATAGACCTGTACGGACATGACTTATTTCCTGCCGACCTGGTCTTGTGCCTGCCGCCCGTCGACGTTCTCGATCGCACCGAGAAGGATTTCGACGGGCTGCGCGCCCGAAATACCGTACCTGTTGTTCACCACGAAGTAGGGAACTGCGCGGATGCCGAGCCGGTGTCCCGCGGCTTCTTCGGCTTTAACCTCCGCCACTCCGTGCTCACTGGCAAGAAAACCGTCTGCATCCAGGCCGGCGGATGCTGCAATGCCGGTCAAGACGGATGCTGCTCCGATGTCTGCGCCTTCTTCGAAATAGCCCTTGAAAAGGGCCTCAACGATTGCATCCTGCCGGCCTTGTTGTGCGGCAAACCAGATGAGACGATGGGCCAGAAACGTATTCGGCGTCTTCTGGATTCTGTCGAACGCAAATGAGATCCGCTCGGACGTGCCGGCAGCGCCGACCTGCTCCTCGAGCCGGCTGAACGCGTCGAGACTCCCGAATTTCGCTTCCACATAAGCGATGCGATCCATCCCTTCCTTTGGCATCGCCGGGTTCAGCTGGAAGGGCCGCCACGTCACCTGCGTCGTGATCGTGGCGACCTGAGAGAGCGCGCGCTCCAGCCGCCGCTTTCCGACGTAGCACCAGGGACAGACGACGTCGGAATAGATGTCGATGATCAGCGGTCGGTTCATGAGAGATGTCCCATCCTTCCCGCCTGATAATCCTCGACGGCCTGAATGATTTCCGCCTTCGTGTTCATGACAAACGGCCCGTAGCGGGCGATCGGCTCCTCAATCGGCTTTCCGCTCATGATTAAGAGCCGGCTCTCCTGACCGGCCTCTATCAGCACGAGCGACCCTTGCCGCTTCAACACCACCAACTCGGATTCTCCCGCCGGTGCCGCACCGTTCACGGAAACGCCGCCTTGAAGCACAAACACGGATGTACTGTGTCCTTCCGGCACGGCTAATTCCAGCCGCCCTCCAGCACGCAGCTGAAGATCGTACAGCTCGACCGGGGTAAACGTCCGCGCCGGTCCCTTATGTCCCTGAAACGCGCCGGCGATGACGCGTAGGGTGCCGGCTCCGCCCTCGAGGGGGACGGACGGAATATCGGCGCTCGACAGCGTTTGATACTGCGGCGCTGACATCTTGTGGGCTTGCGGCAGATTAACCCACAATTGAATCGCATGAAATCGCCCGCCCTGTTTCGCCCATTTGGCCTCGTGCAGCTCCTCATGCACGACGCCTGACGCCGCCGTCATCCATTGGACGTCGCCAGGACCGATCACGCCGGCGTTTCCCGCCGAATCACGATGGGCCACCGCGCCCTCATACATGATGGTGACGGTTTCAAAGCCCCGATGCGGGTGCTCGCCGACGCCGCGTGGATGCTCCGTCCCGTCAAAATGCCGCGGACCCGCATGATCCAGCATGAGAAACGGATCGACCACCTGATCAAGATCGTTGCTCGGAAAGAGATTGCGAACAGGAAAGCCGTCACCGACCATATGCGTGGAGCCAGGATGATAGACCCCTACGACTTCCTTCATCGTCGTCACGTCCGTCGTCATGATGCTCCTCCTTCCCGATCGCCTTAGTGGGCGATCCTCGCGGTCACTTCGCGGTCGATTGACCATCGACCGGCGCCGATGACCAGCAATGCTGCGGCGATTCCACTGACTAACACATGATACTCGTCACCTTCGCCCTGCTGTTTTCCGAACCAATTCATGACAAACCCGTGGGGCTGATGCACCATGGTGCTGGCACCCAGCATGATAACGGCCAGACTTGCGGCCGTGAACCTGGTGAGAAGCCCAGCCAATAGCGCCAGATGGCGGAAGAACTCACCGGAGGAAACATCACGAGCCCGAGCGTGAGTCTCAGAACAAGACCGGCCCAGCCGTCATCCGTGTGAAAGAGTGCCTTCACGCCCGACCTCCATATGAATTCCCTGCGAGCAAGATAGTTCTAGTTAGAACCAAAGTCAAGGAGGCTAATCCAGGGTCTGTCGATAGCGCTTGATGCCGACCGCCAGCGCGAAGACGGCAAACAGCGCAATCTGCCAGATCTGAAGCGCGACTTCCGGCAGGGCATTGCCCTTCAGCAGGATGCCCCGCACGACGCGGAGAAAATGCGTCAATGGCAAGAGTTCACCGATCATCTGCGCCCAAGGAGGCATCCCGCGGAACGGGAACATGAAGCCGGAAAGAAGCAGCGACGGCAGAAAGAAAAAGAACGACAACTGGACCGCCTGGAGCTGATTTTCGGCCAGCGTCGAGAACGTGATGCCCATGGCGAGGTTCGCCGTGATGAAGAGGAAAGCCACGAGCAACAGGAGGCCGACGTTGCCGAGCATGGGCACATCGAACAAGAGCCGCGCCGCGAGCAGAATCAACCCCACCTGCACATACCCCACGAGGATG
>JBKPSD010000111.1:0-7373 GCA_046734935.1 Nitrospirota bacterium
GGACCACCAGAGAGGCAGAATATCGGGTTGATGGACCAACGCCGCCTGGTCGGCAATTTCCGGGTGCAACGAGCGGGCAAGATCGACGACCAAGGGATTCATGGCCGCCACATAGGGAATGTTGTCCACAATTGCCGACAGCACTGCCGATCCCCACAAGACCGCCAGGGCGGAGAATGTCGGATGACCTTGGGTGAATGACACCAACCGATCGGCGAGTCCGCCGATCACTCCGACTTTCACCAGGCCGCCGACCAAGATGAACAATCCGATGAAGAAAAAAATGGTTTTCCACTCCACATCGGTCAAATAGGACAGGTCATCATCGTGGGGAGCCTTCGATCGACCGATCAGCATGAAGGCACTTGCGCCGACCAGCGCGATGGTAGCGGGCTGCAGATGCAGTACACCGTGCAGGCAAAACGCCGCGTTGATGACCGCCAAGAGCCATACGCACCGCTTCAACGACACCGGATCTTCGATGGCATCCCGCGGGTCCAATGCCAGCAGCGCGTCTTTGAGGCGCGGTGCCACCTGCACCGCACCTCGATAAAAGACGCGCAGGCAGATCAAGAAGACCGCCATGATCAAGAGCACGATGGGGCCAAGGACGGTGAGAAATTGAAGGTAGCCCAGGTCCGCCTTGCTTGCGATCATGATATTGGGCGGGTCCCCGACTAATGTCGCCGTACCGCCGATGTTCGAAGAGAGCGCTTCGACGATTAAGAACGGCACCGGATTCAGTTCAAGGCGTTTTGTGATGCTCAGCGTGACCGGAGCCATCAAGAGAACCGTCGTGACGTTGTCTAGCATGGCGGAGAGAACCGCCGTGACGACGGCCAACAAGACCATCATACGAAAGGCATCCGCCCCCGCGTGCTGCGCAGACCAAATAGCCAACACCTCGAACAGTCCGGTCTCTCGGACGATATTCACGATGACCATCATCCCGATGAGGAGAAAGACCACGTTGTAATCGATGCCGAACTCTTGCGAGTAAAACGCTTCCTCCTGCGTGAGTACTCCGGAGACGATCATCAATGCGGCCCCGCACATCGCGACGATGGTTTTGTGAATCCGCTCGCTGACGATCAAGCCGTAGGCGACGGCGAAGATCACCAGAGCCATGGCAACGTCCGAGATGTGGTACATAACAGTCCGTAACCCGATCAATGCATGAAGACGAGCGCGAGGCCGAGCGTCAGTGGCATTCTCGCTTTTCTTCTTCCATAATGGAACCGCTTATTCGTACGATACGGGAGGAGTGGAGAGTTTATCATCATGTCCACACTGTCACGACAGCATATCGAGCAACTGGTCAGCGGGTCGCACTGGGATCCTCTTGCCATTCTTGGCCCTCATACGCGCGAACAAAACGGTTCCTCCGCGCTGGTCATCCGCTGTTTTTTGCCGGAAGCACATGAAGCCGCTGTCCTCGTCTCCTCCGCCGGGGAGCGGGCTTTTGCCATGTCGCGCATTCATGAATCAGGTCTGTTCGAAGCCGTCTTGCCGCAATGGCCAAACCGGTCACATTACCGGCTTCGCGTCACCGATTATGCCGGCCGGGTGTCCGAGCGCCACGATCCGTATGCGTTTGCGCCTCTGCTTTCGGACTTCGACCTGCACCTGTTTGCCGAAGGGACATTTTTCAAGGCCTACGAGACGCTTGGCTCGCACCTGCGCACGGTCGACGGCATTGCCGGAATCCATTTCGTCGTTTGGGCGCCCAACGCCGGCCGCGTGAGCGTCGTAGGCGACTTCAATCAATGGGATGGACGGCGGCATCCCATGACGAACCGTGGCACGACAGGTCTCTGGGAGCTCTTCATTCCAGGCCTGACGGACGGTACGCTCTATAAATATGAGGTCCGCCCCCGCAGCCAGGACACGATCCTATTGAAGGCCGATCCTTATGCGGTCGCTTCGGAACTGCGGCCGAAAACCGCATCGGTGGTGCGCGATATCTCCTCTTATCAATGGAGCGATCACGCCTGGATGGAGAGCCGGCGTGGGCGTGATCCCCTGCAGATTCCGCTCTCCGTCTATGAAGTCCACCTCGGCTCCTGGATGCGCGTGCCCGAAGAACAGCAGCGTTGGTTGACCTACCGGGAACTGTCTCAAAAGCTCATCCCTTACGTCAAAGAGATGGGCTACACCCATCTTGAACTCATGCCGGTGACTGAACATCCGTTTGACGGCTCATGGGGCTATCAATCCACCGGCTATTTCGCCGTGACGAGCCGCTACGGCACGCCGGAGGATTTCATGGCCTTCGTGGATGCGGCCCATCAAGCGGGAATCGGCGTCCTGATGGATTGGGCTCCGGCGCATTTCCCGGACGATGCTCACGGACTCTCTCAGTTCGACGGGACCCATTTGTACGACCATGCCGATTCCCGCCTGGGCTACCACCCGGAATGGCATAGCCGGATCTTCAATTACGGCCGGGTCGAGGTACGGAATTTTTTGTTGAACAGCGCCTTGTTTTGGCTGGATCGCTACCATATTGACGGCCTGCGGGTCGATGCCGTGGCTTCGATGCTGTACCTCGATTACGGGCGCAAGGCGGGCGAATGGATTCCGAACCAATTCGGCGGGCATGAGAATCTCGACGCCGTGTTGTTTCTAAAAGACTTAAACGTGCTGGTGCACCGCGACTTTCCAGGGGCCATCATGCTGGCGGAGGAATCCACGTCCTGGGCGGGCGTTTCGCGGCCCACGTATACCGGCGGACTGGGGTTTACCTTCAAGTGGAACATGGGATGGATGCACGACATGCTGGAATATTTCAGCCATAATCCGGTCCACCGGCCGTACCACCAGAATCAGCTGACCTTCGGCTTGCTCTACGCGTTCAATGAAAACTTCATGCTTCCGCTGTCGCATGACGAGGTGGTGCACGGCAAAGGGTCGCTGATCAACAAGATGCCGGGCGACGAGTGGCAGCAGTTCGCCAATCTCCGCTCGCTCTACGGCCTCATGTACGGACACCCGGGCAAAAAGATGCTCTTCATGGGAGGCGAATTCGGCCAGCGTCAGGAATGGAACCACGACAGCAGCCTTGATTGGCACCTGCTGCAGTATGCCTACCACAAAGGGCTACAGGACCTGGTCAAGGATCTCAACCGGCTGTATCGGTCGGAGCCCGCGCTTCATGCGATCGATCATGACTGGCAGGGCTTCCAATGGGTGGACTTCCATGACGCAGCGAATTCGATCGTAGCGTTCCTCAGGAAGGGGCCCGGACCGTCGGATCAGATCCTGTGTGTCTGCAATTTTACGCCGGTGCCCCGGTACGACTACCGGATCGGCGCGCCGCAGGACGGGTTCTATCGCGAACTCCTCAACACGGACGCCTCGACCTACGGCGGCGGCAACATAGGCAACGGGGGCGGCCTCCAGGCACAACCGCAGCCCAGTCACGGCTTTCCCTTTTCTCTGCACCTGATTCTGCCGCCCCTTTCCGTCCTGTTCCTGAAACGCGCAACGTGAACATCGCCGGAAAGAGGACGCATGGAGGGCAAGGATTACCAGACTCGGAAGGGACCGCAATCCAGATGAATGAACTCTGCCCGGGGATAATAGCCGACACCGCCATACTGCAGTTTGAGGGCAACCTGCCGGATCTCACGTAGACGGACTCCTGGAATAAAGAAATCGACCGCCTGTCCCTCGACATGCAGGCTGTGCCTCGCGGCACGCCGGCTTCGTTTCACCAACAGTGCGTTATACTCTGGCGACCGGTAGGCGGAGATCACGTGAATTTCTCCGTCCCCACCTAGTGTTTTCTGCACGAGGTTGATGTGTTCGATGACCCGCGGATCGATTGCGGCCACTTCGCGAGTGTGGTGACAGCGGAGAATGTGGTTGAGGTCATCCAACGCGGAAAGATCGTACTGTCCTTGGTCGTCGCGATACCGTACGCGTAGCCGTTCATCGGTATGCACGTTGTAGAAAGACAGCTCGCCCTGCGGCAAGGCGGCGGCCGCTTCTATGCGCGCAACCCGGGGTGACAGAAGTTGTCCGCACAAGCAGACGGCTCCGGCCAGCGAGGTTTTAAGAAACGTTCGTCGGGTCCAATCGGAGCGCGTCATGAAAGGATCCACGGAAGTGATGAGGTGCGGCTACGTACGTACTAGGGCGGCCTTCTATCAAATAGCTCTCACTGAGGTCAATGTCTCCTCTGCCCTACAGTCTGTGACCGATTTGTGCACTCATCCATCGGATCCATTTCCAGCGCCGGTTCTCCGTCTGCTTCACCGTCTGTAGACGTCCTTAGGGTCCACTCCCGTCGATCTGAATTTTTCCCGCTAGACACGTTACTTCAAGACGAGTAATATCACCGAATTCAAGGAGCGACGATGAGCATGGCCACGATTCTGGTCATCGACGATGAGGATTCCATCCGGCATTTGTTGAAAGACGTGCTGGAAAAGGCGAAGCACCGCGTGCTCGAAGCGCGCGACGGCCGCGAGGGATTGACGCTCTATCAGAAGAACAAGGTCGATCTCGTGCTGATGGACATCTTGATGCCGGGCACCGACGGATTGGAGGCCACACTCCAGCTGACCCGGGAGTACCTGGACGCCAAGATCATCGCCATGACGGGAGCGCAAGGCGATCGAAACTTCCTTGATGTCGCGAAGCTATTTGGCGCCCGCCGCGTGTTCGAAAAACCTTTCGATCTCAGCAAGATGGTCGAAGCGGTGAATGAAGAATTGGCGACGTAACGCCTTGCGGACCAGCCCCTGAACGCCTGACGGCTTCTCACCACCGGCGCCTGGCATGGCGGTCAGGGCCGTCCCCCAGAGAGTTCTTTGCGAATCAGCCCTCTCATCATCGCCGGATCGGCATAGGCCACCTCGCTGAGCGCGTCCATCAAGTGAAGATTCCTTGAAGCGGCCAATTCCTTTGCTTTCTGATAGTTCCTGGCGCTGAACCGCGCGACGGCCGGCTGGCCATTGACGATTTGACACGCCAATACCTCGTCCCCGACTTCCAGCGTCCCGCCCTGTTCGACGAGCGTCTTCGCCAGGGCCGCCGTAATCCCGTGTAAGCGGGCAAATTCATCAAGACCGCCCGTTTCGACCAGCCGACCATCCGGCATGATGCAGAGCCGCTTGAAGTGAGGAGACCAATCTTTGCGGAAATCCACATACTTGACGTCTCCTCCTTTTGCGACCGCGCGATCGAGGGTGCGGTAATCGAGTCCGAGATTCTTCTGCGCCAGCTTCGCCTTCAATTCGTCTGGCAAGGTCTGATAGAAAACCTGCTTCGCCGCTTCCAGCAGCGGCAGCGCACGGGCGCGAGCCGTTTTTTCTGCTTCAGCGAACTGCATGACATCCAGGAGGAAGGTCTGCTTGGGGATTGCATCCCCGGTCTCCAACAGACAGACGAACAGTCCGCCGGTGAGAAGCCCCCGCTCTTGCGGGTAGACGTACGTCCCGCCCCGACTCAGCAGATCCGTCATCGTCTCGAGCGGCACGTCATAACTTTCCGCCAACACTTTCGCATGAGCCGCGATGTCCTCCGCGAGCGTCATGGCACAGGCCGTGACATTGCCGGGCGCATCGAACTCCGAATAGTCTTCGATGATGTTGTAAAGGACGGTGGGCTTGGGCTTCTCTGCTCGTTTCTTGATCTTGAACATGGTCGATCTTTATACCTCCCCTTGATCTGGTGCCCGGCTGAGATGCCCGTACGGGGGGAGGGTCATCAGACGGCGATCCTCGACAGGACCTCCGATCGTAAAGTGATAGAGGGATTGCAGGCTGAGTCCCTTGACGGCCACAACCTCATGTACGGGGTCGTCGAAAAAGCAGCCGATCCCGGTCGCCCGGACCCCGGCCGCTTCGGCTTCGAGATACAGGATCTGTCCCAACAGACCCGCCTCCCAGAACATCCGTGGATACCACCAGGCTCCTCGTCGGCGCAACTGGCCCTCAAATTCGGCAAGCATGGCGAATGAGAACGCGCTGTCGCCGGCAATGTCCTGATGACAGCTGACTTGAACGGCAAGTCGTTTCGCATCACCTTCAAGCAGCCAGTAGAGCGGCAACTCTTGCGGACAGCCGGGCGCCTGCTGCCACGTCAACTCGGGATTCATCGCCTGCTGAATGAAGGAGAGTTTGCCGGGATCACGGACGAGACAATAGAGTCCGGGCGTCAGCCCATCGACTCGATGCACGAACAGCATGAGGTGGATACCCGGCTCATAAGGCCAACTGTCCCATGGCATCGGCCTGGCCAGCTGCGGTCGCTCAGCATGGGGCATAACGCGAGCCAACATGGCAAAAAATGTGGCTGAGGAAACCGACGTCTTGGAATCGAAGGCGACGGCGCTGCGGCGCTGGCGGATCATCTGGCCGGCAGGTATGTGAGAGCCCTGGGAGCCGTCAGCGGGAGCAGGGGTGTTCGGGGAAGACACGTCCAACTCAATGGCGAGGCGCTCGGCCTGTGTCTTCCATGCCGATTGCGCCACGCGATCGATGATCTCCCAATGGAATCCATGGTCGGCGCTCAAGCGATTCGCGTGTCCCCGCCAGCGAACCCCGCTAAATTCTTGAGTGAAATCGAGGTACAGAGGCATCGTCCTGGCGGCTGCCTGGGTCTCTGTTTCAAACGGCCCTACAATCATCAAACAATCAGGATGCTCATGCTCCCCATGGGGATAATCGTCTCCCCGATCTGTTCCCAGGAGCCGCCCGACGGTGTCCTGATTGCATCCGTCGAGAAGCACGGCTCTCCAGCCCAGCGTGGCGGCAGCGATGCGCGCGGTGCCGATCGCATGGCCGACGTCATGATGACAGTACCGGAACGCCCGCTCCCCGTATTTCCACGCTTCGCGCCAATGCACCGACGTTAAGCCGAACAGAAATGACTTCGCAGGAAAGGCCTGGAACAGCCGGCCCGATTCGTCGGCGTCCATTTCCGCCCTCCACTCGAGCCCATGTTCTTTCGGCGCATAATGATACAGTCCGGGCGGGAGATCGAGCCCTTCGATTGGCGGCAGAAGCAGATACCCTTCCGTAGGATGGAGATTCCCGGATGACGGATTGCTTCTGAGCGCCCATTGAGATTGTCCGGCGCGCTTCCAAGCGGAGAGCGCAAGCGCGAACTCAAAAAACCGCGATAGTGCCCGCGCCGTCACCGGTTGGACAGCGACGGCCCCCGCTTGATAGAGCTCGCCGTAGGCAGGCGACAGGGGCGCCTCGTCGGGCGCCAGCAAAGGTAAGGAGATCAATGCCGCGCCGTCGTACCGGCGAAACGGGTCGGGTTGATTCGCCCAATCCAGGTAGCCGGCCGAACGGGCATAACGTTGAAAATGGTGCTTTGTTTCAATGTGGTAGTGAATGACCTGGTCGACAACATCC
>JBKPSD010000112.1:0-10479 GCA_046734935.1 Nitrospirota bacterium
TATGACATTCGTGAGACCAGCAACAACAATCTCGATCACTTCGCGCGCTTCAGCCTCAAGGCTCAAGGCGTCCGTCGCACGGGAAGCGCCGCGCTGGACCTCTGCTACGTTGCGGCAGGCCGGTTCGACGGATTCTGGGAGGTCAAATTGAGCCCGTGGGACATGGCCGCGGGGGTCGTCATTCTCAATGAAGCCGGAGGACGCATCACCGACCTACGTGGCAACCTGCATACGATCTATCAACCCGAACTCGTCGCAAGCAACGGTCTCATTCATGTCGAAATGCTCGGTGTGATCCGTGAAAATCTCCGTTCCTGAAGCCGAGTCCGGCACATTTTCGCAATGTACACCGCGATTCACCCTGCGTTATGATGGTCCGTGAAACTACAGGAGCATGACTCATGGCCACATCCACACCTCCATCGGGTTCATCGAACGGCAACCCCGAAGCGGCCGGCGCCGAAACCACATCCTCGAATGTCGAGCTGCTTCACGTACTGGTCAGCCGAATGGGGACCCGCGTCGACGCGCAATGGGCGATCCATCCGCAGCTCAAGCAAGATCTGCTGCCCCATGAATGGCAGGAAATCACGGATTTGATGGCCAAGGTGTCCACCATCGTTGGGAGTCGCTTTTCGCAGGTCTTGTCGCAAGCCGACCCTGAGCCTCCAAGCAACGCATAATACTTGCCGGCAGTCAGTATCCACTTCCAAGAGGAGCGCCGCATGGACACGTATTATCATCCGCATGATTTGGGAAAATTCGCCGACATGGGCAAAGGCAACCAGGCCCTGTGGGAGAAGTTCATGAGCTATTACAGCGCGGTGTTCGCGGAAGGCGCGCTGACAGAGCGCGAGAAGGCGCTAATCGCCCTGGCGGTTGCGCATACGGTGCAGTGTCCCTATTGCATCGATGCCTACACACAGGCGTCCCTGGAGAAGGGATCGAACGTGGAAGAAATGACCGAAGCCGTGCACGTCGCCTGCGCCATACGCGGCGGCGCCTCATTGGTTCACGGCGTCCAAATGCGGAACGTGACAGAGAAACTGTCCATGTAGGAGCTGCCGTTTCGTCGTCGGCCGATGTCCGCCTTGCATCAATGGATGATCGAGAGGAACAGCCACCGGCTTTGTCGGAGCCAGTCCCTCAGAGATAAGGATGTTCGGGGATAGCCAGCGTAAAGTACTTCCCTCGCTCTTCGTACAACACCCGCCTCGATGTTAATTCTGCCAGCACGGATCCTACCTGCTCTCCATCGGACAAAGGCTCATCCCCGATGGCGCTGCGGATCTGTTCAAGAGTCTTCGGCGACTCGTTGCACAATTCAATAAGAACGGCGGCCAGGCCTTCGTACCGGCGGCGACTAGGCGCCGACGGATTTCGGCCATCATAGACCGTCACATAGCCCAGCGCTTTGGAGTAGTACAGAAAAGGGCGATCGTTGGAGGCATGGAGGCGTTGCCACGACTCCACGGCGGAGATCAATTCTTGATAGACATGCGGATCCACGGGCCACTGCTCCAATTCATACTCAAAGTCATACGCGATTTTCTTCAAGTCGACTTGGCGGGCGTCATAGACATACTCGTACGCCAGTCCGGGACCTATCATCCGTACACCATAGTCCTGAGGCCTCGTGTAGTAGGGACTAAAGCGTTCCAGCCAGAATTTTCCGGTCGCCTCCGGGGGCTGCAAATGGAGAAGGGAAGGGACCAAATCGATCTGGCGCAGATAATCGTCGTTGGTTTCGCCCGGAAAGCCCAACAGAATATTCCAAGACACGGTGATGCGGTAATAGTAGCTCCACTTGAGACACACGATGTTTTGCATCGGCGTCACGCCTTTGTCCATCGCTTTGAGCTGGATGGCGCTTAAGCTTTCGAGGCCGGGCTGCATGCATTTAACACCGCCCAACGCGAGAGTTTTGATCTGGGGCTTCTGTAGATTGCTTTTGGTCTCGATAAAAACGTCCAGATCGCAATGTTCGGCGGCGAATTTACCGAAGAGCTGATCGATGTATTTCATGTCGATGATGTTATCGACCAATCGAAAGCGCGCCGTATCGTACCGATGAGACAAATATGTCATCTCGCTCGCCACCTGCGCGGGCGATTTGGCCCGAAACTTCATGCTTTGCGCATTCAGCCCGCAAAACGTGCAGTGATGTTTTTCTCCCCACCAGCAGCCGCGGGAGCCCTCGTAAAGCAGAATCCGGTCTAATCCCTGCGCCGCATCGCCAAGTTCCGCGAGCAGATGGTAATAGTCGTCATAATCGGGCGGACCCGTTTTCGTGAACTCCGTAAAGAGCGAGGGATTTGGCGTCAAGCGAATCCGGCCGTTCTCGCGAAAGGCCACACCGGGCGGATAGTCGTCCGAGCGTCCGTTCAATAGCTGGCGAGCGAGAGCGGGAAACGCCACTTCACCTTCCCCGACGACCACGTGGTCGATGAACGGGAATGCCCGGAAGTACTCTAGTCCCATTTCTCCGTCGTAGTTCGCTCCCCCAAACACGATGTTGACGTCCGGATACAGATCTTTAATCAGCTTAGCCATCGTCAGGCTCGCCACGTTCTGATCGAACGTGGATGTAAAGCCGACCAGCTTGTAACGACCCCAGTCGATTGACGTCAGGGCCCATGTGAGAAACTGTGGAGCGATTTTCGTCGCCATCTCCTCGAAATAGGCGATTGGCTGACCGCTTTGACGGGCGATTTGTTCGAAGACGGGCTTGAAGACGCGAGGATACTCGGCCCGCTTGGGATTGTCGCGGAACAGCAAATAAGAGAAGAGCCACTCGCCGAAGAGCGCCCGCTTTTCGCAGATCAGCTCGTAGAGGGGCACCCCAATCTTGTGCGCAAACCGCACGTTCAGGTGATGGCAGTCGACGGGAATGCCCTGGGTTTTGAGGAGCGCCGAGAGGGTACCGAGCTGGATAGAGGGATATTTCGAAAAGCTGAAGGGCATGTTGACGAGCGCTACCTGCGCCTCGCCGGCCGCATGCCCGCTGCTATTCGCCTCGTGACTCACGCCGTTCTCACCCGCCTGCCATCGCTCGAAACGGCTCAAATTCCCGGTCAGCCTTCGCCGCGAGGTAAAAATCACTCTCGGTCAAGCCGTTGATTTTATGCGTCCATATCTCGACTGTACATTTCCCCCACGACAGATGGAAATCGGGGTGATGGCCCTCGGCTTCGGCAACGGCGCCCACTCTGTTCACGAACCCCAAGGCTTGGGCGAAGTCTTGAAAGGTGTACAGCCGTTCAAGGTGCCCTTGAGCATTCAAGGTCCATCCCCGGCCCAACTCCTTCAATAACGCTTGCGCCCGATCGCCCGGCACCGGAGGCACAGCGCCCCGGCAGGGAATACATTTGTTATCAGCAAGACCCATAGACCCTCCCTCGGTAAGTCCGAACGGATATTGTACGAGGCGGCTTGAGAGAGAAACAAGGCGGGAAGCGCTAATCCGTTTCGTCCGGCGCGCCCCCGGATCTGGCAAGATCGTCCACTTTGACCTTCTCGGGATTGAATTTCGCCACCGCCTGCGCCATGCGGTCGAACGCTTCATCAAAGGTCAGAGCAGGGGCCTCCTTAGGCCTGAAGCGGAGAGGATTAACCCGGGCGACAACGAAGCTTTTCAGATACGGACTCGTCAACCCCTTTGCCTTGAGCGCGTCGACCTGCCTTACCACCGCATCGTCCAGCTCCAGGACTCGTCGCGCGCGGCCGCGGCGCGACTCGATCGCCGTCTTCAACGGCTTGGTCAGATACTCTTCCACGCGTTTCAGGACGGGATGGTAAGCGCCTCCGCTGAATCGTGGCCGCTCTTCGTAACAGAGCCCCAGCGTGATCAATGCCGGCTCTTCGAACTCCAAGGCATACGCCTCTTCGTTCACTTCGTCGAGCTGCATCAGCTCTTTGTACATTCGAATCACTTCGAGCGCTTTTTCGCGAAGATTATGGGCCTTCTCCGTATTGAGCGCCAGAATCTGATAGGCCGCGGCGGGGTCCGGAACGACGAGTGAGACGATGCTCTTGGCGCCGAGCGTGCGCATGGCGGACAAGCGGTGGAGTCCGTTCGGCGTCCAATATTTTGCGGCCTGATCTTGCTTGGATATTCGCACGGAGATAATCGGGTCCAGGAAGCGTCCGAGTTTTGCGATAACGGCCTCGAGCTTCTTCACATGCGTGTCGGAGAGGTTCCGCTGGTAGGGCGTGGGTTCCACCAAGCCGATGGGCAGCGCGGCGAGGACCAGCCAGTGGCCGCCATAGGGTTCACGATAGACCGAGAGAACCTTGCCGCCATCTTCTTCGATCGATTTATGCAGCTCGGCGACTTTGGCCTGGGGAGCCGCCGCTTGCAACTCCGTGGCCGTCAAGCCAGTCGACTGGCCTGCCGGTTTTCGCCTTCCCCGGCGTCCCGTGGCCGTTGCTTTTTTCTTCGGCTTCTCAGCCATCGGCGGATATGGTAGGAGAGTCGCCCGACAAAAGAAAGGCCTCAGTCGTGCTGCGCTCGAACGCTCCCATAAGCACCATCGGCTGGTTCACCGCCAGTTGCCTCCTTGTCAGCAATATCATCGGAGGCGGCATTTTCACCACGACAGGACTGATGGCCAGGGACCTCGGGAATCCCGTCCTGATTCTCTTGCTCTGGAGTCTCGGCGGCCTCTTCGCGATCGGGGGCGCCATGATCTATGGGGAGCTCGGCTCCCGCCTCCCCCGTGCCGGGGGCGATTATGTGTACCTGCGGGAGGCGTATGGTCCCCTGGTCGCGTTTCTCAGCGGATGGACGTCGTTTACGATCGGCTTCGGGGCAGCGGTCGCCGCTTCCGCCATCAGTTTCTCCGCCTATGCCTTTCGGATGTTTCCTTCCGTCGATCCAAGCGGATGGCAGGCCAAAGGGCTTTCGCTTGCCCTGCTGTGGCTCGTCACCCTGGTTCATTGCCAAGGACTGGCGGGTGGCGGGCGCCTGCAGCGCATCATGACGAGCACGAAGGTGTTGGCGATCGGCGTCCTTATCGTGGGCGGGTTGTCGGCGGGCGCCGCCCATTGGGACTGGCTGTCAAACAGACCGGCCGTTCGCGGTGCAGAAGCCGGTTCCATCGCCGTCGCATTCGTCATCGTCATTTATTGCTACCTCGGATGGAATGTCGCGGGTTTTATCGCCACCGAAATTACGGATCCTCGCCGTACGCTACCGAGAGTCACGATCGGGGGCACGGCGTTCGTTGCAGCCATCTACGTGCTGCTGAACCTCGTATACTTTTCCGCCTTGTCGGTCACCCGGCTCGCAGAAGAACCGATCGTGCCTGTCGCCGAAAAATCTGCGGCGGCTTTGTGGGGGCCGAGCAGCGGGCAACTGGTCGCCGCGCTGTTGTGCTTGTCCATTGCCGGTGCTGTCAGCGCCATGACCTGGGCCGGTCCGCGGGTCTATTGGGCCATGGCGCAGGACGGGCTGATTACTCCTTGGCTCGCATATCGGACTTTGAAGACGGGGGTTCCGGCACGAGCGATTGTATTTCAGACCACCTGGGCGTCGGCGCTGATCGTGACCGGCACGTTCGAGCAGCTCATCATCTACAGCGGAATGGTGCTCGCGTGCTTCATGGGATTGACACTGTCTGCAATCTTCCGACTCCGTTCGAGGGATGCGGAGCCACGCCCGGCTTATTCCAGCCCCGCGTATCCGATCTTACCCGCCGTCCTTGTCGCCGGAACCACATTGATCGTCGTTTCCAGTGTCGTGCAGAGACCGGTCGAAGCTCTCTATGGAGCCGCCACAATCGCGGCCGGAGTGCCTTTCTATATCTATTGGAAACGAAAGAACGCCCAAGCGGCGACATAGCTCGTCAAAATATTCAGCAACAAGGCAGTTCTTTTACGTCGAGGGAAGAGCGATGTGAGAACGATCTGCGGTGAAAGGCGGGTCTCGGCGCGCCGGGGCGGGCGGGTGAGAATGTCAGGCACTTTTTCAGTATCCGCACAAATGGCACGGGCGACCTTGCACTTTGGTGGGAGGTCGCCCGTGGTTGGCGCTTAGGACGCCGGAACTGCTATTGAACTGTTGCGGCCCGAAGGCCCGCACGACGCCAGTTGTAGCGGGTTTCCAGTCGGGGGAGACGTCGTCAATCCCGGGCACTATGTTCCTCGTGCCGCGTTGATCTCCGACCACAGGCTATATCCGGTTGGTCTCTGGTGCCTTCATGGCACAGCCAGCGGAGATTGCGCTAGCACGACCGACGAGAAACCCGCCCTCGCATCGGCGGGCCTGACGGGCCAGGTGGAGTCGCGTCGTCCATACCCACCCTCCTCTCGTGATGAAGTCATCGGGAGACCTGGATGACAGCCGCGCGGTCTGTCCGATCTCTCGCACTTCAATAAGGCTTCAGGGCCGCAAGTTCCGTCTACGCTCATTAGATGAACGTGTCAATGGGAGCAAGTACTTTTTTTGGATCATGCACGCACGCATAAGTCATACCACGTCGTGCCGGCCGAAATGGCGATTTTATACGATACGAAGTTTCGAGAAGTTGACGCCTTTGGGGGCAGGAGGGGTCTTAAGATTCAGGCTCTCGAGTGCATCTACGACACGGTCGGCGATCACGAGATTGCGGTACCACTTTCTATTAGAGGGCACGACATACCAGGGCGCTCGCTCGGTAGTGGTCGCCGAGATCACATCTTCAAACGCCTTCATATATTTGTCCCATAGCTTTCGTTCTTCGAGATCGCCGGAACTCCACTTCCAACGTTTTTCGGGATCCTTAATCCGCTCCTCCAACCGTTCTTTTTGTTCCTTTTTGGAGATATGGAGAAAAAATTTCAAAATGACCGTACCGTTTTCTATGAGCATCTCTTCGAACTCTTTGATCTGATTAAACCGCAGCTTCGCCACCTTCTCGGATACCCAGCCATGCACGCGTGTAATCAGCACGTCTTCATAGTGCGAGCGATTGAAGATACCGATAAAACCTTTGGGCGGCACTTCCCGATGAACCCGCCACAAAAAGTCGCGGGCCAGTTCGTCATGAGACGGAGTCTTGAACGCTACAACTTTGCAGCCCTGCGGATTGACTGCGGACATGACATGCTTAATCGTCCCGTCCTTTCCGCTCGTATCCATGCCTTGCAACACGATCAGGAGAGCGCTGCTTCCGTTGGCGTAGAGTCTGTCTTGCAGGCGGCCCAGCTTCAGGACCAGCTTCTCCGTCTCCTCTTTGGCTGCCTCCTTGTCATCATCGTTCTTTTTATAGTCGCCGGTTTTGTCCGGATCATAATCATCTAACGAGAGGCAACTGTCCTGCTTGACCCTGTACCGTTTCATGAAGTCATACCTCTCTGCCGATCCGTTATTCCGTGGTCGGCGGCGGTGTGATGATGTTACGGCTGCTTCGGCACGTCCTGTGCGCAACGAAAGCCGACGTTTGGATCGTGCTCGGTAGGATCGCCCTTGGTCCGGAATGAAGAGCGTAGGCGGTAGGCGCCGTTGATATAGGACCCGCCGCGCTGCACTTTGGCCGTGCCTTCCAACGGACCCTTCGGATTGATCGCAGGATTTTTTGAATAGAACTCTTCGTCATACCAATCGGTCGTCCACTCGTACAGATTTCCAGCCAAATCATGGACGCCGTAGGGACTTTTGCCTTTGTCGCGGTTCCCGATGGCCGAGACAGTATCGGACCCTTCCTTCAGACCAAACACCGCATGGGCAGGCGTCGGTGGGTCGTTCCCCCAGGGATAGAGCCGGGCATCGGGCCCACGCGCGGCTTTTTCCCATTCGGCTTCGGTGGGCAGTCGCTTCCCCGACCACAGGCAGTAGCCGATTGCATCCATCCAGTTGACCCATCGCACCGGTTGATCCGGTCGAAGGACGGGCGTTTCCTTATCCGCAAAGCCCCAGGGCGGCTCGCTTTGGATAGCTTCTACGAATTTCGCGAACCGTCCATTCGTGACTTCGAATTTATCGATATAAAAACTATCGATGAATACTTTATGAATCGGCTGTTCGTCGTCGTCCCCCTTATCGCTTCCCATCGTGAATTCTCCCGCCGGAATCAGCACCATTGGGGCACCGTCCTTGCCGACAATTTCCGAGGGGGGCTGCGGCATGGTAGCCGCCTTGGGCGGCGTCGTCCCGTTGGACGGATGCGTCGCCTTGGCCGGCGGTTTGGAAGGCGCAGGGGCGGTAGAAGATCCCGGCTCCTTTGCGCCTTCCTGTGGTAATGGAGGCGTAGGTTTGACCGGGGGCTTCACTTCACCTTCTTGAGCGTGCTGTTTAGGTGTGGCTGGTGAAGGAGGACCGGGAGAAGGAGCGACAGGAGCCTGTGTCTGATTCATATCAGGCTTGGACGGCGCTGGATCGACGGCCAATGCCGCTCCTGCGAAGTTCAGGCTTGTGAGGACCGCAACGATCGCGTTCTTCCACGCCATAGACGGAGGGTACCTGCAAATGGAGTTCCAAGGCGAAGCCCATAGGGTACTCAAAGATCAGACTATAAATCCAGAGTGCTGACGCTCTGTCCGAAAATGGCCGGTCGCCTCTGGGATTGTGCAGGGAGGCGCATACAGGGGAAGCATCTACGTTGACGGGTGAATCACGACCTCGTCTTGTATCCGTATAGCCACCGGGAGGTGGTTTTCCCGATGTTTTTGACACTGTGGACAATGCCGCCAGGGATTAAGAGCTCTTGACCGGCTGCGGGTCGGTGAACATGGCCGTCGATTTCGAACTCGACGTTTCCTTCGAGGACCATCACGACCTCATCAACGTCATGTCTGTAATTCTCCCAGGTCTGGCCGGGAGAATCAGTCCAGACGTCACAGCTGAAGCCACGGGATTTCCAGTCGGCGCCCACTGAATTAACGTCGACCATGCAATTACCTTCGACCCGGTGGCATCAGGTCACGATCCCGAACTAGGCGCCGGGGCAACCGAAGAAAAGCTTTTCGAGGTGTTTATCCGGCGGCTTCAGAAGAGAGGCTTCGCCTGGTGAGCCGCCGGAACACCGCAAGCCACTCGAACAACTCCAAGACACTGGATGGTTTCATCCCGTCGCCAGGAGCCATCTAATGGGCTCCGGGTCGAGCGAGCTCTGTTTGGTGGAGGCGAGGGGAGTTGAACCCCTGTCCGAAGATCGTCAACGCACCGCATCTACATGTGTAGCCGACAATTTAATTTCGCGACCATCCACGCCCGTCGGCAGGCTTAGAACGGCCGCTAGCCCAGAAAGTTCTCGTCCGCAGCCGCTGAGCACCAGCCTTGGACCAGCCCGCTGCATCGCGCCCTTCCACCCCCGCGGGCCTCAGATGGAAGAACGTCACAGCTTAATTAAGCTGCGAGTGCCAGTTCTTGATTGGCAGTTGCATTTTCCCGGAGTTAACGAGTCCCCGAGAGCTCGACATGCCACGGTGGTATCGGTATCCCCGTCGAAACCGGTCGCCCCCCTTTCTTTTCAGGATGATGAAAATGACTTCCAGCTGCGTTCTCGGGCCTTGCTGGAACCCATTTTGATCATCCTGGAAATCACAAGATGACCATGTGACTTGCTAGAAACCTTTGTGAACATTCTCAAAGATTTCCGACAACGGCCTTGTTGAACGGTCGTTTTGAACAACCTGAAGCAGGCCTTCTCATGCCGATTCAGCTTTAGATTATCATGATACCGCAGTGGTCAAGGGGATGCTAGGCGCTCTTGAATCGAGTCACTTTCGCAAAGACGATCGCCGCAAACGGCAACGCCAAACCCAGCGCCAACTGGGCGATCAGCAGATGACCGAGCTGACTATAATCGGCCGCCGTTTGAATCGCCCCAGTCGCGGGGTCTCTCACCTCTCGCGTCACGACGTAAATATCATTGAGATATTTGGTTCCAAGTTGACTTAACGAAAGCGCAAGATTGGTAAACGACGCCATCACCGCAAAGAAGGTCGCTTTTAAGTGCGCCGGCGCCGAGTTAGCAATCCACACCAGCATCGGAATCATTGAGATCTGGCCGAGCGGTGATTCCAGGGCCGTATCGATCAGGGCGATAAATCGTGCATCCACGACCCCGCCTGTCAGGCGCGCGGTCCATTCGTGAAAACCGTAGTACATACTGACGACGGGCAACGAAAGGATCGTTCCCACGAGCGTGAGAAACCCCACGACATAGGCGATGGACTTTTCGGCCATGAAGCGCCGGAACACAAACATGCCGGCGAGGGTCAGCGTGCTCCCGATCAAGGAGAGGACGGAAAGGAACTGCTGGTCGAACTTCAGTTCGTCGATCATCCACCAGTCAGCGCCGGGCCCTGAGCCGGGAATCGCCCGGAAGATAAAGATTACGACCGCCGTCCCCACCAATGTGAACCGCTTATCAGGTTCCAACTCTTGTACCAGCTTCGCCATCAGAAACAGTACGATGGCCATCGAGCCGACGAAGACGATCTCTTCGCTGTAAGGCAATCCGCCGAGTCCTACGATCAAGGTAAACAGCACGAAGG
>JBKPSD010000113.1:0-3253 GCA_046734935.1 Nitrospirota bacterium
CGCGACTTGCCTCTTAATGACTTCGACCGAGTCTCCCTTGAAAATTATATGGCCCTCCTCCATATCACGTACATGGAGTGGAAACGGCGAAACTACCCGCCGTCGGCCTATAAGCAGGCGGCGTGATCGCCTCCTCCTTCCGAATTCCGAATTCTTTCTTCGTGGCTTGCTCGTTCAATAGCCGACAGGGATGATACCCTTCCATCGTTCAGCGCAGTCATGGCTCGGAAAGACAACAACGACGTCCTCAAGGCTTTTCACCGGTTAACGGAAGCAGCCGAAGAGTATGTCAACAGATCGCCGCAGGTGAAACGCATACAGACACAGCGTTCGACGTTGTTGGACGCTATTTCCAATGCCCAGCTCGTACTGTCAGTACATCGCCTGCCTGAAGAATCAGCGAGTGAACGCTCGAAGCGCGCCTCAAAGGAGAGCAGCACAGCTGCCCTCGAGAAAAAATTAAACGATACGCGTGCCGCATTCCATCAATTGGAACGACGTTTACGCCCCGTTTCGAGCGAACTGGAGGCTCTCCACATGCGAGCCCAAAAGGCGAAAAACTTGCTCGATCGCGCATTGGCCGAACAACAAGAGCAGGATGACGCCGAAGAATCGTACGAATAAGGCCCTCTGGCTTCCCTCCATCCCTATTTATCGCTGATCACATCGAATGTGTCCCACGACCTGGCCCGCCAGGGCTCTGCCGAGTGTCGCTCTCATCAGGCCACAGTAAAGTGTTCTTTATTTATGTCCTTTTCGTGTGCGGCCGCGCGCCGGTTAATGATCTTCTTCGGACTCGCCTATTTCGCCCACGGCATCTCGTGCGGATTGGCCAAACAGCCGTTTGTGTACTATTTCAAATCATTGGGCATGAGCGCCGACGTCGTCGCGGCATGGCTCTCGTTGACGGCCATTCCATGGATGATCAAGCCGCTCTATGGGATTCTGATCGATCTCGTTCCGCTCTGGGGTTATCGAAGGAAGAGTTACTTATTGTTGATGGCAGGATGCGCCGCAGCCGGCTACGCTGCCTTGGCTCACGTCATGTCGATCGACTTCATCGTCTGGGCCCTGTTCATCAGTACGCTAGGCATCGCGGCGGTCGACGTCGTCGTGGACGCCTTGATGGTCGAAGAAGGATTGGCGTCCGGTCTGCTGCAGAAATTTCAAGGCCAGCAATGGACGTGCCTCAATCTTGCCGCAATTACCGCCGGACTAGCCGGCGGATGGCTCAGTCACTCGCTCTTGCCGGAGGCAGCGGTTCAGACAGCGGCGCTCATCATGATTGCCGGTCCGGTCGGAGTCATCATCGCGACATGGCTTTTGGTCGAAGAGCCGAAGCGGTCGTATTGTCCCGGACCTGAACAAGCGCGGACCAACGCGCGTGAAATCGTGAAAGGACTCAAATCGAAGTCGTTTTGGACCGTCGCGGGCTTCCTCGCCTTCTGGAATCTCATTCCGAATTTTTCGACGCCCCTCTATTACCACATGGCCGATCGCCTGGGCTTCGATCAATACTTCATCGGCCAACTCGCGGCAATCGGGTCGGTAGGCGCCACCTTGGGAAGCCTGGGGTACGCCTCGTTTGCGTACCGCTTCACGCTCCATCAGACGCTCGCCGGCAGCATCATGCTCAGCGTCATGATGGCGCTCGGGTATCTGTCCTTGGGCGACGGTCTGAGCGCCTCAATTCTCTCATTTTGCTCGGGAGTGGTGAGCATGGCCGCGCTCTTGAGCCTGTTTACCTTGGCGGCATCGGTCTGTCCGCCTCGGGCGGCCGGCTTTGCATTTGCCGCGTTGATGTCCATTTATAGCGCCACGGCTCAAATCGCCGGGGTGATAGGAGGCTATTTGTACGAGTGGGTCTTTGATCACCAGATCGTGCCGCTCATTTATCTTGCGGCAGTCTGCACATTGAGCGCGCTCATCTGGCTTCCATTGCTGCCAACACAGCGGAGTCAGGCCATGCACGACGAGCGGCAAGATGAGCATGGCCGCCACGCGCTGCCAGGACTACCGGCCTGAGTGGTGATGTTTTGAACTACTCGATCGTGATTGATCCGGTCATTTTATCGAGTGAGCCGCTCATCGACGGATCTTTCCGCAGGCTGTACACATACTTCCCTGGAAAAGCGAAGCAAAGGCTGGCAAATTCGTTCGGCCGCACCGTCGCCATCACGATATTTTCATACTCCGATGTCCCGAAGAGATATCCCAAATTCGTCGACGCAAAGCCTTTTTGACAGGAAATGAGTTCCTCTCGCGTTTGGACCACCGACACATCCACCGGGACGCTGCTCGTATTCACCCACCTCACTTCGTCGCCACGTTTTGCGGTTACCGACTGCGGGGTCAAGGCATTGTCGATCTTGAGCTCGTAGACTCCGCCGGTGAGGGATGATTCCGGGAAGCGCTTGTGAGCGCCGCATCCCTCGCTGAGAAGTATGACGGCTGCCATGAACAGGATTCCACCTATCGAGAGATTCATAGCCCAACTCCTTGCTTTACGATGGCAAGCGCCGAAACGCTCGGCGCCATCGGACAGTTCAGCACCGTGCGCGCTTGTACGCCGAATGACGCCCGTGGTCAAGAAAAATCAAGCCAGACATTGCTCATTGTCCCGAACGCTCTTACAATGCGCCAAGAGTGGGGCATCGAGTCGATGGGCTACGTCGAGAATAATCTCCTCGCAGGAGAGAAGATCTTTTTTCGCACCCGCCTGCATTGGAAGGTGTTCATCCCGCCGGCGGTTCTCGTGTTGATCGCGATCGCCTTGACCGCGGGCGCGATCTACCAGGGGTTCGATCCGTACTGGTCTCTGCTGATCCTTGTGATTCCTCTTGGCGTCTTGCTTCAGAGCTATCTCACATGGCGATGCTCCGAGTTTGCGGTCACAGACAAACGCGTGTTGATCAAAACAGGTATTGTGACCCGCCACACCTTGGAAACCATACTCACAAAAGTCGAAAACATCGGCGTCGAACAAACTCTCTGGGGGCGGGTGTTGAACTTTGGGACCCTCTACGTAACAGGCACCGGTTCCACCAAAGAAATCTTTCCAGGGATTCATGCGCCATTGGAGTTTCGTAAGGCGATTGAAGCGGCGGCCGTCGCATTCGAGGAACGGCGGCCCAGTGGACGAACCCAGACGACGCTTACCTAGCATCGAGACCGAAACAATCTCCCGCTCAACCTATCGGACGACTCGCGCTCTTTCCGGAATCCTCTATATGTGAGAGGTGAAGGCTAAGCC
>JBKPSD010000114.1:0-18331 GCA_046734935.1 Nitrospirota bacterium
CTATGACTCCAGCCTCCTGGCAGGAGGCCACCAGCCCTGGCGGCGGCGGCGTCTTAAATACACAGCGATAGCAGGCGGATTTTCCGGGAATGATGGTCGTCACCCGGCCATCGAACCGCAGAATGCCTCCGTGAACCAGGGGCTTGTCGGCCAGGAAACAAGCATCGTTGATGAGAAATTTCGCTGTAAAATTATCGACGCCGTCGATCACGACGTCATAATCGGAAAACAGCTTCAGGGCATTGCCGGCCGTGAGCCGTTCCTCATACATGGACACCGACACCTCGGGATTGAGCGCTTGGATTTTTTCTTTGCCGGACAACACCTTTGACCGCCCGACGTCGGGCGTGTGGTGGAGGACCTGCCTTTGGAGATTGGTCAGATCGACGACGTCGCTGTCGATCAAACCGATGCGACCCACTCCGGCAGCTGCAAGATACAACGCGGCAGGGGAGCCGAGGCCACCAGCGCCGACCAAAAGAATTTTGGCCTTGGCGATTTTCTTCTGTCCCTTGCCGCCGACCTCAGGGAGCAGGATGTGCCGGCTGTAGCGGTTTATTTGTTCTTCGCTGAATTCCATGGCGAGAAGAGCCGAAAGTGGCGTCTAGCTTGGTTGCATCAAATATTAAAGTATTTCTCGATGCTGATATACCGTTCGCCCGTGTCGCAGAGGACCGTCACGACGTTTTTGCCGGGCCCGAGCTCGTCGGCGACCTGTTGAGCGGCGAACACGTTTGCGCCCGCGGAGATGCCGACCAGCAGTCCTTCCGTCTTCGAAAGCTGTTTGGCCGTTTGATACGCTTCGTCGTCGGTCACTTTGATCACCCGATCGAGGATTTTCCGATTCAAGACCTGAGGGATGAAGCCGGCCCCGATGCCTTGGATCTTGTGAGGACCTGGCTCGCCGCCTGAAAGGACGGCCGAGCCGGCCGGCTCAACGGCAATTATTTTCACATTGGGATTACGCTCCTTGAAGACTTCGCCGCAGCCGGTGATCGTGCCGCCGGTGCCGACGGCCGCGACGAAGGCATCGATCTTTCCGTCCAGCGCTTCCCAGATCTCAGGACCGGTCGTTTTCTTGTGCATCGCCGGGTTGGCCGGATTCGAGAACTGGTCCGGCATGAAATACGACGGGTTCTGCATCAAGAGGCTTTCCGCTTCGCGGATGGACCCTTTCATGCCTTCCCAGGCGGGCGTCAGAACGAGCTGAGCGCCGTAAGAGGAGAGAAGGCTCGCCCGCTCCATACTCATGCTTTCCGGCATGACGAGAATGAGCTTGTACCCTCTCACCGCCGCGATCAAGGCCAACCCGATTCCCGTGTTCCCGCTGGTCGGCTCGACAATGGTGCCTCCGGGCTTGAGCTTGCCCTCCCGCTCCGCCTCATTGATCATGTTCAAGCAGATCCGGTCTTTGACGCTCCCGCCGGGATTGAAGAACTCGACTTTGCCATAAATAGTGGCGCTGCCCGGCTTCGAAAAGCGGTTGAGCCGGACCAAGGGCGTCCTGCCGATTAATTCCGTAATCTCCTTGTGCATGACCATGGTCATCGTCCGCCACCCATATAGAACAGGAATTCCAGGCGATCGCCTTCCTTCAGTTGAGTGGCAGCCAGTTGGTCACGCTCGATCATGCTGTCGTTAACCTCCACGGCTACCATTTGAGGCTCAATCTTCTTGGCCTTCAAGAGATCGAGGACGCTGCCTCCGGGAAACGCCTCGGCCTTGCCGTTGATCTTGAGCTCCATTGAATCTCCGAAATCTCCTAAGTTCGCTACACAATTAAGGAATTTGGACAGGGTAACAAAGTGCCTTCGAGCTTGTCAAGGTAACGGAGCCGCTCGATCGCTTGCTTGACTTTGCCGGCCGCTCGCCGCCACTATGCCGTTCTTTTGGAGAATCCGTGGCATGTGGAAGCGCAATTTTATGTTCAGAGCCACCGAGGCCACACCCTTAAAAGAATCCGAAAACGAGTTGTTTCACGAGACCGACCCTGCGATGGACAGCGCCGGGTTACGTTTGGAAAAGTTCTTGTCGGTTTGGATTCAAGGCGATGGGGATGACGAACGCCCGGCCGCCTTTACCAATATGTATGTGCGGACTGCGACATTGGACTTCGAGAAGCGGGTGGGATTTCTTCAGCCTTTACAGGGACGTACGCATCAGATCAAACAGATGCTGACCCCCGGCCAGAAGACGTATCTGCGGTCCTGGTTGTCGTCGGCTTCGCCGCAGGCATGGGAAGCGACCGACGAGCATTTTAAAATGCTGTTTGAGTTGGAATGACCCGGCCGGTCTCAGCTGTTGCGCCCACCTCCCCGCGGCCGTGCCTGGCGGCGGCCCTGTTCTTCCTGGCCCTCATCGTGCAGGCGAGCCCAGTCTCGAGCGCCAACGTGGAGGTGCTGTATGCGCCCCATGATGCTCCGCTCGACCGCGTTGTCATTCTCTACCGGCATGCGAAACGCTACATTTATGTCTCCGTATATGGATTGACGTACCCTCGGGCGGTGGAAGCGCTGGTGGCCGCCAAGAAGCGCGGCGTCGACGTCCGGATGCTGACCGATCAGGAACGCACAAAGGAGGTGAAGCAGAACACCGCCTTGCAGACATTGCGTCATGTCGGGATCCCAATCCGCGTCAATCAACACGAAGGCCTCATGCACTTGAAGCAGGTCGTGATCGATGATGAAATCAATGCGTCCGGATCAATGAACCATACGACGAGCGGCAACTTCTACAATGATGAGCGTTTGGACATTATCACCGATCACGGTATTTCCGTGAAGGCCCGCGAACAATTCCTGTCCATGTGGAACGACCGCGTCCGCTTCATGGAATGGAAATGAATCGTGCGCGCGAATGTCGTCGACGCCGATGATGACTGAAGAGACCGATGTCGTGGTGGTCGGGGCCGGCGGCGGCGGCGCCGTGCTCGCACTGGCCCTCGCCCAGCAAGGCATCCGCACGGTGGTTCTCGATCAGGCGGCAGGGCCGCCGACGGGACTTCGGGGGGAACTGCTCCAGCCGAACGGACAGGAAGTCCTCGATCGACTGGGCGTGCTCAAAAACCTGCCCGAGGCGGCGACGCGCGCAATCCGGAAGTTTCATTTTTTCAGGGCCGGGGGGGAGCGGCTCTGTTCGATCGACTATGGAGATTTGCCGCCGCCGTACAATCAGGCCATCGTCACGTTGCCCAACGTGGCGCATCACGCCATCGTCGATGCGGTCGGGCGGCAATCCGCCGCGGCGCTTCGCTACGCGACCTCGTTCGTCGACCTCATTCGAGAGGGGCAGCGGATCGCGGGTGCGACCGTGCGGGGTCCGGCAGGTCCCTATCGCATCAAGAGCCGACTCGTGGTCGGCGCCGATGGCGTCTTTTCAAAGGTACGTGAGTCGCTCGCCATTCCGGCGGACCTGCATCTCTACCCCGAGGGCTACCTGATCGCTATGCTCGATTCGTCCGAGGCACTCAACGAGTCGTTCTATTATGTGGGCCACAAGCAGATCCTCGGATTGTTTCCGGCGACCGGTCACAAGGTATATCTGTTCTATATGATTCCTCGCGGCGCGTATGACAGCATCAAACAGAACGGCATCCCGGCGTTGACGCAAGCTTGGACGCGAATTGCGCCGCGGTTTGCGTCTCTCTTCGCGAATTTGTCCGATTGGAGTCAAACCGCGTACATGCCCACGGGGAGAGTCCGCACTCCGCGTTGGGTGGCCGACGGGGCGGCGCTCATTGGCGATGCGGCCCATGCGATGAACCCTCATGCGTCCCAAGGCCGGATGCAAGCGATGGTCGATGCCATGATGCTGGCAGACATTATTCCCGCGTGCCTGGAGTCCGGCGACTGTTCTGCGGCGCGCCTGAGCGGCTTTGAGGCAGCGCGGCGGCCGCACGTCACGATGCTCCAGCGTTTGGCCGACCAACAGGTGTTCTACTGGAATACGGGAAATCCGCTCATTGCCTGGCTGAGAGATCGGGTCTTTCGCACGCTGGATCGAAACGCACGTCTCCGCTACCAGGTGCTCTCGACCACGGCCGGATTGCGGAAGACGGCGCCATTGTCTGTTATCGACCGCCTCATCGCCGCCGGATTTCTTCCGGACCCGTATCCAATGCGGTGTGCAGACCAATCGTCCCCTGCGAGGCGCCATGGCTGCGACTGAGCGGATCATTGAAGGGCTGCCGGAAGACATCCAAAAACTCCTGCAAACCTATGCCAAGGAGGTCAAGGGCGCCTTCGGCGAGCAGCTGGAGGGACTCCTCATTTATGGAAGCGCTGCGCGCGGAGAGTATTTACCCGGGCGCTCCAATCTCAATCTGATGCTGCTGGTCACGGGCTACGACGCGGCGACGCTGAAACGCTATGAGCCGGTGCACAGGCGTTGGAGCAAGGAAGGAGTCATCACGCCGCTCTTTCTGACAGACCAGGAGATCAAAACGTCCTCAGCGCTGTTCCCGCTGGAATACCTCGAAATTCAGGAGCACCATCGCGTCCTGGGCGGGCGAGACCCGTTCGTGGGTTTCCACGTCGAGACCGGGCGAGTGAGAGACGCCGTGATGCAGGGACTGGCCGGCCATGTCGTACGCCTCAGACAGCGGTTCGTCGAAGCCGGGGGCGCCAACGATGCCGTCCTGATTCTCCTTCCGCTCGCGGTTACGTCCGTGGTGCCGCTGCTGCGGGGCATTCAGCGGCTTCGAGGGTGGCCCGTACTTACGGCGTCCGACGCCGTCATCAAGGATGTCGCCGAGCGCGTGCAGGTGGACCTTCAAGGCGTGCATGACGCGTTAATGCTCAAACGCGGTATCATTTCGCCCGGGCCTTCCGAAGTCCCGCGCGTCTACGACCGTTATCTCCAGGCCGCGACTACTCTGGCCGAGGTCGTCCGCCGATGAGCCGGCAGCTCGCCATTTGGATGATCTGCCTGCTGACGGTGTTCCCGTGGCCCGCCGCGGCCACGCCTTACGAGCGCCCAAAGGTGAAGCTCCCCGATCCCATGGGCTATGTGAGCGACCACGCCAAAGTCCTGGAGGAAGACTGGCGGGCCAGAATTCGTTCGGTGGCCCAGGATTTGGAGCGCAAGACGGGCGTCGAGATGATCATCGTCACCGTTCCCAGCGTGAAGCCTTTTCGATCCGCGAACGAGTACGCCACGGCCATTTATGAGCAATGGGGAATCGGATCCGCTCAGCAGGAACACGGAATTCTTGTCCTGCTCGCAGTGGAAGAACGTCAGGCGGCGTTGACGCTCGGCAGGCAAATGCTGCCCGTGATTACCCCGTCCGTCATGACCCAGATCGGCGCCGAATATCTCCATCCTTCGATCGAGCGCGGCCACTTTGGGGAAGCGCTGTATCGAACGGCCGTCGCCCTGGCTTCTCACAGCCAGGAGGTTCGTGTCGGGAGCCCTTCGAGAGTGCACTACAAAGGCATCGGATTTTGGATCACGCTATGCACTAGCCTTGGCGCCATTGCCTTCTTTTGGTGGATCAGCCGTCCAGATCTCCGGCATCCCTACCGGCGGATTCAACGCGGCGAGTATTGGGGAACAGGGCAGGGCGGCTTCGGCGGAAACTGGGGCGGGTTCGGCGGAGGCACCAATGGCGAAGGCTACCGATAGCAGATTCTTTCGGCTAGCGCCGGGGAACCGGCCTCCCTTCCTCCAAATCTTGTAGATCGGACCATGCACTGATGTCCGTCCTCGAGGGATCGACCGCATCCCGGTAATGTGCGAAGCGTGCGGAGCTTTCCGCGGAACTGGGCCCTCGGCTCAACAGCTGCTGATTCCAGGAGGCCAATTCAGCCGGCTCATGAGGCCTCGCCGTTCGAAGGAACCAGTCTACGACGCCCTGATCGGTTGGATTGGCCGTGACGGCCGCCGTAAATTGGTCGCTTGTTATTCCCGCGAAATCCATGAGCCGTTCATCGATGGGACAGGGATAGATGTACTCGCCTTCCGTTCCGGCAAGGGTGGCGCGGCATTTATCGATCATGCGAGCCAGGTGGACCCAGCCAGCAAGCGTCGTACGCATACTGCGCGGGAAGTGAGTTCGCAAATCCATCGAGGACGGTTACAGCAGTTGATGGTCTGTGAGCGTCAGGCTTTTGACGGTCACGCTGCCGTTTTCGAACGCAATAATGCGCCGGGTGGCCGGCAGATCGGCGTCACCTAAACGCGCATGCGTATCCGTAAAGCTCTCGACGTTTTTTAATTTTCCGCCTTCGGGTGAAAAATAATAGACCGTGTATTTCGTGGTGAGGTATTTCTTGTCCTGCGTCACGGCGCTGTCCTCGACATTGATCGTGAACGCAAACGCCGGCATTCCCGGGTGAGACATCGTTCGATTGATCTGCGTGATGCGGTTGTCTTTGAGACGGTAGAACGAGTGAGAACCGTGGATGTCCAGTTTGATTCCCAGTGGATGACCGTCGTCCTCCATCGTCAGCGTATATTTCCCATCGGACTGTTCGAACGTGCGCGGACCCCGGTGAACGGCGATCATGGCAAGCTGATCATGCGCCCATTTTTGGATCTCTTGGTCGTCGAGCTGGACAGAGACGTCGTTCGGGCCTTTCACGGTGACAGGTCCGTGGAATTCCTTCCCATTGATGTTGACCGTGAGCTGGGCGGTGAATCCCTTGAAGCCTGCCGGCCAGCGGGCGGTATTCTCGAAGGCCCGGCGAAGCGCTTCCCTGGCCTTCGGATCGTCGGCGACGGTCGGTTGATCTGAGGTTTGCGTAGTCATGGTCGGTTCTCCTTGAGGTGAGGAAAGGTCACGCTGCACTCATTATACATAATACATATCCGCAGCAGTTTCCGGTCTCAACCCGAGACATCCCCGGCTGCACGGCGACGGCATTTCAAAGCGGTGAAAATTCTGATATAGTTCGGCAATTTTTCTCCTGTCGTCGCCAAGAGACGGCAGAATCGCTGCGGGACTGGCAAAGGGGATGGCATGGAACGACGGGCCGCTTCTCATACCGAAGAAGAAGAGATGAATCAACGCCGGCGTCTTTTGAACGCCGCCAAAAAGGGCGATCAGAAAGCGGTCGCAAAACTCTTCGAGTTGTACCAGGTGCGCGTGTACAACAATGAAATGGTAACCAAGCTGAATCGCACGGCCGGAACGCATAAGCTTCAGGCCGAGGTGGCGCAAGCCAAGGCCGCGTTGAAGGGAGGTTCTTCCAGGAAATCATCCCATCGAAAGCCTCCGACGACGTCCATAAAATCCAAGGCAAGACATGTCGTGAAGCCCAAGCCCGGTGGAAAGCCGCATAAGAAAAAATAACGCCCATCGGGCTACTGAACGCTGACCCGTAGGCCGCCTCCTGCCAGTTTAGCCGCGATCTCTTCCGCTTGCTTGAGTCCACCCGTGAAGACGACTGCCTCGCCTTGATGGTCAATTTTCCATGCCAACTCGAACGCCTTCGACGGGGTCATTCCCGGAATGCACTCACAAAAGAGCGCAATCACTTGCTGGTAGGTATGGCAGTCGCAGTTATAGACCACGACTCGGGCTTCAAAGTCGTCCCCGGTTCCGGTGGAAGGAGTTTCGGTCGCCAGCGGCGTCGCGACAGGGGCGGGAGAGTCGGCCATGGCGGGCGATTTTAACAGAGTTCCTCGACTCGATTAAGATGCTTTTGTGGCATGGCGCGTGATAACGTTTCGCCGCCATGAAGCAACGGATCCTCACATCGTGGCTTGACCTGCTGCTGATTTTCGTGCCGGTCACGCTCGTGCTTGCACTGATTCAGAGCGATCACCTTGGCGTCTTCGTGTCGGCCGCAGTGGCGATCATTCCTCTCGCCGGACTCTTGGGACGGGCGACCGAACACCTGACCGCCCATGTAGGGGCGGGAATCGGAGGGTTGCTGAACGCCTCCCTCGGGAATGCGGCGGAGTTGATCATCGCGCTCGCCGCGCTCCGCGAAGGATTACACGACGTGGTCAAGGCCTCCCTCACGGGATCGATCCTCGGAAACATTCTGTTGGTCCTCGGCGCGTCGATGCTGGCGGGCGGATTGAAGTACGAGCGCCAGAAATTCAACCAGACTGCCGCCGGTCTAGGTGCGAGTCTTCTCCTGCTATCGGCAGTGGGGTTGATTATTCCCGCCCTGTTCCATCTCACAGCCTCGGACCGTGGTCCGATTGTTGAACGGGAGTTGAGTCTGGAAATTTCAGTCGTGTTATTCGCAATTTACGTCATGCATCTCGTGTTTTCGTTGAGAACACATCGGCATGTCTATAGAGGCGACGACGAGGGGACTTCGCACTCGGGAGAAAAGCGTTGGAGCCGTGGCCGGGCTCTTGCCGTGCTGGCAGTGGCCACGGTTCTTGTAGCCGTCATGAGCGAATTCCTGGTCGGGGCGCTTGAGCATGCAGCGCAGACCCTCGGCCTCACGCAGATTTTTGTCGGCGTTGTGCTCGTGGCGCTCGTCGGCAACGCGGCCGAGCACTCGACCGCCGTCATGGTCGCCATGAAAAACAAGATGGATCTCGCGTTGGGTATCGCGATTGGATCAAGCCTGCAGATCGCGCTTCTCGTCGCGCCGATTCTGGTATTTGCCAGCTATCTGTTCGGCACCCCGCTTGATCTGATCTTTACCCCTTTTGAAGTCGCCGCCGTCACGATCTCCGTCTTGATCGTCGGATTCGTGTCGATGGACGGCGAATCACATTGGATGGAAGGAGCGATGCTCGTCGGCGTCTATACGATGCTGGCGATTGCCTTCTATTTCCTGCCGGCGCACGGATGAACGTTGCCTAGAACGTATCCATGTCGATGACTTCCGTGGCGTCCCACAGATTCTTTTTCTCGGCGTCCGCAAGAGCTTTGGCCCGGTCTTCCTCTGTCTCGTCGCCGAACTGTTTTTTTACCGGAGTTTCGGACGCGTTCGGACGGCCGTGAGCGTCGTGAGGCCGTCGGCGGCGCTTTTTGGCCGGGTCCATGTTGACGGGCATCGGTCCTCCCTTCTACGCAGGTAGTCTCTCTCCCTCCGGCGTCTCATGTCAACGGTGCACGCGTTGACCTTGCGCGGAGGCCTTGTTACAGTCGGCGCCCATGCTGGATGCCAAAGTGTGGTGGCCGCTCTTCCCTCTTCTACTGTTGATCGTCATTGTCTGCCTCACCTGGGCCCTCGTGCTGGCCGTCCGCGGCACACAGGACAGACGCGCGAGGTGGCTGCAGGTCGGCGCCTTCGGCTGCTATCTCCTCGCCGCTGTTTCAGCGGTCGCGAGCGAGCGGGGCGCCGTATCAGCGAATCTCCACCGGCCGTTTTCTTTGGCGACCCAACTCTGCCTGTTGCTGGCCCTCATCCACCACTGGCGCTCGGCGCATCGTTCCCTGCTGTGGTTGAACGCGGCGGCCTGGGCCGGCATTCTTGCGGATACGGCTCTCCATGTGTTGATGGTACGCCGATGACCGGCGGCTAAAACAACTGCTCGGCGACGGTGTCGGCATGCAAGCGGCCCTCTACGGAAAGGCGCGTGTGTTCGCCGTCATCTTCAAGGAAGCTCTGCGCGCGCAGGCGGTCGACGACCTGTCGATAGCCGTAGTTGGCCGCATGGTCATTCACGGCCGACGTAGGGATTCCGCGTGTCAGACGCAACCCGAAAATCACCGCATCACGAAGCCGTTCCTGAGGGGAGAGTACCGTTCGCTCCTCGACCGGCAGGCGGTTGTCAGCCAACGCCCTCTGATATTCCGTCAGATCGGCGATGTTGCCAAAGCGCACGTCATCGACGAACGATTGAGCGCTGGGTCCAAGTCCAAGGTATTCGCCCTGGGTCCAGTACAAGAGGTTATGACGGCATTCGAAACCGGGCTTCGAATAATTAGAGATCTCATATCTCGCGTATCCGGCCTTGCCGAGCACAGCTTCGGCCGCATGTTCCATCTCGATCTGCCGCATGTCGTCGGGGGCTCGAACCGGATCGCGGTCAACATCCTTGGCGAAGCGCGTTCCCTTTTCCACCGTCAACGCATAGCACGACAGATGGCTCGGAGACAGGTCGCAGCACGCATCGAGCGTACCTATCCAACTCTCAACCGTTTGACCCGGAAGGCCGTACATCAGGTCGAGATTGAGGTTCGTGAATCCCGCCCGCCGTGCGGCGGCGACGGCGGCGACGGTTTGCGCGCTGGCGCCGGGCCGCCCGATGCCGGCCAATTCGGCGTCTTGCATGGACTCGGCGCCGAAACTCAGACGGGTCACCCCGGACCGACGTAATGCCGAGAGGTCGCTGTCCGTCACCGTGCCGGGATGTGCCTCGACGGTAATTTCACAATCCTGGTGTACGATAAACGATTGACGAACGGCGTCGAGAATCCCCGCCAATTGCGCGACCGTGAGAGTAGTCGGCGTACCGCCTCCGAGATAGATCGATTGAAGAGGCCGTCCGCCGGTTCGGGTCTCTCCTGCATACAGCGTGAGCTCACGGTGGAGTGCCCCGAGAAATCTCTCTGCCGCCGGTTGACGGTGGACTTCGAGGTAGAACGCACAGAAATGGCAGCGCTGTCGGCAAAACGGAATATGGATATACAGACCCAGCGCCTGGTTCATAGCTTCAATGAAAATGGGGCCGGCTTCGAAAAGTCCCGTTCCAAGACGATCTCGATTTCATCCGTCGATGCTCGGCCGCGGTTCCGGACGTGGGATGTCCAGGCCGGGTGCCGTCGCAGCGAATCGAATACCTGTTTCAACATTCCCGGTTTGATGTCGGATTCCCATTGCTGAACCCATGCGAGATGATCGTCATCGCCGTCATACTCATCGGGAAAGCATGCCTCAAGACTGAACCGGAGCACGAACGTTTTTTCTTCCTGGTACATCGATAGCCTCATGCGTTGCGAAGCGCCGTCGGTCACTTCTATAATGGAGGGACACAGGAGTGAATGACCATGCCTATCTTCGAATATGTGTGTCGGGAATGCAATCACCGCTTTGAACTGCTCCTTCAGGGATCGGCTCAGGCCGCTTGTCCGAAATGTCAGGCGACGACTCTTGAGAAACAGTTTTCCTCGTTCGGCGTCGGTGCGACGGGAGGCTGGATGCCGTCCGGCGGCGAAGCCCCTTGCGGAAGCTGCGGCGATCCGAGAGGGCCCGGAGCCTGCTCGATGAACTAGCATGAGCGACGACGATCATCTGCTTCAGCGAACCATAGCCACGATCTCTCAGTCGGACCCGCTGATCAAGCTGCTCGAGCAAGTCCGTCTCGGCCGGATGAAACGCACGGATGCAGGATTGCGCGTGATCATCGACGCCTGGATTGAGACCTACCGCAAAGCCGTCGCTTCTCCCGGTTTGACCAAACAAGCGCTGCGGCGCCTTGATCCGGCCCCTCGTCTCGACCTGCTGGCGCAGGAAGGAATGCTGTCTGCGGAAGATGCCGGGGCTCGTGCGTTGGCGGCCGAGTTCGAGCGTGCGGTTGACGCTGCGCCGGCCTGACTACACCCGGTCGTTCGATGCGATGGTGCATGCTCATGGGAGCGCTCGTCCTGGCATCAGCCATAGATGGCTGGAGCGGGGAAGTAGGGGGACCGCATCCTCTCCGGCATGGCACGCTCGATGAACTTGCCGCCGTTCTTCCAGCCGGCACGTCTCTGTTGGCGCATCCGGCCGCCATCGAACATTTTCTCGAGGAACTGGACGGACAGCCGCCGGATTGGGTCACCCTCTATGGTCACGGTCACCACGCCCCGGGGCTTGACGACCGGCTCTTCAGCCTGAATCGCGAACGGGATGCCAAACGCGAGGGACGCCCCGCGTTGAAAAAGCCGCTCGCCTTCGTGTGGGCCGGACTTCTGTCCCGCTACGACGCCGCCACCGGCGGATTTCCTGTGGCGTTGGGACCCCGCTTCATCAGGACCGGTTGGGGGATGGTCCGTTTCAAGCCGGATGATGCCCCGAGCAATCTAAGCGTCGTTACGGATGAGTCGGATCGAACCGCGTTCGAACGGCTGCTCGCGCAAAATGAACCGGTGGAGATCGATGTGGTCATGACGGGAGGCCTGATTCCGGAAGAGTCTGTCGTCTACGATTTCTCCCATGACGAGGAGGGCTTGGGTCTGATCATGCCGTTCGTCCGGATCGAGCAGGTGTACTTCCTCATCACCGGGCGGCAGGAGATCCGCCGATGATGTCCGAGGAGGATCTCAATATGCGTCTTGCGCGCAGCGAAATCCGGTGCCGCTGGGGCGGCTGTCGATGGTGCCCCAATCCCGGTCGCTCGTACGTAAGCTCACCGCCGGTTTCAGCCATGAACCGCCGCGCATCGATTTGATGGCGCCTCGCTCAGGTCCGGTGGGATTGGTGAGCGGAGCCGACCGGTAATAATTAGGATCGTACCAATCCTGCACCCACTCGGCGACATTGCCGGCCATATCGAAGAGCCCGTAGAAGCTGGCCGCCGCAGGAAAACTCTCCACAGGCATGGTGAGGACTTCTCCGTTCAGTCCCTTCTCTTTCGCGATTCGCGCGCCTTCGCCTTTGACCCAAAAGGCCTCCCAATCCGCTCCGCTGCTGAAGTCGATCGTGCGTCCTGCCCAATAACTGGCGCTGTTGGCAAGCGAAACGTTCCACTCATTTCCCCAGGGATAGCGGCGCGCATCGGTGCCTCGTGCCGCCTTTTCCCACTCGGCCTCGGTAGGGAGCCGCTTGCCGGCCCATCGACAATAGGCCTCCGCATCGGTCCAGCTCACGTTGACGACGGGATGCCGTTCAATGCCCGGCATGGGCGCTCCGTCCTTCCACAGCGTCGCAGCGGGATTCGAATTTTCCGGCATCCGGTGACCCGCTTGCGAGACGAAGAGAAAATACGCTTCGTTCGTCACCTCAGAGCGGTCAATCGAAAAGGCCCCCAAAAACACCGCCCGCTCCGGTTGCTCGTCCGGAAGTCCGCCGTTGTCGGACGCGAGACCCATGCGGAATTCACCGGCAGGAATGCGAACCATGTCGTTGCCATCGAGAGAAGCTGCGGCCCATACCCCGGGTGGAAAGGGCAGGGCGCACCAGAGGAGCACATACGCCGGGAGACGAAACACAGTCAGCGCTTTCGGATACGGCAGGCTTGCGCCACTCCGTCGCGGTAGGCGGTCCACAGTGTCAGCGACCGGTTCAAGTATCGAAGGATGGTGTCCTGTTGAGCGCGGGTTTTGGCGTGGTTGAGCACCATATGATAAGCGTCATGCCGATGACCCGCCTCGACCATCTGATGCGACCGGATGAGGTCCATCGCGTCCGCCGGCAGCCGGTAATGCTTCACCAGGGGATGTTGCTGAACAATCGACTCGATCTCCTCGGCGGTTTTCGGTTTCGACGGTTCCGACAGTTCGTTGCGGTCCTTGATGCTGCCTTCCACGAACACCGTCATGACGGCGGCACCGACCACCCAGTTCCGGTGGTTTGACGCGCGCTCGAGCCACGCGCGGTAACGGCGGGCGCCTGGAAGGAGCCGCACATTCTCGAACGTCTCTGCCTGAAATCCGAGTCCCGCCATCATTTGAAGAAACAGTTCCGGATGGGATTTTCCGAGCGACAATCCGCCCGTATCTTCTTCATAAATGTTCTCCGCGAGCATCCGCCGGACTGAGGCCGGAGGATTGCGGCCATGTATGCGCGCCAACAGGACCGGAAAATCCCGCACGTACACGGCGTATTCCTGCTGAAAATGCACCTTCATTTGAGCCACCGTCGCAGTGCCGTCAGAAAAGACCGGCCATGCCCAGTGATGTTTGCGGTCCATGACACGCAACATCTCTTCCTGCAAGCGGCTGCTGGTATGGGGTCGCGTCATGCGGTTGCCTTCCTGATCGGGCCCTCGTTACAATCCATCGACGGAGGCGTTGATGGAACAGGTGACCGTGCAAAATCCCGACGAAATCCTGTCGCTGCTGGCGGACGTCGCGCTACGCGGCTCGGGGTTTGTCACTGAATGCCTCATGGACTACGTGTTGGACGAGGGATTTACCGAACCGATATATCTGAATGCCAGCGGAGAAGATCCGGATGCCTACTTCAAGGGACAATCGCCGGCCTGGGCGGTGTATCAGGTCCGCGAATGGAAGCGCGTGTTGACGATCTCCGGAGGTCCGGGCAAGCAGCGGCGGGTTCAAATTACGGAAACGCCGTAGCTCATCTTGAGTGTAGGGGGCTTGGAGGGAAAAAGCAACGAGACGACGACATCTTTCTGACGTGAACCACGACGTACCAAGGATTGATGACATGAATCTCATTCGCCTCACCGAGCCGTATAATGTGGGTGAATTAATCATGTTGCAAAGTCTGCTGGAGGGCAGCGGCATTGCCTACATGATCCGTCACGCGAACATCAGTAGCCTGTATCCGGGATTGCCAGGCCTCACCTCCCACGTGATGGTCGCAGAGCAGGATTATCCGCGCGCCGAAGCGATTCTCCAACGTTTGAGGCTTGACGTGCGGGAGGTGACCGGCGAAGTGAGCCGGTGAATCAACCGGTCCGTTTGGGCTGGTGCGGGTTGGAAGGCGACTGCGCGGGGAGGCGTTCACCCGATCCCTGAAACCAACCGCCGATCAGCATCCCTTCCTCGAAATAGAGATAGCGGTGTTTGACGACCGCCGTACTTTCCCAATCCTCGAAAATCCACTCCTCCTGCCGGATGCCGTCTTTCGTGAACGTCGTATTGATGGTTTGCGGTCCGCCCCATGACTGGAGCACTTGTTCTTTGGACATCCCGACCATGACGCGGTGTTCCCCGATATGCTTTTCGAAATTCGGATCCCGCAACTTTGCCACGAGCGGCACGATGATCATGAAGACCGCGAACAGCACCAAGCCCGTATAGATGATCAGGCGTACCGGTTTCCGACGAATGAACGACTGTGGTTCACGATCAACGGTAGTGGGAGGAATGCCGGGCTCGAATGAGGCCATGGCGCTATATAGCAATCGCCGCTCCCGCCCGTCAAGGGCAGATGGCAAATAATAGTTAGTTATCAATGACATCGGAGATAGAGCTATACTTGTGGTATGAGTCCTCATTGGGTATGCCGCTTCGCGATCGTTCTGCTCCTGATGGCTTTCTTGAATGGGGCCTCCATGCCTGGCGCCGACGCCAAGGCTCTTTACTCATATACGGACGCCAACGGCACCCGAGTCATCACGGACAACTACGAGAAGATTCCGACAGCATACCGCGCAAAAGCAACGACGGTGGAGCAGGAGGCTGACGGCTATGCGGGGGAAATCGAGCGTGTCAGTGAACGGAGACGGCCGGCTACGGGATATGTCCTGTCGGTGCCGGGCATGTCCTTCCAGCAATCGAAAATCATTACCTACGCAGGGATGTTCGGCTTGCTCTGTTTGGCCGCGATGAATTTGAGCCGCAGTCAAGCGATCAGGGCGCTTGCACTCTGGTGCCTCGTGCTCACGGGCATCTGTACGCCGGTCCTCGTATACACGGCCGACGACGGCGCAGCGGCCATCATGAAAAACAAAGCGGCCGAGATTGAGCAGAAGCAGCAGGACCGCCTTTCGCACGCGCAATAAGCGCGAGCTCTCGGGGATCCCTCTTCATATCAATCCGCGTATTTTGGAAGCGGGATTTTCTTTGCCGCCTGTGACGGCCGAGGGGCCGCCGGCTGCTGGGAAAATTCAGGCGAGTACGGATTCATCATGGCTTCGTGGGTATGCTTCTGGCGGCGCTTCACGAGATCGATGCTCTGTGTGCCGATCTCCATGCGATCGACAGGAGACTTCACCGTCAGCGGATCAGGAAGCCCTTGCAGCGAGAACAATTGGTAGGCCAGTGTCCAGTCGAGAGAATCCTTCGCAGCCTCCTTGACGATAAAACGGGCCTGCGGCGATGCAGGGCCCTTGAACAGAAGCACCCAGATGTTGGAGCGAAACGCCGGCGCCGCCGGATCCGCGGGCGGTTTGAACTCCGGAACGAGGGACGGAACCTGGCTGATGGGCACCGCCGGAAAAAATTCAATGTCGACAAGACGGACATACAAGGTCCGGTTCTCGCTCTGATCGTTAGGATCCACCGCGTAGCTGAAGGAGTAGCGCACTTCGACGCCGTCGCGCTTGAACGTATAAACGTCTTCGCCGTTTTCCGGCGAGACGAGCTTCCTGAAATACTTGTCCCAATCGGTGATCGCGTAATAGGTAAACACCCGCAGCGCCGACTTGCGGTCCCGGACGGCCTGGGGCATGCCCAATTTTTCGTGCAGTTCCTGTTGGGTCAAACCGAGAAATCCGTCTTCGAAGTATGGAGCGGCAGGCGCTGAGAGCGGAAGCAGACACACAAGGACGGCGGTGCAAAGCCCTCTAATGGGTAGGTGTTGGAAGAAATTCCGCTGCAGCAAGAGGTACTCTCCGGCCGTTGAGGCATCGTATCGGCAGCCTCCGGTGGTGTCAAGACAGGCTGCGCGTGGTTGCCGGTTGTCCGGTGAACCAGTATGATGGCACGATTCGGGAAATTGGTAGGACGAAATGCGATGACGCCCATCGAGCAGCTGCTTCTTCAACGCATTCTTATCCTCGACGGTGCCATGGGCACCATGATTCAGCAGCGGCGGCTGGACGAGGCCGCCTTTCGCGGTGAGCGGTTCCGGGACTGGCCCAAAGACCTCAAGGGCCACAACGATCTCCTTAACCTGACCCAACCGCAGATCATCGAAGACATCCACCGCCAATATCTCGAGGCGGGCGCCGATATCGTCGAGACCAATACGTTCAACTCCCAAGCGATCTCGCTTGCCGACTACAAGATGCAGGAGTTGGCCTATGAATGCTCGAAGGCGGGGGCGGAATGCGCGCGCCGCGCCGTCGACGGCCTGTGCGCCGCACGGCCGGAACGCCGTTGCTTCGTTGCCGGCGCCATCGGCCCCACCACGAAAACGTCGTCGATCTCGACCGACGTGAACAATCCTGGCGCGCGCGGAACGACTTACGAGGAATTGGTCGCCGCCTACGCCGACCAGGTGCGGGGACTATTGGACGGCGGCGCCGATCTGCTGCTGGTCGAGACGATTTTCGACACGCTGAATGCCAAGGCGGCCTTCTTCGCCATTCAGCAGCTGTACGCAGAGGGTGCGAGACGCGTTCCGATCATGGCCTCGGTGACATTTATCCAGGCGGGGAGCAACCGGGGCGTGACGGGACAGACGGTTGAAGCTTTCTGGAATTCGATCTCGCATGTCCCGCTGCTCAGCGTCGGAATGAATTGCGCACTCGGGCCGAAGGAAATGCGGCCCCTCATCGAAGAGCTGTCACGGATTGCGCCGGTGTATATGAGCGCTCACCCCAATGCCGGGTTGCCGAATCCCCTGTTGCCTACCGGCTTTCCTGAAACGCCGGACACGCTCGCGCCTCAGCTGCGTGAGTGGGCCGAAAACGGCTGGCTCAACGTCGTCGGCGGATGCTGCGGGACGACGCCCGCCCATATCAAGCTGATCGCCGAAGCGGTTCGTGGCCTGCCGCCGCGGCCGATTCCGGCAGTCGAGCCTTATACGCGGCTGAGCGGGCTCGAAGCGCTGACCATCCGTCCGGACTCCAACTTCGTGAACATCGGCGAGCGGACGAATGTGACCGGTTCTCCCGCCTTCGCCAAGCTCGTCCTGCAGGGCAAGTATGAGGACGCGTTGTCGGTGGCGCGGCAGCAAGTGGAAGGCGGCGCCCAGATCATCGACGTCAACATGGACGAAGGCATGCTGGATTCGGAGGCCGCGATGGAAAAATTCCTCCGGCTGATCGCCTCCGAGCCGGACATCTGCAGAGTCCCCATCATGGTGGACAGCTCGAAGTGGGCCGTGCTGGAGACGGGGCTCAAGAACGTTCAAGGCAAGGCAATCGTCAATAGCATCAGTCTCAAGGAAGGCGAGCACAAATTCATCGAACAGGCCGCCTTGATCCGCCGCTACGGCGCGGCGGTGGTCGTAATGGCGTTCGACGAGAAGGGACAAGCGGACAGCCTCGAGCGCAAGAAGGAGATCTGCGCCCGCTCCTATAAGATTCTGACGGAGCGTGTCGGGTTCGATCCAACCGACATTATTTTTGATCCGAATGTTCTGACAGTGGCTACCGGCATTGAGGAACACAACGACTACGCGTTGAATTTCATCGAAGCTACGAGGTGGATCAAGCAGAATCTGCCCGGCGCGAAGGTCAGCGGCGGTATTAGCAACATCTCCTTTTCGTTCCGAGGCAACAATGTCGTGCGGGAGGCGATGCATTCAGCCTTTCTCTACCACGCGATCAAGGCCGGTCTGGATATGGGCATCGTCAACGCGGGCCAGCTGGCCGCGTATGAAGAGATCCCCAAAGACCTTCTCGAGCTCGTGGAGGA
>JBKPSD010000115.1:0-14640 GCA_046734935.1 Nitrospirota bacterium
AACAAGTAGGTGTAGGCCAGACGCTGCTGCACCAGTCCTCCGAGCGCCTGGTTGCTCCCGTAGAGCGCCATGAAACGTTGATAGGTCTCGATCGCGGCGGGCAGATCATTCGCCTGTACCTGCGCATTCGCCAGGTGAAACATCGCCAACGGAGCGGCCGCCGTGCGGGGGTATTGATCCACGACTTCCCGATATTTGGCCAAGGCCTGCTTTAAGAGAGTATCGGCGTTCTTGGGATCTCCGGTGGAGCGCGCCATGAGCAGACGATCGGCTTCGCGCTCGAGCGCTTGTGCTTTCTCGGAGGCTTGACGGTCCATCCAAAAGACCCCGCCGACGACCGCCGCAGCCAGCAGCAGCACCGTGAGGCCGACCAGCAAGGGACGCCGATATTCCTCCAGCCGCTGAAGTTGATGCTCCAAGCCGCTCATGAAATGGGCTTCATCGACTTCGAGCGTTTTGGTGGGAACTTTAATGCGGTATGTCATCGCAGCATCGATCGGGCGGACACCCATTTCCTCGGCCTATCCTCGCGCCTTATACTAAGATAGTTGCGGCCTTGTCAATGGAACCGTGATGGGATTTCACAGCAGGACGCACACTCTTTGCACGCCTTACGCCCTCTATGTTTGAAGATTATTTGGCTGAGCTGGCCGAGAAGCATTTGACGCGACGACTCTTGCCGCTCGAGTCCGGCACCGGCCCGGTTGTGCGGATCGACGGACGCGATGTCTTATTGTTCGCATCCAACGACTATCTCGGGTTGGCCCGCCATCCCGACGTGGTGGCCGCGGCCGTCCATGCCACCCAGCTCTACGGCGCAGGGGCGGGGGCCGCGCGGCTGGTGTCCGGATCGCTCCCGCCGCACCGGCAGCTCGACGAGGCGCTCGCGCAATTCAAAGGCGCCGAATCTGCTCTTACGTTTGGATCAGGCTATCTTGCCAATATCGGCGCCATTCCTGCCCTCATCGGCCGCGGCGGACTCATCCTCGCCGACCGCCTTTGTCACGCAAGCCTGATCGATGGCTGCCGTCTGAGCGGCGCGGATTTTCGCGTCTATCGTCACAACGACATGGAGCATCTGGCGGCATTGCTCGGAAAACGGCGGAAAGGCCGCCCCACGCTGATCGTGACGGACGGAGTGTTCAGCATGGACGGCGATCTCGCCCCGCTCCCCGCACTGACGGCACTGGCAGAATCGTACGACGCAAACCTGTATGTCGATGACGCCCACGGCACGGGTGTCCTCGGCGCGCAGGGTCGTGGAACGGCCGAGCACTATGGTCTCGGATCACGCCTGCCCCTGCAGATGGGTACATTGGGCAAGGCGCTTGGCAGCAGCGGAGCCTTCATTGCCGGTCCCGAGCCCTCGATTCGATACCTGGTGCAGCGCTGCCGCTCGTTCATGTTCGCCACGGCGCCGACACCGGGATCGGCGGCCGCCGCACTCGCGGCGCTTCGCATCGTCGAGCAAGAACCCGACCGGCGCCGCCGGTTGTGGGACAATCGTGAGCGCTTATTCGCCGGGCTCCGACGGCTCGGATTTACGCTCGCGCCAACCGTGACGCCGATCATGCCGATTGTCGTCGGCCGCGCCGAGACCGCCGTGCGTCTCGCCGAGCATCTCCTCGCCGACGATATTTTTGCCCCCGCCGTCCGTCCCCCCACCGTTCCGCCCGATACGAGCCGCATCCGCGTAACGGTGACGGCCGAACACACCGGCGCACACATCGATCAGGCGCTCGCCGCCTTCGAACGAGCCGGCAAAAGCACGGGCGTACTCTGATCCCGCGTCTGAATCCGGAGATTTGATTGCTTTCTCCGGTTCTTGTGGCATCATCACCACGGTAAGAGCCACCCGCGCTGTATACGGGACTTCCCATCAAGGAGCCGTCTGCATGGATATTTCAAAGCTGCTGACGTTTTCAGCGAAGGAAGGCGCGTCGGATTGCCATATCAGCGCCGGCGAACCGCCCATGATCCGCCTCCATGGGGACCTCAAGAAACTGGACCACCCGCCGCTGACCTCCGAAGAAACCCACGCGCTCGTCTACGACATGATGAGCGATGCCCAACGGAAGAACTTTGAAGAAAAACGCGAATGCGACTTTTCCTTCGAGCTCGGCGATATCGCCCGCTTTCGTGTCAACGTGTTCGTGCAGAATCGCGGGCTCGGCGCCGTGTTCCGGAACATCCCGACGGAAATCATCCCGATGGAAAAACTGGGGCTGCCGCCGATCGCGCGGCAACTGTGCGATAAGGAAAAGGGTCTGATCCTCGTGACCGGTCCGACCGGATCGGGCAAATCCACGACGCTCGCCGCAATGGTGGATTACCTCAACAACACGTTCGAAGGGCACATCATCACCATCGAGGATCCGATCGAGTTCGTTCACAAGACCAAGAAATGCCTCGTCAACCAGCGGGAGCTCGGCGTGCACACGCTGTCTTTCGCCAATGCGCTCAAGTCCGCGCTCCGCGAGGACCCCGACATTATCCTGGTGGGCGAAATGCGCGACCTGGAAACGATTCAGCTGGCGCTGACGGCCGCCGAAACCGGTCACTTGGTCTTCGGGACGCTGCACACTTCGAGCGCGCCGAAAACGATCGACCGCATCATCGACGCCTTTCCTCCGGCCCAGCAGGCCCAGATCCGCACACAGCTGTCGGAAGCGTTGGAAGCCGTCATTACGCAGACGCTCCTCAAGAAAAAAGCCGGCGGCCGCGTGGCCGCGTTGGAAGTCATGGTCGCCACCACTGCGGTCCGCAATTTAATCCGTGAAGGCAAGCTGCACCAGATCCCCGGCATCATGCAGGCCAGCCAGAAGGACGGCATGCAGACCATGGACATGGCGCTGGTCGACCTGGCGACGCGGGGTCTCGTCACCAAGGCGGAGGCCCAATCACGGAGCATGACGCCGAACCTTTTCGGTGGCTCGGCCTTCAGCGGAGCGGCATAGGCGGCAGTAGGACACACGGGAGAGACGATGGACATTCGCACGCTGCTCAAGGTCATGGTCGATCAGGAAGCCTCGGACATGTATTTGACGGTCGATTCACCGCCCGCCTATCGCATCCACGGGGCAACCCAGCCGGCTAACACCCCGCCGTTCAGCAACGAGCAGCTTGAAGCGCTCGCGCTGGCCTTGATGCGGGGTCAGCAGCGCGGAGAATTCGAAGAGAAGATGGAGATGAACCTGGCGCTGTATTACAAGGAACTAGGTCGTTTCCGCGTCAACATTTTCCGCCAGCGAGGCAACGTGGGGCTGGTGTTCCGGCACATCAAAGCGGAAATCCAAACCGTCGAAGACTTGCGGCTCCCTCCCATCATCAAAGACATTGCCATGACCAAGCGCGGACTCGTGCTGGTCGTCGGCGCCACGGGCTCGGGAAAATCCACGACCCTGGCCGCGATGATCGATCATCGCAACTCAATCCATCAAGGCCACATCGTGACGGTCGAGGACCCGATCGAATTCGTCCATAATCACAAGAAGTCGTTGATCACTCAACGCGAAGTCGGGTTCGACACGCTCTCGTTCCAGAACGCCCTCAAGAATACGCTGCGCCAAGCTCCTGACGTCATCCTCATCGGTGAGGTCAGAGACACGGAAACCATGGAAGCCGCCATCACATTCGCCGAAACCGGACACCTGTGTATTGGCACCTTGCACTCGAACAACGCCAACCAGGCCATCGAGCGCATCATGAACTTCTTCCCGGTGGAACGGCATGCGCAAATCTACCTTCAGCTTTCGCTGAACCTTCGCGCCATCGTCTCTCAGCGGCTGGTACCTTCCACCGACGGCAAACGGGTGCCTGCGTTGGAAATCATGATGGATACGCCTCGGATCAAAGACCTGATTAAAAAAGCAGAGGTCGACACACTGAAGGAAGCCATGGAGCAGGGCGTCGAGGAAGGCTGTCAAACCTTCGACTACGTGCTGCTGCAATTGTACAAGGAACAGAAGATTTCGTTGGAACAGGCGCTCATCAACGCCGACAGCGCCAATAACCTGCGTCTGAAAATTAAGCTGGAGGGCCTCAAGGGGGATGACGCGATTAATGCGCTCCTCGATAAGGGCCCGCATGCGACTGGCGAGAGCCCTTTCAAGATTCAAGGCGGGGCGGGCAACATCCGGCCCATTCGCAAGTCTTAGTGTTCGTCCAGAACGCTCCCCGGGACAGCGTTACTTCTGCGAAGCGGATTCTTCCGTTTGCATTTCGAGATAGACTGCAATTTTCTCCAGCGCCAACGCGCTTAATTTCGCACCGTACCATGTCGGCATCGTCTGCGCCGGATATCCGGGAGCGACATAGGCGCCCGGCTCTAATACCGATTCGATGATGTATTCATGCACCGTGTTGGCCGTGCCGTGGTACGAGGGATCACGCAGCCGTTGCGTACCGCTGGTGCCCAGCCACAGGGGGGGACCGACGCGGCCGTCGGCTCCGGCAATGCCCGGGATGCGATGACACACCGGACAGCCCGCGCGCGTGAAGATGGTGGCCGTCGCTTCGTCGCCATTGACGAGCGGCACCATCTCCGGTAGGAGGACCGCGACGGGGCGTGACTTGGCCACAGGAGGCTCAGGGCCGGAGAGCAATGACCACAGCAAACCCAACGTGATGACAGCAACGAGCAGTAGGTTGATTCGCCGGTCAGACATGGAGAGCAGGATCGAAACAGGCGGGCGTTCGAGTCGTTGAGGTCATCGAACCGCTCCAGGCCGCGTGTGAGCCCGGTCTCGGCTCACGGGGTCGCGTTCATCGCACAGCGAAATCCGATCGTCCGGTCTTCGAATTCCGGTTCCGCGGAGATTCTGGCGGTGACGCGTAAGGCGAGGGGGAGATCCGCCCATGAACCGCCCCTGAGGACCCGTTTTTCGCCTTGTGCGGGACCGGTAGGATTTTTTTTCGGGCTGTTCTGATAGTAGTCGCGGTCATACCAATCCGCCACCCATTCAGCGGCATTCCCCGCCATGTGATTCAAGCCGTAGGGACTTTTTCCGCCTTCCTTCAATCCGTGGCGTACGCTCATGCCTTCCAGTCCGCTCGTCACCGCCGCCAGGGTTACGGCTTCGCTGACCCACAGACCCCGGTTATAATTCGCGATGTCCACGAAGGGCTGCATGGAACCCCAGGGATACCTTCTGGCGTCCGTCCCGCGCGCCGCCTTTTCCCATTCGGCTTCCGTGGGAAGCCGCTTTCCGGCCCATTTGCAATAGGCCTCCGCGTCCGCCCATTTCATCCCGATCGCGGGACGATCGCCAACGGTCGTGGCCGCCTCGTCATCCCACGTCGGAGGCGACTCATGGTTTCCGGACTCGAGGAACTTTCGGTAGAGCGCCAACGTCACTTCGTACTGATCGATGTAATACGGATCCAGTTCGACGAGATGTTCCGGGCGCTCGTTGGGAAGGCCGTCATTGCTGCCCATGGTAAAGGGACCGCCGGGGATCAGAATCATCGGCGCGCCGTCCTTGCCCTTCAAACTCTCAACCGTCGTTGCTTGCCCGTCTTTGGCTGGCGGGGGACTTGCTGCCACCGCCAATGTACCCAATGCTATCAGCGCGAGCGACCAAACCATCAGCGGCGCCGTCCGCATAACCACTCCTTTTTCCTCCTCCCATGCCATCGTCGGAACTGAGTACGCCAGTCTACTCAGCTTGGGGGGCAAACTCAATCCGAGGCCCTGTCGATCCCCGTTGGGAGCCGTTGGCGCCGAAATGGCGAGGTGGGAGCCAAGAAAGGAGAAGGATCGCTATGTGGTCACTGAAGAAACCAGACGATGAAACCGCGGCGGAAGCGCCGTGCAGCTGCCGGGATGACCCGGCTGAAGAGTGGTCCTGGAAGCGGGTCCACGCACGTGATTGTTCCGATCAATGAATTGCAGCCGATCGACGGTTGATCGACTCGATGATTTCATCCCGAAGCTGTTCAACCGCCGCCTCTTTCGAGATGACGGTCGTTGCGCCGGCAGCAGTCATCGCCTGTCGCGTATCGTCGTTCGCATACACGGATAAGCCGACCACCACCACGTGCGGGTACACGCGTTTGATGAGCATGGTGGCTTTAATGCCGTCGAGCCTCGGCATGTTGATATCCATCACCACTACGGACGGTTTAAGAACCTGGACCGCCTCCAACGCTTCTTCCCCGTTACAGGCCTCGCCGACCACTTCGAAATTCGGGTAGGTCGCGAGAATCGTCCTGAGCGTCTCGCGGACGCTCTCAACGTCATCGACTAAGAGCACACGAATCACATCCGGTCGGCCGGACGTGCGCTGAAGGCGACGCGACGCCTGGGACATGGAATGCCTCCCTACCGGTAGTCGGTAACCCCATGAGCGTAATGCTCGCGCGGGGTCCGGCCGGTTCGCTGTCGGTGGCTGCAGGCCTCAGGATGGCGTGAGCGAGGCCATCCGTAGTTTGCTCGAAACCCCTTGCATCCGCCACCTAGGTGGATACCTAGCCGCCCGCCCATTATGACACAATTCAACGAGCAGTGGTGGCTGCTTGGTGGCAAAACCTTGTAATCGTGGCCCTTGTTCAAGAATTGGGGAGAGCCCTAGCCCGCGATGCTGCGTGTGGCGGTAAATTTCCGGCAACGGATTTGCTTCTCCTCACTATGAGAGACCAACACGACAACAAGAGGGAGGAAATGGAGCATCACTACAAAGGGCACACCATCCAATTGATTCCGAGCCCGGAAGGACTCATGTGGGCCTGTCAGTATGTGATTCTGAAATTTAACCATACGGAAATCGCCGGCTTTCCAGACGGCAATACCTACGACACACGAGAGGAGGCGGAAGCCGCTGCACTCGGCAAAGCGAAGTCGCTGATTGATGAATCTGCGTTCGCCGGCGACCGTTCGGCCAGAGGTTGGTGATCCTTCCCGCCGCATGAACGCAAGAACGCTTGTCCCGTTTGATGACAGGCCATCCATCTGGGCTGGGACATGATGCCTAGGAAGGAGGGCCCGGCAAGACGGGCACGGTAGGCCAGGACGGCTGCCCAGTAGAGCCCGGGAGATTCGAACGTGCATCCGCAGCCGACAGGGAGACCCCACCGACATGTCGATTGGACCTGATGTGCTCGTCTTTATTTCCGCGACCAAAGCGCTGCTGCAATCGCTTCGACATCAGCCATTGAACGAGCAAGAACGGGCTGAAGTCGAGTGCTGCCTCCGGGAACTCACCGCTCAGATTTCCAACGACCAGACCCGTCACGCGGCATAAGCACGACAGCGCCGAATCTCACATTTCATCTCGCCAATCGCAAACGCAGCCGCTTCATGCGCGAAGCCGGTGGCGATGCCGCTCCAGATGGTCAAGTCTTCTGCAACAGGACTTCCGTCGATTTGAAGAGTGCCGTCACCTGATCGCCGGGAGCCAATTGCAGATCCTCGGCCGCCTGGCTCGTAATTGCGGTGGTGAGCTTCCAATTCTGAGCATCGAGCGTGACCGTCGTCATCGCCGGCCCCTTCTCAATATGCGTGACGCGTCCGCTGACTTTATTCCGCGCACTGATCTTCATGGCGCCGGCGTCGCTTTTCGCAATGATCCCTCCGGTCGCCTTCACGAGCGCAATGACTGGGTCATGCTGACGGAGGCCTAGTTCCTGAATGGCCGTGCGCTGACACGGTCACGACGCTCATTGCCGCACCCTTGCGAATGTCCGCAACGGTGCCGCTGATTTGATTCCTAGCGCTGACCTGATTCGCAAGACCTGTCGTCATAGATCCTCCTTCTTGGGAATCCGCGGGGTCACTGCGGCCGGGAGCGCACCTGGAGCAACTGCGGTCAGCGGAATACTGAGACTCAGCTCGGCGCCCTTACCCGGCTGACTTTGAATGACCACCTTGCCCCCGAGCCGACGGACCCGCTCGTGAATGTTCGTCAAACCCTGACCCTTCTTCGTCCGCAAGACCTGTGTCAGGTCGAACCCACGCCCATCGTCAAGGACCGTCATTTCAATACGGCCACGTGATCCGGCCACCGTCAGCACTGCCTGCCTTGCGTGGGCGTGCTTGACCACATTGCCCAGGGCCTCCTGCATCAGCCGGAACAGGCACTGCGCGACAGGCGCGGGAACGTCGCCGGGAACGGTTCGGTCCCGCAACTCGATGGACAAGCCTGAGGAAGCCGACAGCTCTTCAACATAGCGGCGCATCGATTTGACAAGTGAACCGCCGTCGACATCCGCAAGGTTCAGCTCCTCGGTGAAATCGCGCAGATCGCGGTGCAGTTCCCTTAGACGGCCCGCCAGCTCTTCCATCCGTCCCCGCTCACGGCGGTCCAGGCGCTTTGCCACCGACCCGAGTTCCGCAATGCAGCTTTCGAGACGTCGGCACTGATCGTTTTGGAATTTCGCCGCCAGGCGCCGCCGTTCTTCTTTGGCAAAAAGCAGCTGCAGTTCTTTCTGATCCCGCTCGGGTTGCGCCTGCTGCCGTCTGACTTTTTCATCCGTCGCCTTCCTCCCGCTGATGTCTTGAAAAGCCAATCTCAGTCTCGGCGGTCCCGCAAACGCACGAGCCGGATTTATGGCCACCTCGGCGGGCATCGTCTCCCCATCGGCTCGTTCCAACAGAAACTCTGCCGTGCGGCCTTGATTGTTGGCCAGGACCTCCCGGCATAAGAGGTCGAAGCGATAAAGATCCTTCATCGCGATGAAGACATGAAAATTGGGCAGCTGCTGGCCGGACCTGAGACGTAGTAGCGAGCTCCCGGCTGGGTTCAAGTCGCAAATCCTCCCGCCTGCATCGACGGTGGCGTAACCGACGGGGAGAGATTCGTACAGTTCACGATACATGTTCCGGTTTTCTTCGATTTCACATTGGGCCTCCTGAAGTTGCCTGCACTGCATCTCCAGTTCGATTTGATGCACTTGGAGTTCATACAACAAGGCTTCGACGTCTTGTCGCGCGAGGACACCGGATTGACGAGCGACGGCCGCCAAATCACGTTCCGCACGACGGCGAAGGTCGGCGAGGTCAGCCTTGAAAGGCATGTCATCCGTCGTGTGTTTTGTCCGTCCCACGAGATGCATGATGCCTCCTCTCGGTGCGTGGGTGATTCGATGAGAAACGGCCGGTCTGGCCGAAACGAAATCGTACCGAGTCAGAGGAGGCAGGACCTACTGGGGCGACCCCCTGACATAGGAGCAATCTGATCGCGTGGGCGGACGCTAAACGCCGATCTTCAGGAGTTTGTGCAGGCGGCGGGATCTTCAGCGGGTCTGCGAACGACTTGGCTAGATCGGCACTTGAGCGGCGCGCGTCAAGGACGTACGAAGAGGATCCGACGGCTGTGGACAGACATTGATGAGGGCCGGGATTACGCAGCGGTCATCGGTCGAGGCGCTTTTTCGGGATACCAACGACGGCCGCAATTAAAGCACACGTATTGAAGGATCACCACGCCTGTCTGCAGGTCTACCGCCGTTTCGGCCCGAAGGCTGCCTTGGCAACGCTGACAGCGTTGCACATTAGTTGTCCGCTCAGAAGCCATGTAGGTTTTTGCTCTCCAATGGTCTAATAAAAACATTCTGAGCTCAGATCGGGCAGGACCCTACCAGGAAAAGTTCCTGACGGTCCGCCGCACTTCCCTGGTGCCAGGATGATCGTCTGTGGAGCTTATAGTCTAACTTCGCGCGGCCGCTACAAGGGTCTCCCCTAGTCGACTTAGGTTCTTCTCCCCATATGCTGTAGGTTGATCAAACGCGGTGAGTCAAACGGAGGGAGTGAGATGCTCGAACGCTTACTCGGCTCGTTTCCAGATGTCATCCAATTATTGCGCGATGATCATAAACTCGTGCGTTCCTTATTCGCACGATATGCCAAGGCCAGCAATGGCGAAAAACCTCAAATTGCACACCGGATCATTCGCGAGTTGACGGTGCATGCGGCTATCGAAGAACGGGTCGTTTATCCCGCCTTTCGCGCGGCCTTCCAGGACCCCCACATGATTTATGAAGCCGTCGAGGAACACCAACTTGTACGAGCCTTACTGGACAAGTTGAACCGATTCCGGCCGGGGCCAGGCTCCGCCACGTTTGACGCGAGGTTTAAAGTCCTTCGAGAATTGGTTCGCCACCATGTCGATGAAGAAGAGAGCCGCGTCTTTCCGAAGGCCGAGGCTCACACGCTTGACTGGACGGGTTTATTTGAAAAAGCGCAGCGGATCCGGCGGCAGCCTCCGGAAAAGCGGCCACGAAAGACCCGGCTGAAGTCGCCGCATGTCCGAGCCGCCTGACGCTCGTGACAATGCCTGCGCACACAAGAGGTAACATATGAAACGATGTGCCGTGCCGCTTTGTACCTGTCAAATCTCTGAGGGAAAAGAATTTTGCAGCGACGAATGCCGCAACGGCCTTCCTTCGGGGCTGTGCCATTGCCCCCATAAAGAATGCCGCGGACACACCTCCAAACCGTCCGGAGAGTCCCAACAACGGTGAGCAGACACGCCGGCCGGGTGCTACGGTTCGGCGGAAGGACCGTTCTTGGGCCGAGATTTGCCCGCGCGTTGCAGATGTGCCCCCACAAGTGGCACAGAAAGCAGATTTCAGACGAGGAAGGTTCTATGCGCGAGGTTTTTGACAATCTGAGGCGTGTCGCGCCTTGCAGAGCTGATACCTACCGTTCTCCGCCCAGTATCGTAACGATTCATATACATCGGCCCAAGAGTTGAACGATTCTGCGCTGAGTTTTTTACCACCTACGCGCCGGTCAACCCCGGCCCTCAGCACCTCTCCACTTTGGGAGTCGGTCACCTTGGCCTCGATCACGGCCTCGCCCTTGAAGGCAGGTTTTCCGGTTGCCACATTTTTGAGCATCGATCCTACCGCCAGCGCATTCATCGGCGCAGGTATAGTGGATATAACGTCCAACATCGGCCACGACTCTTCAAGATGGGTGATGGCGACCTGCGCCCGCAGGGTGTCCGGCCCCGGCTTGTCCACCATTTGGTAATCCTTCGAGACCTCTTGGTAGATCAGCGCATAAAATGTGTCGGCCATGAGCTGGGCCTGGTCCTGGGAGATGCCGTCCATTTTGGAATGGGGCCCGCGGAAAACGAGCACCGGATCGAGCATGAACTTCTTGTAGGTATTAGGCGCAATCTGGTCGACCCGCGGATTTCTGTAGATCAATAGCGACTCACCGGCCTTCTCGTCGCCCTCGATCATCTTGGGATACAGATCTTTGAGGAAGCCCAGCCGCTCTACGGTACGCGCCTGCTTCGTGTCGGCGCAGGCGGTCACCGACGCAATCCCAACGATGAGCAGCGTACATACCAGTCGTCTCGTCATAGTTCTCCGTGAGGATGGTCCTCAACCACCGCGTTTTGAACCGAGGTGCACAGCACGAATGGGCTCGGCGAAACCACCGAAGCGGTTATGCCGTTTTCACGGCAGCGATAGCCTGTTGAATCGCCCGATCCAGATCCTGAATCGAGGTACTCTGTTTGAGCAGGCAGTCTTGTGCTCCGTTATGCTTCGCCATCTCGAACAAATTCGGGTGCGGCAGATGCGTCAGCACGATGATGGGAAGTCGTGGGTGGCGGCGGTCGGGAACGAGTTGGAGCAGAACATGAAATCCCGACTCCGGCATGTCCAAATCAAGGACCACGCAATCGACAGGCCGGGATCCGCACAGATCAAGTGCAGCTGAGGCGCTCGAAGCCTCCAGCACGTTGTAATTGGAAGATGCCCGCCTCAGCGAGTCGGACCACTGCTTGAGATCGTCTTCATTGTCGTCGATGACAAGAACTGTCGCCGGAACGGTAGACTGCCGAGAGCTGACCGGAGAAGCCATCTACCTTACGTCTTTCCCCATATCGGCATCGGCGGACTGGCGTTCCTTGGCCGTCGACATATGGTGCGAGGAAAAAGGATGCGCATGTTCGCGTATACGGGGTATTTTGTCAAGCAACGGAGAAAAACAGGGCCAAATTTGAGGTTTGGCAGGCACCCATGAGTCACTTCTCCGGCAGGGGTTGAGCGGTCAAGCTGCAGCCCTCTTGATCGCGTCATACAACTCATCGACGGCCCTTTCCTTGGTGAGAACTTTCTCCGCACCTGCCTTGAGCATCGCCTCGACCTGATACCCTTGGCCGGTTACCGACAGGCCGAGGACGGGAATGTGGGCATGTTGGGTCTTCAGGAGACGCGTGGCCGCAACTCCATCCATTTTTGGCATGCTGATATCCATCACGACAACCGCCGGTTGAACCGCCGATGCTTTCACAAGTGCCTCCGCGCCATCCTTGGCTTCCTCCACCACGTCAATGTCGGGGTAAGATTGCAACAGCGTCCGCAAACCTTCACGAAACATCAAATGGTCATCGACCAATAAGACTCGAATCCGATGCGCCATAGTTGATCCCTTCGGCATCTCCTGAATCGTCCGGGCTTCAATTGGATGTTGTAATCAAGGACCGCTGAAGAGTGGCGACATGTCCGCGAGATCAGTCTTCGCCGAGATGGCCCCATTCGATAGCGGTAAGCAGCCCAACACCTACCTGGTGAGACGTCTCCTGCGACGGGTTAGTTCGGGGTGCAGCAGCGACGATCATCCTCTCGCCGGGGATGCTATCATCCCATGTCGTCGGCTTCATGCATGAAACGCCTTTTCACACGCATACGGGAATGAAAATAAGTGAGAAAGGAGGGATTTGTAGCTGGGCGATCCCCTAGCGAGGAGATCCCTCTCACGAGTAGAAATCTTCCTAGAGGGTGTTTTTCTTGTTCAGACTGTCTCGCACCGGACAGGCCATCCGCGAGCCGACATAGACACTGCGGCCCTCTCCAAATCATCGCGATGAAAGGCTCGTCGTGTCAGGCCGCCCGATTCTGCACATTTCGGCGCTTCCACTCGATGTACGTGATCTCGAGGAGCGAAATGTAGTTTTCGAGGCAGATTCGATCGAAGTCAGTGAGGGACAAATCACTTTCCATTGCCTCACGAAAATTGTGGATAGCCAGATACAGCTGGCTCAGTACGGGTGGATCCATAGCGCAGCAGACAAGTGTATTTTTGCGCGGGTCGACGACTTGGCCTAACGGAGACGTTTCGGAGGGCACGCAGACATGCAACCGTCCATCATTCCACGCGGTTCAATATATAGCATCGCCTCCGGGCCGTCTATCAGCCGCGGCCTACACAGGCGTAAGAATTCGGGAGCAATCGAACTGTTGCCCGTGATGCCTGGTGTCGCAAAGCCATGTTGGCGGCCGATTCCCAAGCAACGCAGAACAGCGTGATGGGAATAAGGTTAAGCGGTGCTGTTTCATCCACCGCTCAAATGGAACCGGATTAGGGCAATGGTCAAAGACAGTTTCAGTTCAACAGAACTAAGTGGCCGGACGTTCCAGCCGCAATCGTTCCAGGCTCATTCAGCTCTGTTCCGTTGTGCGATTCCATACGCTAGGCAGGTACCTTCGTTGGGCACAAGCTCGTCGGATTGTAGAGTGCAGGTCATCCAGCCGGTCTTTCGATACCACGGCTAAAGCCCCCGCCTTCAGAAACGCCTCTATCGCATACGTGTCATGAATCATGCACAGGCCGATGATTGCCGCCTCCTTTCGTGACTTCTTAATGATCGCGGTCGCCTCAATGCCATTCATCCTGGGCATATTAATATCCATCAAAATGATCTCTGGCTGACACGATGCGACAGATATAATCGCTTCCTCGCCGTCTCTGGCCTCTGCAATCACCTCAACATCTTCATACGATCCCAGCAGCGCGCGCAGAGCTTCCCGCATCGGCCCGTGATCATCGACGAGTAGCACCCGGCATCTGTGCCTAGTCATTCCTCGCTCAACCACAGGAGGAAAATACACGCATTTAGCGGCGTCGCGTACTGGTCATTATTCTGTAGGGAAAGCGGAGTCTAATGCTGGGGAGAGCTATATCGACAGTCTTAGTACAGAGGAATCGTAGACGCAGGAAGTTATCACGGAGTCGGCGGTTGCTTTGGCGGTGGGTCTTGTAACAGGGGCGGTCGATCAAAGTGCAGACCGCATAGTTCACACACGTAATGACCTGTGAGATATCGCCCCTTCGTCGAGGTTTCGAGAAGGAGTCGAGGATGCACGCAGGGTGCGTCGCTGGACGCGCCGGAATCGCCTGCCGAGGATACAGAGTATGCCATTCGCGATGGACAATCGCATACTTGTCTGCCATCGGCAAGAGACTTCGTAGGCAGTCGCCTACAGTCAGTAAGATAATTTACGTCTGTTCGTTTCTCCCGGTAAGTGCCATGATGGTCTTGTCTGTTTGTTCGTTCCTTCGGCCCGATTAGAACACCCCGCTTCCATTCTCTCTTGGACGCTATGAAAAGTTCGTTTCAACCAGACGATCTCATGGCCATTCTCGATGGCATCGATGATGCGGTCGTCAAGCTCGATGGCCATGCTCGATTTGCCGCCATGAATCAGGCCGCAGCCAACATCTATCAACGAGTAGGACTGAACTTTTTTGAAAACATGAAAGGAAAATCCATCTGGGAGGTGTTCCCAGAGCTGAAGGACACGAATGTCGAGCGTGAACTTCGGCAAGTGATCGAAGAGCATGTCCAGATCAGCTTCGAGTTTTACTATCCCAGAGATCAGCGTTGGTACGAAGGAAAAGGCTAT
>JBKPSD010000116.1:0-7513 GCA_046734935.1 Nitrospirota bacterium
CAACGGTCTGCTCGTCACCTTGATCTCCGGCGAAAAGAAGACGACGCTGAGACTCGTCGGAACCGACGGGCACCGACTCGCCGTGGCCGAGCAGGACCTGGGAAAAGCCGGCGCGAAAGGCGCGCCGCAGGAAATCAAAGCGATCATTCCGAAGAAGGCGGCCCATGAAATGCGCCGCTTGTTGGAAGAGGGCGGTGACGCGGAGCCTCTTATCGGGTTCACGAAAAACCTCATGATCTTCCGAAAAAGTGGGCTATTGCTGACCTCGCGGCTGATGGAGGGCAATTACCCCAATTATCAACAGGTCATTCCGAAGGAGACCAGCAAGAAGATCATCGTCACCCGCACCGAGCTGGAAAGCGCGCTCCGCCGAGTGTCGGTCCTGTCGAGGGACAAGGCGAATGCGGTGAAGCTGTCCTTTTCGCCGGGACGGCTGACCCTATTTTCGAGCAATCCGGACTATGGTGAAGCCACGGAAGAGATGCCCGCGCAATACGAGGGCGAAGCGCTGAACACCGGCTTCAACGCCCGGTACCTCCTCGATGTGTTCGACGTCATGGACGGAGAGAAGCTGTCGTTGCAGATGGAGAGCGCGCTCAGCCCCTGCCTGATCCAGGAACCGGAAACGCCCGGATTCAAGTGCGTCGTGATGCCCATCAAGATTTGAGAGGATGAACTACGCCGCCGCCCATCGCCTCCCCTGCCAGATTGCCGCGGACAACATTTGGATCCGAGACGTAGGAGCCTGAATGGCTACGGACGAGATTAAACCCAAATCCGACAGCTACAGCGCAGACCAAATCAAGGTGCTCGAAGGGCTTGATGCGGTGCGGAAGCGCCCGGCGATGTATATCGGCAGTACCGGCGTTGACGGTCTCCATCACCTCGTCTACGAAGTCGTCGATAACAGCGTCGACGAGCACATGGCGGGCTTCGGCGAGACGATCGAAGTCATGATTCATATCGACGGCAGTGTCACCGTGATTGATAACGGCCGCGGCATTCCGACCGGCATGCACCCGACGCAGAAGAAATCCGCCGCCGAAGTGGCATTGACGGTGCTGCATGCGGGCGGCAAGTTTGAACAGGGCGCCTATACGGTCTCCGGCGGTCTGCACGGCGTCGGAATTTCGGTCGTCAACGCGCTGTCCGAGTGGCTTGAGCTCGAAATTTGGCAGGACGGCCAGGTCTTCGAGCAACGGTATGAACGCGGGAAGCCCAGTGCGCCTCTCAAGGATACGGGCATTACGAAGCGCCGCGGAACGAAAGTCCGGTTCAAGGCGGACGGCCAAATCTTCGAGACCCTCGAGTTCAGCTTCGACGTTCTGGCGCAGCGTTTGCGCGAGCTGGCGTTTCTCAACAAAGGCCTCTCAATCACGCTTAAGGACGAGCGCAAAGAGCCCGCCAAGGAACAGGTCTTTCTCTACAAGGGCGGCATCGTTTCGTTCGTCGAGCACTTGAACGAAGCCAAGACCCCGTTGCACAAGCCGATCTATGTCAAGGTCGAACGGCCCGAGATGATTCTTGAGGTTGCGCTTCAATATAACGACAGCTATGCCGAGAATCTGTTTTCCTTCGCTAACAACATCAACACCAAAGAAGGCGGTACGCATCTGGTCGGCTTCAAGGCGGCGCTCACGCGGACGATCAATACCTATGCGAACGCCAATGAGCTGCTGAAAAAAGACACCGAATCGCTGACCGGCGACGACGTCCGCGAAGGGCTCACCGCCGTCGTCAGCGTGAAAGTCCGGAATCCCCAGTTCGAGGGGCAGACCAAGGCCAAACTGGGAAACAGCGAAGTGAAGGGCGTGGTGGAAACAGCCGTCAACGAAAAGCTCGGCGCCTACTTCGAGGAGAACCCCCCGGTCGCGCGCAAGATCATCGGAAAGGCGATCGATGCGGCGCGAGCCCGCGAGGCGGCGCGCAAGGCCAAAGATCTCATTCGCCGAAAAAGCGCCCTCGACGGTGGTTCGTTGCCCGGCAAGCTGGCGGATTGCTCCGAGCGGGATCCCGCGCTCAGCGAACTGTACATTGTGGAGGGCGATTCCGCCGGCGGCTCGGCCAAGCAGGGCCGCGACAGAAAATTCCAGGCGATTCTGCCCTTGAAGGGGAAAATCCTCAATGTCGAGAAGGCCCGCTTCGACAAGATGCTCACCAGCGACGAAATCCGGACGCTGATCATGGCGCTCGGCACCGGCATCGGCCGCAAGCGCGAAGAGAGCGACAAGGCGGACAAGGATGCGTTCGACATTGCCAAGGCTCGCTACCATAAGATCATTCTCATGACCGATGCCGACGTGGACGGAAGCCACATCCGCACGCTGCTGCTCACGTTTTTCTTCCGCCAGATGCCGGAACTGATCGAGCGCGGCTACATTTACATCGCGCAGCCGCCGCTCTTCAAAGTGAAGAAGGGCAAAGTCGAGCGCTATCTCAAGGACGAAGGGGCGCTGAACGAGTACCTGGCGGACCTCGCCGTGGAGGACGTGCAGTTGTACCTTGAAGGGGCCCAAGACTTCGTGACGGGACGCCGGCTGCTGCCGATATTGAAGAAGATGATCTCATTTGAGACTCTGCTCGCCCGATTCAACAAGAAGCCGCATGAAGCAGCCATGATTCGGGCGTTTGTCGACGAGCCCGGCCTGGATCGCGATCTTCTGAAGAATCAGGCCGCGCTCACTGACGCCGTGGCCAATGTCACGAAGACCCTTCGCATCGTCTATCCGAAACTGGAGCCGACTCTTGAAATCATGGCGGATGAGGAACACCAATCCAACAAGGTGCTCTGCCGCATGCAGGCGAGCGGCGCCATATTCGGCCTCGATGTGACGCACGACCTGGTCGGCTCGGCGGATTTCCGCGAGCTGCAAAAACTGGCCCCCTCCGCCATCGGGCTGGGGCGCGCCCCATACAAGCTCAAGGCCAAAGGCGAAGAACAACAGTTGCGGTCGACGGCGGATCTGGTGAGGGCGATCCTCGATCTCGGCAAACAAGGCCTGGCCATCCAACGCTACAAAGGGTTGGGAGAAATGAACCCCGGTCAGTTGTGGGAAACCACGATGAACCCCGAAGCACGCACGCTGTTGCGGGTCAAACTTGAGGATGTCACCGGCGTCGATGAGATCTTCACGATTCTCATGGGCGACGAGGTCGAGCCGCGGAGAAATTTCATTCAGACCCACGCCCTCGAAGTACGGAATTTGGATGTATAGCGGGTCCTGTCGGTGACCCTTCGCCGGTGGAGGAACGCTGCTGGGGCGCCTGGTGAAGCCGCGTTTCGACGCGGCTGGGCGGGTGAGAAAGTCCGCAGGTCAGCGTCACCCGCTTTTACCCATAGAAGAAAGAAGGAGAGAAAGAGCGAATGCCGCCTGATGAAAGACTAGGCCAGATCGCAATCGAAGACGAGATGCGGTCTTCCTACCTTGATTACGCGATGAGCGTGATCGTCGGACGCGCGCTCCCGGACGTGCGCGACGGTCTCAAGCCGGTGCATCGCCGCATCCTGTACGGCATGAACGAGATGGGGTTGGTCCACAATCGTGCCTACCGTAAATCAGCCAAGATCGTCGGCGAGATCATGGGCAACTACCACCCGCACGGCGATTCGGCAATCTACGACACGCTCGTGCGCATGGCGCAGGACTTCAATATGCGTTATGTGCTGGTAGACGGTCAGGGCAATTACGGCTCGATGGACGGCGATTCTCCGGCGGCCATGCGCTACACCGAAGCCCGCATGACCAAGCTGGCCGAAGAGATGCTGGCCGACATCGACAAGGAAACCGTCGATTTCGGCCCGAACTACGACGAGTCGCGCCAGGAACCGCTGGTGCTGCCGACAAAAGTGCCGAATCTGCTCGTCAACGGAGCCGGCGGCATCGCGGTCGGCTACGCCACCAATATCCCCACCCACAACATCGGCGAAGTCATCGACGGCCTGCTGCTTCTGCTCGAGGACCCGGACGTGACGATCGCCCAGCTGATGAAGAAGATTCCCGGCCCCGATTTTCCGACCGCCGGCTTCATTTATGGAATGAGCGGGATCAAGGAAGCGTATGAAACGGGCCGGGGGCTCCTGTCCCTGCGGGCGAAGGTCGTCGTCGAAACCGACGAGCGAACGGAACGCGAGCGGCTCATCGTCACGGAGATTCCCTACCAGGTCAACAAAGCAAAGCTCATCGAGAAGATCGCGGAACTGATTCAGGAAGACCGCATCAAGGGGATCAGCGATCTCCGGGACGAATCGTCCGACCGGGAGGGGGTGCGCGTTGTCATCGATCTCAAGCGCAACGAGATTCCGCTCGTCGTGCTGAACAACCTCTATAAACACACCCAGCTCGAAACGACGTTCGGCGTCATCATGCTGGCGCTCGTCAACAACCGGCCGGAGGTGCTCAACCTCAAACAGATTCTGCACCATTTCATCGAGCATCGAAGGGAAGTGGTGGTCCGTCGCACGGCGTACGAGCTTCGCAAAGCCGAAGAGCGGGCGCACATCCTGGAAGGTCTCAAGATTGCACTCGACAATCTCGACGCCGTGATCACGCTGATCCGACGATCACAGTCTCCAGACGAAGCCCGGACGGGACTCATGCGGCAGTTCTCGCTGACGGAGATCCAGGCCACCGCCATTCTCGACATGCGTCTGCAGCGCCTGACGCAGCTCGAGCGCGCCAAGCTCGTCGAGGAGTATCAGGAGGTACTCAAGCAGATCGAATACCTCAAGTCTGTCCTGGCCAGCGAAGCGCTGGTGCGATCGATCATCAAGGACGAACTGACCCAGCTTCGCGAATCCTACAAGGACGACCGGCGGACGCAGATCGTGAAGGAAGAGGCGGAGATCAGTCTGGAGGATTTGATCGCCGAAGAAGAGGTCGTCGTGACGATTTCCCATGCCGGCTACATCAAGCGCAACGCAGCGTCCCTGTACCGGGCCCAACGGCGCGGCGGCAAGGGCAAGATCGGCATGGGCATCAAGGACGAGGACTTCGTCGAAACCCTGCTTACGGCCTCGACCCATGACACCCTGCTGTTTTTCACTGATGCCGGCAAGGTCTTCTGGCTGAAAGTGCACGAGATCCCGGAGGCCAGCCGGGCCGCGAAAGGCAAGGCGCTGGTAAATCTTTTGGCGCTGGCCGGCAACGAAAAGGTGACGGCGACACTGGCCGTGAAGGAGTACTCCGAGGACCGGTTCGTGGTCATGGCGACGAAGAACGGCCTGATCAAGAAGACGGAGCTGTCCGCCTACAGCAATCCCCGGCAGGGCGGCATTATTGCCCTGGGATTGGAGGATGGCGATAAGCTCATCGGCGTCCAAGTGACCGACGGCCAGCGTGAGATCCTGCTCGGTACCAAACAAGGCATCACCATTCGCTTCTCGGAGAGCGATGTGCGGTCCATGGGTCGCACCGCCTACGGCGTAAAGGGCATCACGCTCGAAGAGGGCAACGAGGTGATCGGGATGGAAACGATCACCCCTGATTCGACGACGGCCATCCTGACGGTGACGGAGGGAGGGTACGGCAAGCGAACCCCGGTCGGCGAGTATCGCGTCCAAGGTCGCGGCGGGAAAGGCATCATCAGCGTCAAAACCACTGAGCGCAACGGCTTGGCGGTGGGATTCCTTCAAGTCAGGGACAGCGATGAAATCATGCTGATGGCGGCACAAGGCAAGGTGCTGCGTTGCAAGGTTGGCGATATCCGGGAGATCGGCCGCAATACGCAGGGCGTGAGAATCCTGGATCTGGAAGGCGACGAGGACCGTGTCGTGGCCGTGGCTCGCCTGGCGGATAGCGGCGAGCGCGAAGAGGCCGGTGGCGACGAGGGCCCTCCCGGCCAATAAGGGCTGTTCTTCCGTGCTTCGATGAGCAACACACCGTCCGAGTCCCCGCCCCGCGCCAAGAAGAAGCCGCTCGATACCGTCGTGAAGCTTGCCCTGATGGTGTTTTTCGGCTCCTTCGCGCTGATTTGGGGCGGCATGTACCTGAGCCGTCCGGATCGATCGATTCCTCCCTACAGCATCGGCTCCCAGGAAGGAACGGCGGTTGCCGTTCACGTTCCGGCGTGGACCAGCGATACGGAAATCGAAACGTTGATCGAGCGGTTTCGCAAGATCGGCCGGGAGACGAGAAATTTCGGACCCATGAAGATCAGGCCGACCACGCCTGAGAATTCATCTGGCCGGTACCAGCGGATCACCATCTATATCTTTACGCATGACGCCTGGGCGGAGGCGCCGATTCTTCACAAGTTTTTAACCGGCGAAGATCGTGACGTCCGTGACGGCTTCAGGCGGGCGCTGCGCGGCTTCTATCAGCTGACGGAGCGCGAGGAGGAGGGACGGATCGGTCCGATGGTGGACGGTCCGGATTCCGCGGCGACTGCGGCGTACTCCCGTCAATTATTCAAGGAGCCGGTGGCCCTCCGTCCTTGATACGGGCCCTGGAAAAGGCCGCCGCCATGAGGGAAGCCAATCGCTGCCTGAGCTCAGGATCTTGAACAGCGGCCGCATGCGCATCGGCTTCAATCTGCGCAGCCTCGGTCACGTCGGTGCGCTCGGGCAAAGGGCCGGTGGCCGTAGCGCAGGTTTCGGGTATCTCACCCACCCGGAAGGCGAGATCCGTGATCGCTTCCGATCCCGCCTGCTCATTAAGCTTGGCCAGCAGCGTAGGCTTCAAAAAAATCAGTTGCTGCAGCCACACGGAGTTCCTGACAATGAGGTACAGTTTTTTGAACCGAAGCTGTGCGGGCCACGTGTGGGAAGCGACCGGCTCTCCGATGACGTCGCGCCACTGCTGCTGTAGACGCAGTTCGAACAGGTGCGATTGCAGCCCGAGCCGCTTCGACAATCCGGTCAGAATGGTGCCGAAGGAATCGAGAGAGCCGGAAGGGCGCATGGCAAATCTTAGGCGGGGGGCCGTCCAGGGTCAAGGGGACCGGCCGGCAAGGACCTCATGAGCGAGCGCGCAAATCCTGCGGAGAAGGTGGTGGCGACCAATCGAAAGGCGTTTCACGATTATTTCATCGAGGAGCGCTATGAAGCTGGGATTATGCTGCAAGGCACTGAAGTGAAATCGTTGCGCGAAGGCCGTGTGAACCTCCAAGACAGTTATGCCTCTGTCCGCGGCAGCGAAGTGTTGCTGCATCAATGCCATATCAGCCCCTACAGTCACGGCAACATCATGAATCATGATCCGACGAGAGTCAGGAAACTGCTGCTGCACAAGGCGGAGATCCATAAGCTGCTGGGAAAGACTCAGCAGAAAGGATTGACGCTCGTCCCCCTCCGCATCTACTTCACGAAACGCGGGTACGCGAAAGTGGAGCTCGGGCTCGCCAAAGGCAAGAAGCTTTACGACCGCCGGGAAACCATCAAATCCCGCGAGGCCGGCCGGGAAGTCCAGCGGGCCATTAAAGAAAGAAAATAAAAAAACGCGGGCCATGTCCCGGGGAAGGACGTGAGCCACCGATGCATCGGGTTGACAAGCAAGGATGGAAACTTGTAGTACTC
>JBKPSD010000117.1:0-16228 GCA_046734935.1 Nitrospirota bacterium
CCGGTGACGGCGATGATCCGCATGACGGACCATCGCATTGATCCGCCCAAGCCCATCATGATTCTCGAGCGGATTCGGCCGTTGCTTCAGCCGATTACGCCGGGGATTCGACCGGGGCTTCCGCCCGCCGTGTCGAAATAAGATCCATCAACTAAGACGAATGATGCACGAGCGACAAGTCCCGCCGGCAGTGATTGGAAGCGGCTTCACCTTGTTTGAGGTGCTGATCGCGATGGCCATTCTTGCTCTCGCCATGCCGATTCTGCTCGGGCTGCGGAACTGGGACCTCGACCTGCACGCAAGGGCGGCCGACATTACCGCCGCCACAATGTTGGCGCAGGAAAAGCTGATCGAAGCGGAGCTGAGTCCGGTGTATCCCGTCGGTGAAACGACCGGCGATTTCCGCAATCCGCCTCCAGGCTACCAAGTGCCGTTCGATATCCAGGAACGGGCGGAGCGGTATCGATGGAAACGCATCATCACCACGACGCCGCTGCCCGCCGTTCGCGAGGTCAAAATCCAGATTTTGTGGCAGCAAGGAGCCTCCGATGAAGTGCTCGAGGCGAGCACCTATGTGTTTGCCCCCACGACCGGCTTCTGAGGCCGGCTTCACGCTCGTGGAGATCATGCTGGCGACCGCGCTAATCGCGGTCATCGCGGCGATGGTGTTTGGTTCGTTGCACCTGAGTACCGTCGCCATCGACGGCGCCAGACGTGCTGCCGCCCGTGAACAGCTGTTGCGCAGCACCTTGCGGATCATGTCGGAGGAATTGACCACGGCGGTCGCGACCCCACTGCTACCGATGACTGGCATCAGTTCGACCCAAGATGGCCAGCCTGCTGATACGGTGGTTTTCAACACTGTCGGGCAATTCCGCGGCGGAGGCTCCGTGCAGGAATCGGAAATGGTCCGCGTCGTCTATACGAGGGAACAAGACCGGGTCTTGCGGTTTACCAGGCGAAATATCTACGGCGTGACCGACGACAGTATCGATCAGTTCGAGCTCGCCAGGCTCGTCAAAGCATTGAACATTCGATACTTCGATGCACAGGCCAACGCGTGGATTGACGAATGGGACGGCCGTGCGAGAACGTCTCCGCCGAGCGCGGTGCTGATCGAATTGACGCTGACTCAGGAGGGCGACGAAAACCCGCGCACTGTTCGCCAATGGGTACCGATAGGGGTAAAGTCATGATTGCTCGTTTGTCTTGGCTGCCAGTGGTCGCAGTGAAGAAGGAGTTTTTGGCGTGGGTGGCGGGGGGCCTGGCGAGTCTTCTGGTCTTCTTGTTCCTCACCTTCCCGTTCGGCACGCTGCAAGCCAGAGTGCTTGCTGAGTTGATCCGTGCGACCGGATGGGAAATTCGCGCGACGGATTGGTCTCCTAGCCTTCCGCTTGCGGTGGAATGGCATGAATTGACCTGGACGAAACCGGGAGGCGCCAGCATTCCGGTTCAGTTGATGCGGCTCAATGTCGGGGTGCTCGGATTGCTGATGGGCCAGCAAACGGTCGACGCGCTCCTGCAGTTTCCCGGCGGCGCTCAACCGGGGACCTCCAAAGCGACCGGCACGGTGAGCGCCTCGTCCTGGTCGTTCGTCGGTCCGCTCTCATTGAAGGCGCATGCCCAGCAGGTCGACCTGGCGACCCTCGTGAAGCCGTACGTCACACGTGGGCTCTTGCAGGCCGATGTAAGGCAGCGATGGGAAAATCGCGGCAAGGAAGGGATCGCGTTCAAAGGCGACGGGTCATGGAAAGCGGAAGTCAAAGATCTCGTCCTAGAGCGGATTCCCGTGGGGGCGGCAGCGATTCCGTCCCTGAACTTTTCCCATGTGAACGCGGCGTTGACCTGTCATGACGCCGTCTGCGATATCACTGACTTCAAAGCTGACGGACCGGATGGGACGATTACCGCCCAGGGCCGTCTCCTGCTTCGAGAGACGGTCCAAGCGAGCGCTCTAGACTTGACGGTCACCCTGTTGGCGGGAGCGGGATGGGCTCAGAAGGCGGGAACTCTGCCGATACCGCCGCTTCCGCCCGGCACGCCGTTGACCGTAAAACTCGTCGGATCTGTCGCAAATCCAAAGCTAACCTTGTAAGATACGAACGGCGAGGAACGAAGGAGTACCGACTGATACCATGATTGCCGCGGAATGCGTTGGATTAGATCTCGGTCAAACGGCCATCAAGGCGGTGAGGTTCCGGCGCCGGCTGTCGGGCCGCGAATCCGTCGAATATTTCCACCTGCCGTTGCCCTTCGGCAAACCGGCCCAGGCTGAACCCGCTCGCCTTGCCGGACAACTCCGTAATTTCCTGTGGCAGAATGGTCTCTATGGCAGCGGTGACATTGTCACCGCCCTTCCCTGCCAGGATCTTTTCATCCGCACCCTATCTTTCCCGTTCCGCGATTCGGCCAAGCTCGAACAAGTCGTGCCCTTCGAGGTCGAGAATCTGATTCCGATGGCCCTTGACGACGTGGCCATGGGCAGCGTCGTGTTGCCTCCGAAGGACCAGAACGGAGCCGCGCAGAAGGTGAAAGGAGCCGACGTTCTGATCACGGCAGCACCGAAGGAGAAAGTGGCCGAACACTTGAGATTCCTGGCGTCCGCCGATCTGAAACCGGCTGCAGTCGGTGTCGACGGCATGGCCCTCTATTCAGTCACGAAGTACCTGCAAGAAGAAGGAGCCAAGGTTCCGGGGGATTTGGCCGTCATTGACGTCGGCGCGACGAAAACCACGCTGTGCCTGATCCAGGAAGGCCGGCCGGCCGTGCTTCGCACCGTGCTGTGGGGAGGCAATCACCTGACGCATGCGTTGGCCGTTCGCTACGCGTGCAGTTTTGCGGAAGCCGAACGCCGTAAACGTGCCATGGCCGTGCAGGAAGTCGACGCCTGGCTCGAGCCATTGCTGAAAGAACTGCGCGTGTCGCTCCATGCTTATGAGGGAGCGGCCCACCAACGCCTCTCGCACTGCTGGGTGTCGGGCGGCAGCTCCAAGCTTCGGGAACTGAGCGGGCACATCGCGCACGAGCTGGGATTAACGCCCGTCGGGCCTCGACAGGGATTCGGGGCCAACTGTCCGCGTGCCTTCTCGATTGCCTTTGGCTTGGCGATTCATCCGAAAGTTGTCAGGCCTCGCTGGAAGCCCAAGGCGATCGGCTCGGATGTAGGTCTCGACCTGACGGCGGCCGCGGAGGCCGCTTCCACGCGAACCAGCGAGACGCGCCAGGATCAGCGTCTGGCAGTGTGGGGCGGACTCATTCTCGGCATACTGGCGCTGATGGATCTTTCAGTGCGTGTTTTCGTCAAGCAATCGACGTTGACCCAGGTGCGGCAGAGCCTTCAAGCGCAATTTGTACAGTCGTTCGGCGAAGGCGCAGGCCCCGGAGAAGAGCTCGACGTTGCCCGTTATCGGGTCGCGCAAATCGACAAACGCCTCACGGTCATCGACCACAGCCGCAACAGCGTTCTGGCCAACCTCTCCGATTTGGCCAAACAACTACCCCCGGGTATTCCGCTGACGATTCGGGAGTTGACCGTCGAGGGTTTGGCCGTCCATCTGGAAGGCGAAACCAATTCCTTTGATTCGGTTGAAAAAATCAAGCAGGCCTTCACTGGCAACCCACTGTTTCAAGGAGTCTCGGTCACCGATACGCGAGTCGGTGCCGCAGCCAATCAGGTGGTGTTTCGTCTGACTTATACGGTGCAGCGACCATGATGGCCGGCCTTCAAGAGCGGTGGCGTCACCTGGCGGCCCGCGAGCGGATGATCGTCGCGGGCGGTGCCGCGGTCGTGCTCGCCGCCCTGCTGTTCCTCATTGTCGTGGATCCTCTTGTGGACAGGATCGACAAGCTTGAACGGCAGACCGTCAGAAAATCCAAGGAACGTGTGGAGCTTGCCGCCCTGGCGGCGGAGTATTCCGCAAAACAAGCGCGGCTCGGCAGGTTGGAGCAGCGGCTTCCCGCCGGAGACGGACAATTTTCGTTGTTGGCGTTCATGGAAGAAGCCGCCTCCTCGGTGCAGATTCGAGATCGGATCGTCGGCATGCAGCCGCAGCAGGCCACGGCGCAGCATGGCTATCAGGAGACGGCCGTCGATCTTCGACTGGACGGCGTCCAGCTTCCTCAACTTCTCGCGCTGTTAGTGGCGCTCGAGCAGGCGCCTTTTGACGTGCAGGTGCATCACCTCCAGATTAAGCCCAAGTACGATAATCCCGTTAGCCTCGACGCCACTCTCCGAATCGTGTCGTACGCCAAAGCCTGAGCGTCATGCCGGCGCTGTCCTTCCACTAATGTGATTTCCATGCAGTATGGTCAGCTAGACCATTCAGCGACGCCTCAGCAACCAAAGGGCCGGTTCGGTGCGAGGCGTGACGAACGAGGCGTCGCTTTGCTCCTCGCAATTCTGGTGTTAGCCCTTCTTGTCGCGCTGATCCTCGAGTTCGACAGTGAGGCGCGCCGTGAGTATCGCGAGGCGGCGGCATTCCGCGATAGCTTCAAAGCGACGGTGCTGACCCGGGCGGCCGTCCAGGCGGCGCGCGCCGTCCTTCAGCAGGACCATATGAGGGACAAACAGACGGGCCAGATGTACGATGCGACGACGGATCTCTGGGCATTTCCGATCAACAAATACGCGATCGGCGACGGGTTCATGACGGCTCAGATCGAAGACGAGCGCAGCAAATTGAACTTGAACGATCTGGCAGCGATTGCGGATCCCAACGCCAAGAAAACGAAAGTCGGGAGAGTGAAACGGCTCTTCACCCTGCTCCAGATCAATCCCGATCTCGTTGATGCCATCGTCGACTGGGTGGACGCCGACGACATTCCGGAGGCAGCGGGCGCCGAGTCGGTCTATTATCAATCATTACGTCCGTCGTATCGTGCCGCCAATGCTCCCTTTCAAACCCCGCGCGAATTGCGGTTGATCAAGGGCATGACGCCGGAGATCGTCGACAAGCTCCTGGAATATGTCACGGTATTTCCACAGGACGGCGAAAGCCGCGTCAACATCAATACGGCCGATGTAGTGGTCCTGCAGTCGCTCGATCCGCGCATTAGCCAATCGATGGCCGGAGAAGTCATTCAGAGTCGCCCGTTCAAGACCATGCAGGAATTGGATCGGGTCGGGAGCTTCGCGGAGATCGGCAAGGAACTCAGACTGCTGAGCGTGTACGACGTCAAAAGCAACATCTTCTCCGCCCGCATGTCGTTGACGGTCAATGAGACCACGAGGTCAGGAACTGTGGTGCTTCAACGGGACGAGGCGACAGGCAACAGCGCAGTGCGGTATTTCCGATTCCTCTAGTTTTCGACATCGGTTCCCGATCAAAAGTTAACAAAGCTGTAACACTGAGGTTACCCCGCTGCAATCCCCGGTCGTTAGGATCGACGCGGTTCATGAGCAGTGGCCCGACTTTAACGAAGGAGGACGCGGAGATGTATCATGCGAACGACCAATCGCACCGGTTGATGTCAAAAGCGCTCCAAGTCATGGCGATGGCTTTGGTTGCGGCCGGCTGGGTGGGCTATCCGACGCATGCCAGCGGAGAACAGGGGGGTCCGTTCGCCTCGGTCAATGTCGATGCCAACCTGGCTCACTACAACCCGCAGGCGCAAGTCGCCGGAACGGTGAAGGTGCGGGGATCCGAAACGATGTATCCCCTCCTGTCCCGTCTCAGTTTGGAGTTTCAGCGGCGTCAGCCCAAGGTCAACATCGACGTGAAGGGTGGAGGGTCGAGCAAGGGTATCGAAGAGTTTCTGCAACCGCCGTTGTATAAAACAGGCAAGGTGGTCCTGCACGAGGAACGACCACTTCAGTTTTGGCTTTTGGCTTCGTCCCGTGAATTGTTCGACGCTGAAATCAAGCAATTTGTTTCGGAAAACGGCTATGAACCGCTGGCCGTTCCCATCGCGGTGGATGCCGTCGCGCTTTACGCCCACAAGGACAATCCGTTACCTGGCCTGACCCTCGATCAAGTAGATGCGATGTTTTCGAGCACCCGGAAGCGGGGCGCAAAGACGGCGCTGAACCGCTGGGGACAGCTGGGACTGTCCGATGGATGGGAACAGGCTCAAATTCAACTCTATGGACGGGACCGACGGTCGGGCACGAGGGCGTTCTTTCAAGAGCATGTCTTGGCCGGAGGGGACTTTTTGCCGACATTGCATGAAGAGCCTGGTGCTGCCTCAGTCATACTCAATTTGAGCCGGGACCAACTGGGGATCGGCTACAGCGGACTGGGCCTGCAGTCATCGACTGTGCGCGTCATCCCGCTTGCGGAAAACGACGGTATGCCGTACGTGACGCCCTCCTCAGCCACCATTACGGACGAGACGTATCCGCTGCGGCGCGTGCTCTACCTGTATGTGAATAAGGATCCAAAAGGCTCCCTGCCTCCGGCTGCCAAAGAGTTCTTGACGTTTCTCATGACTCAGGAAGGACAAGAAGCCGTGATCAAAGCCGGCTTCTTCCCGCTGCCCATGAACCAAATCTCGAAGACGGCAGTGGCGTTGGGTGGCAAGAGTACTCCGAGCACGATGCGGCAGTAAACGAAGCGGCAGGCTATTTGGCGGGAGGTTTGCTCGCCGGTGGCTTGCCGATGTTCGTTTGATCCCGTTCCTGCTTGAGACGGTTCATGTCGTCCGTCAGATCTTTCATCTGCGATTTCTGCTCATCCAACTGCTTCCGCAATTCTTGGTTGGAATTCGTCAAATCTCGGATTTGCTCCTGCATATCCTGTTGCCCGCTTGCCGGTGGTGCGGAGGTTGGTCTGAAGCCCTGCCCTCGACCCGGTTGAGGAGGCGGAGCGGATGCCCGTGCCAGCGCCTGTCTGACGTTCAGCGAAATATGCACCGTCTCGTACGGCCCCCATCGCGGCAACTGTGCATCCGGAACCATTGCCTCTTCCGCCGGCTTAGCAATCGACAGCTTCAGGGCCTTCGTCTCCCGTTCGTACCCTACTCGAATGTTGTCCCCACCGGTGTCCGCTCGTGTGACGGACGAGTGATCCGTGACCACCACATGCAGATAGCGTTCCCGTAAGAACAGCGCACCCGTCGTCCGATCTTCACTGTAGTGGACGTCCGGTTTAGGAAACGAGAAGACGACCCGTTCCTCGGGGCCGGCCTGGGCGAAGGCCTCCGAAAAATGGGCGGCGTGGTCGTTCAGCTGCGTATCCGGCAAGAGGGGAACCGGTTGCGGCGGTGCGAAAATTCCGAGGATCATCCCGCTCCAGCCGGTGACGCGCACCATCCCAAGCAAGGTCTTGATCTCTTCCTTTGTCAATTGAGCGGGGTGCGCGTTGGCGGCCGGTGGCTTTCCACGCCCGACCGATGGATCGGGTTCGATGCCGATGCGCACATCGTCTTGATCATAGACCATCCGGCCTGTCGAGCAGGCGCCGAGCGCCAAGGCGATCAGGCAGCATCCTGCCATCGAGCGCAGGCCGCCCGCCACGCCGCTCAATAAGGTCATTCGCATGTGAATTGGATCCCCCAAATTCGATCGGTGCCCATTTGACCATGCCAGTGGCGATCAGCGGTCTGACTGACCTTGGGCACCTCCCCTTCTCTCACGATGCGCGAACCTTGGGGACATTTGTGCTTGATGAGGCGAAGGGCATCCCGCCGGCCGGCGGATGAAAGAATATCGCCGTCGGACTGAACGGACCAGGTGACCAGGCCCCCAGTGGGCGTTTCCCGGGTCATCGATGCTTCATGACCGCAGGCGGCGATCGAGAAAGCGATGCTCAAGACCGTCACATTCTCAAGAAGCCTTCGCACGGCCTTGCTCTGCGCCCGATGGCAGTCGAAGTTTGCCCCCGCTATTGAGATTTGGCACAAAACGTCTCCTCTTCCAACGTCTCGTATCCTGCCCCAAAGGACGGGAAATCCGCAATATCACGCCCTCCGGTGTTCCAGATATGCAGGCATTTCGCTGAGACTGAGGGCAGACTGCGCACGATATCGTCGACAGACACTACCTTGGCGGCTTTGGTTGTGCCGACAACGATCACCCTATTCCCTCGTTGAAGAAATGGCGAAGGTATCTGGCCTTGAAACGTGATAGCGAATTCTCCAGTTCTTTTACCGGTATCTTTGGGGCCATAGGCCGGATGCTCCACAATAGGTAATTGAGTTGCCGCGATGGTAATGGCCGAGTCTTTCTCCTCGGCCTGCAGGATGCTGCCGCCCAGTTGAATCTTCCGCTCGAGCGCCTGATTTGGGACCATTCGCCACTGCGAAAAGTCGAAGTTCGAATCGACGCCTTCCATGACTTCCGGCGGAAATGGCTGTGTAAATGAACAGGCAGCCGTGCCCAGAACGACTGCCAATACTGTCGCTGAAACGCTCCTCATAGCTCCCTCCTTACTCCGTTGCCCTGAATAGATGCAATAGGAACAATTATTCGTCCTTTACATGAACCGAACTTGGAACTGAATAAAGAAGGCGTTGTTCGCAAAAGGATCCGTGGAGGAATCATACGCCGGCGTTCCAGGGCCGGTGCCCAGGCCGGAATGGTGGCGGAATTCGTAATTGAACTGAATTTTCGACTGCACTTTCGGAGGGAAGTTCTCGAAGTAGTACGTCAGCCCGACAATTGTTCTTGTGTAGAGGTCGTTCCCCATCTTCGTGTTGGGATCGAACTGCTCGTACATCACGGTCGGCTCGAAGTTTTCGAAAGGGCCGCTCGTGATGAGGTATTTGCTAAGAACATACCATGTGCGGCGCATCACTCCGGGCGCACCCGAGCCGCCGCACTGGGCGATGATTTGACAGGCGCCGTTCGCGGCGGTGCCGACGGTCGTGGCATTCGCACCGTCATGCCCCTGCCAATATTCTCCCTGGGTCATAAAACCCGGAAGAATCTTGGAGGTATAGCGAAAATCGGCGGCGTAACGGTCGAAGGCCCCTTTACCTCGCCCATTGATCAATGTTCCGGCGTTGTTTGACTCGCCTTGAATCGTGGTGAAACTGATGAACGAGACATCGTTGCCGAAGAGCCGGACGCGGGTATAGAACGCTTTGGGCTGGTTCGCTCCGCTGAGGCCTGAGGTCGTGCTCACGAGCGCATTGGCCTGAAAGTTGTTGTTGTTCATGATGCCGGCCACATACTCGAGGCGGTTGGCGATTTTCCCTCGGACGTCGATGAAGTAATCGCGCTCTTGGATGAATTCAATGGCGCCGCCTGTTCCCTTGATGTTCTGACCGGGTCCGCCTCCACCGCCGACCGACGTGAGATAAGGCGAGCTGATGACATCGCGCAAGCCGCCGGAAGTCTCGGTGAAGATGCCGAACGGCATACGGAAGATACCCATCCGGATGACGTTGAGGTTCGGAGCCCATGACTGAATAGGCCGAACGTCAATGTAGCTTTCACGAAAGAACGTCGCCGACGTCGGCGTGGAAGCGCCGCTGGTCGGTGTATTGCTGGTCAGGTTGATGCTTTGAAACTCCATCAGGATGTGCCATCGTGGAATCGTCTCGCTGATTTTTCCCCAGAACAGCATCTCCGAACGGCGGATCGACAAGCCGTCTTGGCTGCGTCCCTCCGGTACCTTGGCATCGAGGTGCGAGTAGAGGAATTGCAGCGCGTTCAAGCCGAAATTCACTTTGTCTCGGAGAATCGGCAGGAGTTCCGTGCGGTTTTTCCATTCCTCCAACGAATCGATTCGCCGTGACTGATCCGCCACACGGTATTCCTGCTCGGCTTTGATCTGAATCCATTCGTCCATGGTGATGGTCCCCTTCTGTAAGAGGAGATCCTCCACGGAGGTGCCGCCGAGCGGATACTCCCTGGCCGCCGGAGCGTCAGGCGACGCGGCGGGCGGATCGTTCGTCTTTTGAGCGACGTTGTAGGATGCACGCGGCTTGTCGGGGCCGATGTCTCCGGCATAGCCGAGTTTCGGACAGAGTATTGCGGCTATCGCGCACCAGAGCAGCAAGGCAAACACCTTCATCTCGACTCTCCTGGGTTAGATGTGAAGGTTAGAGACCGGTTAATGAGTAGCGGGATGAAGTGACGGCTCGATTGCCTGTGTGTTACGGCTTTGTTAACAATTCATTCGCCTTCTGTTTCTTGTGCGCGTCTGCACCCCGCGTTGCCCCGGCCACGTACCGTCCGTGAGCGGCAGAGTTAACACACAGTTAACGCGGTCGTAACCGTACTGACGGACGAGACCCGTATGCTCCCTCTGTTACTGAGGCCCCGTCGTTGCGCTCATTATTGTGGGAGAACACAGAATGGAGATCACCGTCCGTCGCGTCGCGTTGTTTTCCGCGCTAGTGGCCGTCTGTGGACTGATCGGAGTTGTCCGCGACGGGTCCTCGGAGTCGACGAGCCTCATCAAGGTGGATGGCTCAAGCACAGTCTTTCCCATCACCGAGGCCGTCGCGGAAGAGTTTCAAAAGGAGACAAAGGGAGCAGTGCGGGTGACCGTCGGTATCTCCGGCACCGGCGGAGGGTTCAAAAAGTTCTGCCGAGCGGAGACGGATGTGCAGGATGCGTCGCGCCCGATTTCTCAGAGTGAAATGGAGACCTGCCGGGCGGCAGGCGTTCAATACTATGAACTGCCGATTGCGTTCGATGCGTTGACCGTCGCGGTTAGCCCTCAGGCGACGTGGGTGGATACGATTACCATTGCCGAACTCAAGCAGATCTGGGACCCGTCGTCACAAGGCCGGGTCACGACGTGGAATCAGGTGCGAAATTCGTGGCCGGCCATCCCGCTTAAATTATTCGGTGCCGGCTCCGATTCGGGCACGTTCGACTATTTCACGGAAGCGGTCGTGGGCAAGGCAAAAGCGAGCCGCGGCGACTATACGGCCAGTGAAGACGACAATACGCTCGTCCAGGGAATCGCCAACGACAAACATGCGCTGGGGTACATTCCCTATGCCTACTATGAACCGAACAAGAAACGCTTGAAAGCGGTCGCCGTCGACGGCGGACATGGACCGGTCTTGCCCTCACGGGAAACGGTCGAAAGCGGCGCCTATCAACCCCTCTCCCGCCCGATGTTCATCTATGTGAATGCCAAATCGGCCGCTAAGGCGGAAGTCAAACGGTTCGTCGAGTTTTACGTGACGCAGGCACCGACCTTGGTCCCTCAAGTCAAGTATGTTCCGTTGCCGCGAGAGGCCTATGACCTGGCAGCGGCCCATTTTAAAAACGGAAAATTGGGGACTGCCTTCCAAGGGGTTTCGACGATCGGGTTGAAGATCGAAGATCTCTTGCGTCGCGAAGCCAAGCTGTAGGGCCAGAACATGAATGCCGAGGGCGTCTTGAAAAAGGCGGAAGCGTGGCGCATCTCTTCCCGTCTGCTGACGCAGGCGAAGGAAAAGGTGATTGAGTCGCTGTTGCTGTTCGCCGCGCTCACATCGGTGGCAATCACGCTGGGAATCGTCGGCATCCTGGCCTACGAATCGGCGTCGTTCTTCCGGCAGATCTCACTCTGGGATTTTCTCACAGACCGGCAGTGGACTCCGCTATTTTCAGAGCCGCATTACGGTATTGTACCGCTCGTGTCCGGCACCCTCGTCACCACCGGTGTCGCGCTTGGCCTGGCGATCCCCATGGGAAGCTTGATCGCCCTCTACCTGAGCGAATATTCCTCACGCGGAACCCGTGAGGTGGTGAAGCCGGCGCTGGAGCTGTTGAGCGCGGTCCCGACCGTCGTCTACGGGTACTTCGCCTTGTTGTTCGTGACCCCGGCGCTGCAGAAGCTTTGGCCGGAATTGCCGGGATTCAATATGCTGAGCGCCGGTCTGGTGATCGGCATCATGATCGTTCCCTATGTCAGTTCGGTCAGCGAAGACGCCATGCGCGCCGTCCCGCTGCATCTCCGTGAAGGCGCGTTCGCGCTGGGAGCCACGCGCATGCAGACGGCCCTCAGCGTCGTGTTTCCCTCGGCGCTGTCCGGCATTACCGCCGCCTATGTGCTCGGCATCTCGCGCGCGATCGGAGAAACCATGGTGGTGGCGATTGCGGCGGGTATGCAGCCCACGTTGACATGGAATCCGCTCGAGCCGGCGGCCACAATGACTGCCTATATCGTACAGGTCAGTCTCGGCGATCTTCCCCACGGCAGCATCGGCTATCAAACCATTTTTGCGACGGGCTTAACACTGTTACTGATGACGCTCGTCTTCAACATTGCCGGTCATGTCCTTAAAAAGCGCTACCGACAAGTTTACTGAGCACGATCGCATCCGCAGACGGCTCGCCCAACGGCGCCGTCGGGATCGCTTGTTCGCCCTTGCCGGCCTCGGCGTCATGGTGGTGGCCTCATTCGTGCTTCTGGCTCTGCTGGGGCAATTGATCTACGACGGGGTGGGACGCGTTTCGTGGCAGTTTTTCACCTCCTACCCGTCACGCTTTGCTTCGCAGGCCGGGATCCTGAGCGCATGGGTGGGAACCGTGCTCGTCATGCTGCTCACGGCGCTCACGGCCGTCCCGTTGGGACTGGGCGCCGCCATTTATCTGGAAGAATATGCGCCGAAGACATGGATCACCGATATCATCGAGATTAACATTACGAACCTGGCCGGTGTGCCGTCCATCGTCTATGGATTGATGGCCCTTGGACTATTGGTGTACGAGTTTCATCTCGGACAAAGCTTTTTGACGGCCGGCTTGACATTGGCGATGTTAATTCTGCCGATGGTCATCATCGCAACGCGCGAAGCGCTGAGGGCGGTTCCGCCGCAGATTCGTGAAGCGGCCTATGCCCTCGGGGCCACGAAGTGGCAGACGGTGCGTGACCATGTGGTGCCGTACTCAATGGGCGGCATTCTCACCGGAATGATCCTGGCTCTGTCGCGTGCCGTCGGCGAAACGGCTCCGTTGATCACGGTTGGCGCCTTGTCCTTCATCGCCTTTCTACCGCACTCGCCTCTGACCTTCGAATTTCCGTTCGTATCGACCCAATGGCTCTTTGATTCCTTCACGGTGATGCCGATTCAAATGTTCAACTGGGTCTCCCGTCCCCAGGATGAGTTTCACGTCAACGCGGCGGCAGCGGGAGTCATCTTGATGGTCATGACGTTGGCCATGAATGGCCTGGCCATACTGATCCGAGCGCGTTTCAGAAGACGGATACATTGGTAAACGATGACGCCGCAAACCCACATCACGCCGGCCATGAAAGCGGAAGCCAAAGATTTGAGCTTCTATTACGGCGGAACCGTGCAGGCGCTGAAATCCATCTCCTTGCCCTTGGCCGACCGCCATGCCACCGCGCTCATCGGTCCATCCGGCTGTGGGAAAACGACGTTCCTGCGATGTCTGAACCGCATGCATGATTTGTATCCGGGGAACCGGTACGCGGGGTCCGTGGTTCTCTACCCGGACGGCGTGAATATTGTCGACCACACCATCGACCCGATCGAAATCCGCATGCGCGTCGGCATGGTGTTCCAAAAGCCAAACCCTTTTCCGACGTCCATTTACGAGAATGTGGCGTACGGACTCCGCATCCGCGGCTCGATCTCGCGAAGCGAGCTCGATGCCCTCGTCGAGCAATCGCTCAAGGAGGCCGCGTTATGGCCGGAGGTGAGGGATCGCTTACGGAGTCTCGCCTACAATCTCTCAGGCGGACAGCAACAACGATTGTGCATCGCTCGCGCGCTTGCCACGGGGCCCGAAATGCTGCTCTTCGATGAGCCGACGTCCGCATTGGATCCGACCGCCACGGCGAGAATCGAGGAACTTGTCACCGAGCTCAAGCAACGGGTCACCATTGTCATCGTGACGCACAACATGCAGCAAGCCGCGCGGGTATCCGACTATACGGCGTTCATGTATGAGGGCGAACTGGTGGAGTGCGATCGAACAGAGAAGATCTTTACGAATCCGTCGAATAAACTCACGGAGGAATACGTCACCGGCCGCTTCGGCTAGCGACCGGGCAAGGAGACGGATGCAACGACACATCGATCAAGAACTCGCAGACTTGAAGTCGCAGATCTTGCGCATGGGATCGCTCGTGGAATCACAGATCGAAGGTTCGATCAAGGCATTGGTCGACCGCGATGTGGATCTCGCCTCGCAAATCATCGAACGAGACACGCTGGTCAACAGCCTGGACGTGGAGATTGACGAGAATTGCATGCGCCTTCTGGCGCTCCAGGCTCCGGCAGCCAGGGACCTCCGATTCGTCACCACAGCTATGAAGATTTCCACCGAGCTCGAACGAATGAGCGATATTTCGGAAAATATCTCCGAACGGGTCATCGAACTGAATGAGGAGCCTCAGCTCAAACCGTATATCGACATTCCCCGCATGGCGAATTGGACGATGATGATGGTGCGAGAATGTCTTGATGCCTTCGTCCGCTCGGACGCCGCGCTTGCCAGAAAGGTGTGTGCGGATGATGACTTCGTCGATAACCTGACGCACCAGCTGTTTCGGGAGCTGCTCTCCTTCATGATTGAAAATCCAGCAACGATCACGCGTGCCATACGCCTCACGTTCATCGGTAAATCGCTTGAGCGAATTGCCGATCACGCCACGAATATCGCCGAGTTGGTGATTTATATGGTCGAAGGAAAGATCATCCGGCATACCATTCCGCCGGTGCTTTCCGACAATGAAGCGTGATCTGTTGAACCGTGTTGAGGTCAGGTGGGATAGGCGGTGGAAAACAACGTGTAGTCGTACCGATGACGGCGCAGCACGAGGCTTCCGTCGCGGGCGAGCTGGTCGACCGCAGAAAAGATCTGATTCCAGCTGTATTGGGGCAGCATCTGGATCAATGCATCCAAGCTGATCACGGCCTCCTCCTCGAGGCGGTCGAGGATGTGAGCCTTCAAACCGCCGGCCCTATGATAAACCGCAGGCTGAGCGTCAACGACAGCGCCGTACATAATGAATCCTCCTCACTGACATGAGAACATGATCGCTTCCTGCCATTGCGGCCGTGTCACCGGACGGTAAATAGTGTGTTAACTACCTTGCCCTCCATTATCTCCTCTGCTCACAGCGTGGGATGTGCCTGTTCTACTCGTACTGGGAAGCCCCCTAGTGAGGCCCTTTTCTAAGCGAGAACATTCCCAGCAACCAGTGTGCCGGCCGCATGCGTTTCATCGAGCAAAGATATGATCGAGTCTTCTTGCTATAGTAAAGCGGAGGCATGGAGTGCATTCGATGTCATTACCACAGGATTCTGCGATCACGATCAACAAAGGCACCTGCTATGCGATGTTCGCATACGACATTGGCTCGTCCATCAATCTCGAACAGGCCGATCGCCACATCTCAGCGCAGACCGAACGCAGCCGCCTTCGTCATAAGGCCAGAGCCCCTCAATATTTCGAATATCGGCCTGCGCCGCTTCGGTTGATGCAGGAGGGCGGCTCTCTGACGGTGGGTTCATATGCGTCAAGTCCGACCGTCGAGGTCATGGTGTATGACTTCGGGGCGGTCACTATTACCTACCGGTTCGCGCTGGATGGTCCATTCGACGGCCTACTGGAGCTCAGCGAGTCACTCTATGAACATGAGCTCCTTCTTGCAGAATCGCGTGCCCGGGTCGAACAGCTGGTGCAGGCGATTCATCCCGCAATCGAACGGCCGAAGATCGCCGCCGAGGTCGAAGATTATTTGATTTTTGCGATCGAATCCTCTCCTCTGGCGCAAGGCCCCCCGCTGTGGAGCACCCGTGAAGAGGCGCTCGCGAGTATTCTACGGGGAGAGCGCACGCCGCTGTCGGAACAGGAGATTCGGGATGCCCTGTCCTGCCGAATTTCTTTCGGCCTCGAAGACGCCGCGTTGATCGACTGGCATGCCGCCGTCCTCTTCGGGAAAGAGATGGACGATGTGCGGGCGGTGCTCGAGTTTGCGAATGTCGAGTTGCTCGAGATGCGGATGCTCGATGAACAGCTGGATCAAGCGCTGGACCAGGGATACGAGGCCTTGACGAGAACGCCGCGTCTGTTGTCGCTTCCGGGGACCTATGACAAACACACGACGCACATCGCGCAGCTTCAGGTCGACGGAGCCCTGTTGTTCGAGCGGGTGACCAATACGCTGAAATTGTTAGGGGATCAATACCTGGCTCGCGTATACCGCCTGGTGTCCCAGCGCTTCCACCTGGAAGATTGGGACGCCAGCATTTTGCGCAAGCTGGAAACGCTCGAAAGCATCTACGGCAAAATGTCCGATCGTGCGGGGACCCGTCGTATGGAGCTCCTCGAGTGGATCATTATCGTGCTGATCACCATCTCCATTGC
>JBKPSD010000118.1:0-6637 GCA_046734935.1 Nitrospirota bacterium
ATCGAGCCCCTGTCTGCGGGATTCCTGTAGGAGAAGTTCATGGTCGACCAGTTCCTTCAGGAATGCCTGGCGCCCGCCTTCTTTTTCGTACCGGGCTTTCGTCGCCTCGGGAAGGTCTCCCCACTCGTGGTCGAACTCCGTCTGCGTGATCGGTTTGCCGTTGACGAAGGCGACGACCCGCTCTTCGGATTGCGGCGGCGTGCAACCGCCCCAGAGCGAAAGCATTCCGACCGCGAGCGTGAGTAGGCCCATCCGCCGGACGGCCGCAACAGCGGCAAAACCCGTCATTGGTCGATGCATCGGAGTGCGAATCCTCGTGGGATCAATGTGGCGTAGGCGATGTCGCTGTGGTGTTGGTATCACAGACTCCCAGGCTTTGCAAGATTGCGGTGAGTTCGGGAAAGATGGAAGCCCAGTCCTGGTGCGGCATTTGGAGGTCGAACGCGAGCGGGGACAGAAAGCGGATCCTGGATTTGTACGCGTCCATGAGACGTTGGATCGCCGTTTGCGGAACCTTGCTCTTGCTGTCGAGCGTGACCACGACGGAGCCCGTTTTGAGTTCGATCGAGGCCAGCCGAAGCGTCTTGGCCTGCAGGCGGATCTGCATGACTTCAAGCAGCCGTTCAACCGGCTCCGGCGGCGGTCCGAACCGGTCCTGGATCTCGCCGTGCAGCAGCGCGAGGTCGCCGATCTGGGCCGAGGACGACAGCCGCTTGTACAGCGACAGGCGGTGGTGCGGATCGGCGACGTAGTCTTCGGGAATGAACGCGGAGACGTTCAGGCGCAGCGTCGGATCGGCCTCCTCCTCCACGACCTGGCCCTTCAGGCGCTGCACGGCCTGTTCGACCATCTGCATGTAGAGATCCAGCCCGATCGCCGCGATGTGTCCGGATTGCTGCTTGCCGAGGAGATTGCCGGCGCCGCGGATTTCCAAATCGGCCGCCGCAATGCGGAACCCGGATCCCAGCTCGGTGAACTGCTGGATCGCGGTCAGGCGCTTTTGCGCGTCGTCTGTGAGCCGGCCCTCGTCGGGCACGAGAAAATAGGCGTAGGCCTGGTCGCCGCTGCGGCCGACGCGGCCGCGCAGCTGATAGAGCTGCGCCAGTCCGAACGTATCCGCACGATTCACGATGATCGTGTTGGCGTTCGACACGTCGATGCCCGATTGTATGATGGCCGAGGCCACCAGCACGTCGGCCTCCCTCCGGAAGAATTTAAGCATGACGGCTTCCAAGGGCTTCGCCTCCATCTGGCCGTGCGCCATCACGACGCGCGCTTCGGGTACGATCTGCTGGATCCAGGATCCGATGCGCTCCATGGTCTCCACGCGATTGTGGACGAAGTACACTTGGCCGCCCCGGCCCAGCTCGCGGAGGATGGCCTCCCTGATGAGTTTCTCGCTCGAGCGGACGACCTGGGTCCGGATGGACAACCGGCCGGCCGGAGGGGTGTCGATGATCGACAGATCGCGGACGCTGGCCATGGCCATCTGCAGCGTCCGCGGGATCGGCGTGGCTGTGAGCGTCAGCACGTCCACCTGAGTGCGCAGCTCCTTAAGCCGTTCCTTGTGCTTGACGCCGAACCACTGTTCCTCATCGATGATGACGAGGCCGAGGTTGCGGAACTGCACGTCCTTCTGCAACAAACGATGGGTGCCGATGACGACGTCGATCGACCCGGCGGCGACATCTTTGAGGATCGCCTTCGCTTCCTTCTTCGATTGAAACCGCGACAGCAGCGCCACTCTGGTGGGAAACGGCGCAAAGCGCTCGGCGAAGTTGTCGTAATGCTGGTGCGCGAGCAGTGTCGTCGGCACGAGCACGGCGACCTGGCGATTGTCTTCTACGGCCTTGAAGGCGGCCCGCATGGCGACCTCGGTTTTTCCATACCCGACGTCGCCGCAGACCAGACGGTCCATGGGCTTGCTCGAGGCCATGTCGCGGGCAATGTCTTCGATCGCTTTGACCTGATCGGGCGTCTCCTCGTATTCGAAGGCGGCCTCGAACTCGTGATACAGGGTGCTGTCATAGCCGTAGGAGTGCCGCTTGGCCAACTCACGGTTCGCGTAGAGGTCGATCAGTTCCTGCGCCATTTCCTCGATGTCCTTTTTGACGCGGGCCGTGGTTCTCGCCCAACTCGATCCGCCCAGGCGGTCCAGTCTCGGCACATGGCCTTCGGCGCCGCTGTATCTCTGGACTTGATTGAGCCGGTCCAACGGAACATAGAGCGTGTCGCCTCCATAGAATTCCAGGATCAGGTAGTCGCTGTCGAAATCCTGGACCGAAAGACGTTTGAGCCCGCGGTACTTGGCGATCCCGTGCTGGACGTGCACGACATAATCGCCGACGTTGAGGTCTTCCAAGGAGGAGAGAAAGGTGGCCGCCTTGCTCTTCGCCTGCGGTTTGTGGCGGGCTCCCTTGGCGAAAAGTTCCTCCTCCGTCAGGATCGCCAGCCGCAGTTCCGAAGACAGAAAACCTGCCGATAGGTCGCCCTGCCGTATAAAGAACGGCGCGCGCCTCTGCGTCGATGCGGACCAGCCCGAGGCCGTCCATTCGACGGCGGGCACGTCGTGCTCGCGCAACAGAGCGAGGAGGCGATCGACCTGACCTCGGGTCCTGGCCACCAGTAGGATTTTGTATCCCTCGCGTAGGCGGTCGAGAATGGACAGCGTCTGGCTGAAGGGCGTGCCGCGCGCTGCCAATCCGGCGCTGGCCGGTGACTGAGCCGGGAAGGCCTGGACGGGGTGCCAGGACGCATCGGCTTCGGCCAGCGGCTCAAGCGCGAGTTGCGTCCAGTCAGCGGTGCGATCCGTGATGTCTTTCCACGTCAGAAACAGCCGTTCGGGCGACGGATAGGGCGTTGCCTCGTCCTTGTCGCTGTGCCGCAGATAGCCGTCATCGATGCGCTCCCAAAGAGCACTGCAAGAGAGCTTCAGGGCGGCCGGTTGTTCGAGCGTCAGGAGCGGGCGGGCCGCAAAGTATTCGAAGAGCGTCTGCATCTCGACGTACAAGTCGGGCGCGCGCCATTCGGCGTCGGCCGGGATCGGCGCGAGCGCTTCGGGCCCCGTCTCCGTCCTCAGATACTCGCGGGCCGGGAGCACGACGGCTCGATCCATCTTGGCCGTCGACTTCTGCGACGCCGGGTCGAACAGGCGGAGCGATTCGACCGTCTCGCCCAGGAATTCGACGCGCAAGGGATCGCCGTAGGCGGTGGAGAAGATATCGACAATGCCGCCGCGGATGCTGAACTCGCCGGGAATTTCGACGACCGATACACGGCGATATCCCAACCGCAGAAGGCCGGCCGTCAAGACTTCCCGCTCCATCGCGGCGCCGATCTTGAACGTCAGGACGGTCCGGACAAACGTCTCCACCGGCATCAGGCGCTGCATGAGCGCATCGATGGAGGTCACCACTTTGGCTGCAGGCAAGTTTCGGATCTGATGGAGCGCGTTCATGCGCCGGGCGATCAACCCGACGTGCGGGGCAGTGGCTTCATAGGGCAGCGTTTCCCAGCGCGGAAAGAAGGCGAGAGACGTTTCGGGCAGACCCGACAACTCATGATAGAAACGCAGGTCGTCGAAGAGCCGTGCGGCGGCGTCGTCGCTTTTCGTGACGATGAGCCACGGGTGGGTGCCGAGCCGGCCGGACTGCGGATGCATGAGCTGAGTCAGGGCGAAGCCGGCGGTCGAGCCGTGAAGTCCGGTAAGACAAGGCCTTCCCCCCTGTTGGTTCAGCGCCTCTGCAACGGGCGCGCAACAAGGAACCACTGATGGGGACGCAGGTGACACGATTGTTAGCGGGCTTGAGACCGAATTCGTTGTATGAGGGCGGTCGTCGACATGCCGGGAACCAGGGGAATCGTTTTCACGGTGCCTCCATGCCGTTCAACGACCTCACGGCCGATGATGCGATCGATCGTCCAGTCGCCGCCCTTCACGAGCACGTCCGGCTGCACCGCGGTGATGATGTTGAGCGGGTCCGGCTCGGCGAAGACGACCACGTAATCGACGGATGCCAGGGCGGCGACCACTTCCGCGCGTTGGCCCTCTCCGACGATCGGCCGATCGGGCGCCTTGTTCAAGCTTTTGACCGAGGCGTCGCTGTTGACGCCGACCACGAGGACATCACCGAGCGCCTTGGCCGCCTGGAGATAGCGCGTATGGCCGATGTGCATGAGATCGAAACAGCCGTTGGTGAAGACGATGCGCTTCTTGTCACGGCGCGCCTGCTCGAGCAGCGGGATCAAGTGCGCCGTCGTCAAGACCTTTTCCGGCATGCTTCCATCATACCGACTGCGTGGTCAGATAGAAAGAGAATGCCTCGCACGCCGGCCGTCGATACGCCGTCATTCTCCGTCGTCTTCCCCTGTTCCGCCCAGGCCGATGACCGCACCGTGCCGGGCGATGATGGCATCCATGGCCTCGACCGCCTTGCTGCGGCGTTGATCGTACAAGCCCGGCGGTGCCGGCACGAGGGGCGAAAGCGCGAGACCGGCGAGACGATAGGCGGTCTGGGGCTTCATGACGTCGCGCAGGGCCAGTTGCACGACCGGCCACATCTCGGGATCGTAGTTGAGCGGGTGGGGGAACCGCCGCTGTCTCGTGGTGATGGCAAAGCGGGCATCCTTGAGCTTCACCGTGCATCCTCCCGCTGCGAGGCCTTCCTGCCGCAAGTCCCGGGCGAGCGCGCGCAAGAACCCGCGCAGGAGGTCTTCGACAAACGACGGATCGGATGTGTCGTGTTCGAACGTCGTCTCGTGGCTGGCGCTCTTGGATTCCCGGTCGGCGACGACGGGTTCCTGATCCTGTCCCTGCGCGAGGGCGCGAAGCCAGGGAAGACGAGAGCCGAAGAGGCGCGAGAGCGTCCGGTCCCACTGGGGATCCGAGAGGGCGCCGATTGTCGTGATTCCGAAGGGCTCCAATCGCGCCGCGGTTTTGGGGCCGATGCCGGGCAGCGCCCGTGGTGGAAGATTCTGCAGAAATCGCGACTCGTCTCCTGGCTCGACGACGGCGATGCCGTCGGGCTTCGACGCATCCGCGGCGATCTTTGCCACGGTCTTTCCCGTGGCGACCCCGACCGTGCAAGTCAGACCGGTCGCATTCAAAATCGAACTCTTGACGAGCCGGGCCAGCGCGGCGGGATCCGGATGGCGAGTCTGTAAGTCGGTCGTGTCGGCATAGAACTCGTCGATGCTGCTCCATTCGGTCGCGGGGAAGAGCCGGTCGGTCACGGCTCTCATCTCCTCGTGCAGGCGGCGGTAGAGCGGCCGGTCGGGAGGGACGAGGAGCAGTCCGGGGCAGAGTCGCAGTGCTTCGGCCGTCGGCATGGCCGAACGAACGCCGAACCGCCGCACGGCATAACTTGCGGCGGCGATGATGCCCCGGGGCGGCGGGGCGCCGACTGCGACCGGTTTGCCTGCGAGCTCGGGGTTTTTGACAACGGCCGCAGACGCGAACATGGCGTCGATGTCACCAAAGACAATCTGGCGAGGCCATCTGGGCATCGGGCGTGGTCGGCGGTCAAAGATCAGCGCAAGCCTAGTGGCTTGGGGAGGAAAAATCCAGTTCCAGCTGACCGGGCAGTTCTCGACAGCGAAATTGTACGGACGTTACCGCTTCGGCCGTTGGCGGGCAAGGGAGCTCGGAAGAAGACACTTCCTGAAGGGATCCCCGGCAGCTGCCGCAATGATGGCGACGCGGCTGGATCGTCCGCCGCTGGCGCCGATAAATGCGCCCGCAGCGGCCGCAACGCCAGGCAAAACGGGACAGCGCCTGCACTTCCTTCTTCAACGTATGGTAGACCGTAACCGCGAGCGTGCCGTCGCGGTTCATCTCGCGCATCTTCCTTAAAAAGTCCGGCCCGTGATTGGGCCGCCGCTTCAAAATATCGTACTGCCACTGATGGATCATTTCGTGCGCAAGCGTGCTGACCAGTTCGTTCCATCCGTATGGAGAGCCTGCCAGCAAGGGACGTAAGAGAGGGACCGAAAGCCGGATTTCGCGTTTGGATGCCTTGGACGGCGCATTCTCGGCCCAGGACGAGCGGGGACCCGTTCGGCTGACAAACATGCCGACGGATGACGTCAGGCGTCCGCTCCAGACGAGCGCGATGGGCGGAAGATCGCCGTCGAAGTAACGGGCATTGAGATCGTTCCAAACGTCCAGAAGCTCTGATGCGGTCGGAGACGCGATCATGCGTGACGGGATCCCATCTCTTCGGCGACGGCCGCCACGAGCAAGGGCAGCATGATCTCATGATGGCCGATCAGCGAATAACCCTTGCCGCCTTTTTGGGTCGGACGCCGGACCACGTTGGTCAGGGGACGGTAATGGCTGAGGAAGTCCATGTTCACCGTGGTGATGTTGGACAACGGGTGGCCCAGATTACGCCCGAGAGAGACGGTTTTCAAAAACACTTCTGGCAGGACGACGGCCGAGCCGATGTTCAGATACACGCCCCCTTCCATTTGAGAGACCACCGCGGCCAGGCGTCGGAAATCCAGCAGGGAGGTCCCGCCGATGGCGGCGCCGTCGGCCGCCGGATGCATATGGATGATGTCCGTGCCCACGGCGACGTGCACGGTTACGGGAATGCCGAGTCTCGCACCGGTGGCGAGAAGACTCGTCGCGCGGTTG